>CAZVYB010000031.1:0-4763 GCA_964631405.1 uncultured Lachnospiraceae bacterium
ATTGGCGGGAGTCTAAGATATTATGTACCTGCCACCGCAGGCGAAGATTTGACCCTTTCAGTTGATAGCAAAATGCAACTTATCGTCGAGCAAACTTTGGAACAAATCATGACCGAACAAAAAGCAAAGTCGGTTTCTGCAATCTTGGCAGATATAAACAGCGGAGAGATTTTGGCGGTTTCAACAAAGCCGAGTTTTGACCTCAACGAAGTGCCTCGAGATGACCTTGACGCCCTTTTTGAACAAAGCAAATTGAAGGTAGCGACAGATGTTTATGAGCCGGGTTCAACATTCAAAATACTCACCCTTTCAGCCTGCCTTGAAGAGGGGCTGACAAGCCTTGACGATAGATTTTATTGCCCGGGGTATCGAATTATTGATGGTGTAAAAATAAAATGTTGGAGGACGATTGGGCATGGTTCTCAGTCCCTCCAAGAGGCATTCGCCAATTCCTGCAACTGCTGTTTTATGGATTTGGCACTAAGACTGGGCAAGGATAAATTTTATGAATATATGCAGAAATTTGGACTTGGCGAAAAAACTGGCATAGACGCAAGCGGTGAGGCTGGCGGGATTTTGATGGCAAAAAGCCTTGTCAAAAATGTTGACCTTGCCCGCATGGGCTTTGGTCATGCCATAGCCCTCACGCCACTTCAACTTGTCAGTGCGGTGTCGTGCATTGCAAACGGAGGAAATTACAACAGCCTCCATCTTGTCAAGGACGCCCAGCCTGCAAAACAGAAAACAAATGTTGTATCTCCAAAAACATCTCAAATTGTCAATCAACTTCTTGAATTTGCCGAAAATAGGACGGGCAAATACACCTTTGTTGAAGGGTATAATGTTGGCGGAAAGACAGGGACAGCACAAAAATATAAGGAGGGCGGAGGAATTGCCCAAGGCAAATATATTTCCTCTTTTGTAGGCACATATCCAGCCGATAATCCAAGATATATTTTGTTTATTATGGTTGACGAGCCAGGTGCAGGTGCATATTATGGGGGGATTGTTGCTGCCCCATATGGCAAACAAATTTTTGGAGAACTTTTTGACTATCTTAATGAGGAGAAACAAGACCCAAGCGTCAAAATTGAATATGCGACAATGCCATTTGTTGAAGGAAAAAGTTTGGCAGAAGCCCTGTCCCTTATTAAAGATGCGGGGCTTGAATGTGAAATAGACGGAGAGGGAGAATATGTACAAAAACAACTCCCGCCATCGGGCACAACATTGCAAAAGGGGACGATTGTTGTTATTTGCACATAAATTGGTGAAAATTATTTGTAAAATTTCTTTTTTTGCGTTACAATAAAGTTATTATGTGGTGGGGAATAGTTTTAGTTATAATTTGCGTGTTGCTTTTGCTATGCTTCTTGCTTGCGGTGGCAAACTTTTCTGGTGAGCGGTTTATGGAAAAATATGAGGAAATGAATAAACAATATCCAAACTCAACTCTCACCCCGCTGGGTTTTATCTCGCACCTAAACAAAACTTATTTTGAGGGAAAACTTCAAATCGTACAAATTTCGGCTGTGGCAAACGATGCCTATAATAAAGGAAAATTGTTTTTATCAACACAAACCTTAAAAAATCCTTCTTATGCATCATTTACAATCATTGCCCACGAAGTTGGTCACGCGATGCAAGATAAAAGTGGCAAAAAACTAAAAACGCTGACAAGACTTCGCAAATTGGGCAGATTTTTAGGTTACCTTATGACGCCAAGCATAATCGCCGGAGTGGTGCTTATGATTTTGGGGCATACGCTCTTTTACTGGGGTGTTGCTGTTGCTGGATTTGGCGTGCTGATATTTCTTTTGGCTCTTGTGATAAAACTTCGTACAATTTCAATAGAAAAGGACGCGTCAAAAACTGCAATAAAATTTTTGGAAGAATTTTTTTCACAAGAAGATGTCAAAAAATGCAAGGGCTTTCTTAATGACGCCCGCCTCACATATTGGGCAGATTTTTTAAAGATTTGCCTTGGCTGGACGGCAATGTCAAGAAAGACGAAATTGTTTAATTAAAATAAAAAAAAATAAAAATATTTTAATTGGAGAAAACAAATAAAATAGAATTAAAAATAAATTCTATTAAAACATTTTTTTTCCTTTAAAATAAAGGAGAAAAAAGATTTTAAAAAATATTAATGTAAAAAGTAAAAAAGGAGAAAAATGGAATATTATATAGGTTATTGTATTTGTGGAGTTTTTATTTTAGTGGCTTTTTTTGCTTCACTTGTTGTGCAAAATCGTGTCAATAAAACATATGAGGCATATAAGGAAGAGCCTTCCTCAATTGACCTTACAGGGGCTGAACTTGCACGCAGACTTGCAAGTGAAAACGGCGTGAATGTGACCATAAAAATGTGTAAAGGAAAACTTAGTGACCACTATAACCCAAAAGACAGAAGCATAAATATAAGTGAGGAAAATTATCATTCAAAATCGCTTTCTGCTCAATCAATTGTTGCACATGAATTTGGACACGCCCTTCAACACGCAAGAAATTATGGTGCATATAAAGTGCGTCAAACGGTTGTAAAAATAAGCAATTTTGTATCAGGGCTTCTTGTGCCTATGATAATTGTTGGACTGATACTAGAACTTGTCTTTTTCTCCACCGCAGGAAATATCATCATTTATGTTATGTGCGGGGTGTATGGACTTTCGGTGCTGGTGGGACTTGTCACTTTGCCTGTTGAATATGACGCATCAGCAAGGGCAAAAAAACTTCTTTTCGCAATGGGGAACACCAGCGAGGAGGAGCAGAATGCAACAGCAAACCTCCTCAACTCAGCAGCCTTGACATATGTTGCTTCTCTATGTGTCAGTCTTGCATATTTTTTAAGACTTGTTTTTCTTCTGCTTGCCTCACGCAGAGACTGAAAATAATCAAATAATAAAAATAATTTGAAAAAACATATAAAAAACAAAAAAATCACAAAATTTTGTGATTTTTTTATGTTTTGTGTTTTTTTTGATTAAATTTGTTCTTACAATTAAAATTTAACTTTTGCAGAGATATATTCAACAAGTTTGTCAATTTCAATGCGAATTTGTTCCATGCTGTCACGGTCACGAATTGTCACTGTGCCATTTTCGAGGGTGTCAAAGTCGATGGTTACACAGAAAGGAGTGCCAATTTCGTCTTGACGGCGATATCTTTTCCCGATAGAGCCAGCCTCGTCATAGTCGCACATAAACTCTTTGCTAAGCAGTGCAAAAACCTCTTTTGCCTTGTCCCCCAAATTCTTTTGAAGGGGAAGAATTGCCACTTTGTATGGTGCGATTGCAGGGTGGAAGTGCATAACAACACGGGTTTCTCCATTTTCAAGCACCTCTTCGTCATAAGCCTCACAAAGAAGGGCAAGGGTAAGGCGACCAACGCCAATTGAATATTCAATCACTGTTGGAAGGATTTTTTCATTTGTGACAGGGTCGGTATAAATCATGCTCTTTCCGCTAAACTCTTGGTGACGAGAGCAGTCCCAAGTGCCACGGTGATGCACGCCGTTAAGTTCCTGCCAGCCGATAGGAAAGTTATATTGAATGTCACAGGCACATTTTGCATAGTGTGCAAGTTTGTCGTGGTCGTGGAAACGCAACCGCTCCTCATTCAAGCCAACATCTTTTGCAAATTGCCAAGCCTTTTCTTTGTATCCGTTGTAGATGTCGACAGATGCCTCATCTTTGCAGAACATTTGAAGTTCCATTTGCTCAAACTCAATTGTGCGGAAAAGGAAGTTTCCCGGAGTGATTTCATTGCGGAATGATTTTCCGATTTGTGCAATTGCAAAAGGAAGTTTTGCCCTTGCCGTGCGTTGTACATTCAAAAAGTTTACATATTCACCTTGGCAGGTTTCAGGACGAAGATACACAACATCTTTTTCGCCCTCAATTGTTCCACGACTTGTTTCAAACATAAGTTTAAATGTGCGGATTGGCGTCCAGTTAAAGTTTCCACAACGAGGACATTTCACATTATGCTCGGCAATGTACCCTTCCATTTCTTCATTTGTCATTGTGTCGGGGCAAACACTGCCTTTTGAATGGTCTTCAATAAGGTTATCTGCTCTAAAACGCTGTTTGCAAGATTTGCAGTCCATTTTTGGGTCACCAAAACTTGCCACATGGCCACTTGCCTCCCAAACACGAGGATTCATAAGAATTGAAGCGTCAACGCCGTATGTGTTTGGACTTTCTTGCACAAATCTTTTCCACCATGCTTTTTTGACATTGTTTTCAAGTTCAACGCCGATAGGACCATAGTCCCAAGTGTTGGCAAACCCGCCATATATTTCACTTCCCGGGAAGACAAAACCACGAGATTTGCAAAGGTTTACCACTTTATCCATTGTTTTTTTGCTACTTTCCATAATTCTCTCCTTTTATTAGCAAAATTTTGATAGCATAAGACAAATAAAAACGCCTCTATGCCATTTGACATAGGGGCGTATGAAAACGCTGTTCCACCCTAATTCGCACCAAAAATTGATGCCTTCATTCAAGTCTTTACGCCGACCCGCGTCAAGTTCAGGAGTTGCCAATTCCGTCATCACTTGACTATGATTATATTCAAAGAAAATAAAAAGTCAATTGTTTTTTAAGAAAATTTTTTAAAAACCAAAAAGCATATTTTTTTTGATAAATATGCCTTTTTGATATGTTTTTTCATATATTTTTTATTATTTTTATGATTTTTTGCCTATTTTTTCTTATTTATGATATTTTTCCACATATTCTTGATATGTGCCAGTGAAA
>CAZVYB010000031.1:4863-11008 GCA_964631405.1 uncultured Lachnospiraceae bacterium
TATTTTTTCTTATTTATGATATTTTTCCACATATTCTTGATATGTGCCAGTGAAATCAATGATTGTGTTTTCGTCTTGAATGTCAATAATTCGATTTGCGACAGTTTCAATGATTTCTTGGTCGTGTGTTGCAAAAAGAAGGTTGCCACGGAAGTTCATCATGCCTTTGTTGAGGGCGGTGATAGATTCAAGGTCAAGGTGGTTTGTTGGCTCGTCAAGAATGACAAGGTTTCCCTGCTCCAACATCATTTTTGCAAGCATACATCTCACACGCTCACCGCCAGAAAGCACATTTGCAGGCTTCAAGTTTTCTTCGCCGGTGAACAACATTCTTCCTAGCCAAGAGCGAATGTATGTTTCATTTTGGTCTTTTGAAAATTGTCTTAGCCAGTCAACAATAGAATTTGTGTTTCCCTCAAAATATTCATTATTATTTTGTGGAAGATTTGTTGTTTTGATTGTCTTTCCAACAAACACTTGACCATGGTCTGGTTTTTCAATTCCGAGGATAATATTAAACAAAGTGGTCAAAATTTGGCTATTTTTTGCAAAAAATGCAACTTTTTGCCCCTTTTCAATGTTGAAAGAGAGATTTTTAAACATTCCCGCTTTGGTCAGGTGGTCAACTTTCAACACCTCTTTTCCAATCTCTTGGGTATATTCAAAATTGATGTAAGGGTATTTTCTTGAAGAAGGTTTGATGTCCTCCAAAGTGAGTTTTTCAAGTTCTCTTTTTCTGCTTGTTGCCTGTTTAGATTTTGATGCATTTGCCGAGAAGCGAGCAATAAATTCCTTCAATTCTTTTGCCCTTTGTTCCGCCTTTTTGTTTTGGTCTTTCATCTGCCTAAGGATAAGTTGGCTTGACTCATACCAGAAATCGTAGTTTCCGATAAACATATTGATTTTGCCATAGTCCACATCGCAAATATGCGTGCAAACTTTGTTGAGAAAGTGACGGTTGTGGGATACGATAATCACGGTGTTTTCAAATTCAAGCAGATATTCTTCCAGCCAGCGTGCTGTTTGAAAGTCGAGGTTGTTTGTTGGCTCGTCAAGTACCAAAATATCAGGGTTGCCAAAAAGAGCCTGAGCCAAAAGAATTTTTACCTTTAATTTGGCGTCAAGTTCACTCATGAATTTATCAAAAAATTCTTCGCCAATTCCCATGCTTTGCAAAAGGCTTTTTGCCTCGCTTTCCGCCTCCCAGCCACCAAGTTCTGCAAACTCGGTTTCAAGTTCTCCCGCACGGATACCATCTTCGTCGGAAAAGTCGGGTTTCATATATAATTCGTCCTTTTCCTTTTGAATATCCATAAGTCTTTTGTGTCCAAGAAGCACGGTATTAAGCACGGTTTCGCCGTCATATGCGTTTTGGTTTTGTGCAAGCACACTCATACGCTCACCCGGAGTGATAAAAATCTCGCCAGTATTTGGTTCAATTTCGCCGGTGAGGATTTTGAGGAAGGTTGATTTTCCTGCACCATTTGCCCCGATAATGCCATAGCAATTGCCTTTGGTGAATTTTAAATTGACATCTTTATAAAGCACCCGCCCACCAAAAGCGAGTGAAATGTTGATTGCTTGTATCATTCAATTTCTCCTTATCAAAAAGTATATAAAAAATAAATGTGCTTGTCAATAAAAAGCCTTCAAAAAAGGATTTTTTGTATATTTTTTATTCAAATAAATAATTTTTTCAATATTTTTCATTAAATTTATTTTAATATTTTTTGGCTGTAAATATTTTGTGATAAATTAAAGAATAATAAATAAATATTTAATCAATAAAAAGTGGAAAATTGTTTGCCTTTTTTGACAATAAATATTACAATATGATTAGATTATTTTAAAGTTGAGGTGTCTTTAATGAAAAAAGCAAAAAAAGACAAAAAAGCAAAAGTTGAAAAGAAAAGCAAAATGAATGGCTGGCTTACTGCACTCAGCGTTTTTGCGGGCGTTACACTGATTTCTGGTGGAACGGTGCTTGGCGTTTATTTGACAGGGGGCTTTGAGGAAAAAATCATTATGCCAGAAAGCATTGCATTTGAATATGATGCAAGCCTTTTTGCAAATGGTCAACTTGAAATCTCTGCAAAAGAGCCATTGAATATGCAGGAGCGTCAAACCTTTCTTCTTAAAATCACCACTCCGACCGAGCGGGTGACAAAGGACAAAGTGACCCTTTCATTTGTGGGACAGGACAGTTATAACACGCCTGACTCTATGGGCTACATATCAAACACCATCATAAGACTTCCGCAAGTTGTTTCCCTTGGCGAAACTTTTGAGGTGGAACTTTTGAAAGAGGACCTTAAAGAAACAGAAACCGCAACAGATTATGTCCTTGACGAAAACGGCGATTATATTGACTGGATAAAGGGTGGTATTTCCACCATCTATGCACAATCGCAGGATAATGAACAATCACCAGTTCCGCTTACAATTGCAGTTGATGTGCCTGTGTATAAAACAGAAACCCAGATTGTCAATTCTCGTGGTCAGGTGACAGATGAAGTGGTGACAAACGAAACATTCACCCTTCAAAGCAAATTTATCCCCGCAAAAAGCCAGTATATGTTCAGTGACGATAAGAGCGGAAAGGCGGAAAGTGAGTGGAGGACAAAAAAGACCTTCTTTGAAAGTGCAAGCACAACAGCACTTACACCTATTTACGAAGATAAATATACAATAAGTTTCAATGTGGGAAGCGAGCCTGCTTCAAATGTTGAAATTGACGGCTATACATACAGGACTGCCCGCAGTCAACTTGACTTTGAGGCAACACTTGCCGAGGGCAGTAGTGCGGTTGACTATTATATCCGTATGCTTGAAAATATTGCCAGCAAGACGGTGGCGGACGATATTGCCCTAATAAACTTTACAATCAAAGAGGCGAATGTTGGAAACTATACCGTTTCAAGGGCGACACAATCACTTGCCGATGTCAAACTGGGACAAACCTTCCGCCTGTTCATGAATAAGTATAACTATTATGTAAACAGCGACTACCTTGGCATTGATGTATACTCAACCAAAACAGACACAGCCCCAAACGGCGTGCTTCTTGACGGAATGCTTAAAAACATTGCAATTGCATTTGAATATAACGGGACAGACGCCACAACAGGCACAAGTGCAAGCCTTTCAGTCAAAGATGGAGAGTATGTT
Organism: uncultured Lachnospiraceae bacterium; assembly: GCA_964631405.1. GTDB lineage: Bacteria > Bacillota > Clostridia > Christensenellales > UBA1242 > Caccovivens. The sequence continues at coordinate 8,032 of CAZVYB010000031.1, forward strand.
GAAGTTGGAGGACTGAGATATTATAAACCAAACACTACAAACGCAAACCCAAGATACTCTTTCTGGGATATCGAAACAATCAAGGCACAGGCGGTCACAATCAAAACAATTTTGTTTGTAGATTATGGCGACGGACTTGTTCCTTTCGAGATTGCCGACGAAATTGTATCTTACCCCGTTTCGCTTAATGTTGTAGAACACACAGAGGCAAAACTTGCTTGGGCAGACGCCTCAGACATCAATGTTATGCTTGATTATGATAACGATGGTGCAATCATTCCACAAACGATTGACCTTGCAAGCCTTGCAAATGTGCCAACAACAAATCTATATCAAGATGTAATATTCTTTGCCTGCTTCGGCACACAAGATAAAGGTGATTATCAAGAAATAGCAAACAGCGTGCTTGGTGCATCGGGCTATGACTTTGATAAGTCTGGCGTATACTCAACCGAAAACGGCAACTTCACTCTTTTTGCCCTTGAAGGCAACAGCCTTACACTTTACAGCACTGGCGAATTTACTCTTTACTATGCAACCGTTGCCACAATCAACGGACAATATCAATATGACGCCGACGGACTTTACCAAATCGTATTGATGTGTGAAGGTAGCGTGAGGGTGTCTTGCGAGAAATCGCTCAATGAGGACTCGGTGACATCTGGTGTATTGAACACAGACAATTTCACCCCCGGCGAGAGCGGAGAGGTGAGCATCAACCAAGGCAGTGACCTTGCCTTCACCGTGAAATTTGCGGTAAGCAAAGAGGCTGTCCCTGTGTTTGAAGATGAATACAGAAGGGGATACATGACCCCAAGCATTCTTGACACCGCAAACAATGATATTACAAACCTTTTCATTATTGATAGCGAAACCTTTGTTATTGATGGTGAAAGCGGGGACGGCATTTTGGAATATCGCTTTAAGGTGAAGTCTGCTGTGCAGATTGACAGCGTAAACGGCGTATATCTTGGCTATGTTGCCCTTTCATACGACGACCAAGAGGACAAAAATCTGTCTTGGGAATATTCACTTGGTGCAGACCAAAATGTGTGTGTTTATAAGCCAATTTCAATCTCAATTGCAGTCAGCGAAGAGGGCGGGTATGAATTTGGTAATGTGATTAACGGATTTGAAACAGTCACAGTTTCCCAAACACTTCAAGCAGACGGCGAATTTGTTGCAACAATCAAGGTTATGGCTGGCGGAAGCGAAAGACAATATGCAAGCGTAGCACTTTTCCTTGATTCCCTTCTTGGTGCAAACGCAAGCCGTGTTATCATCACCGACCAAAAGGGCAGAACGGACACTTTGGCGGGACAATGGTCATTTGAGGTCACAAACGGCAATGCAAACATCATCAGCATTTCGGCTGACGGAAAATCATTCACATTCAAAAACACAAGCGATGAGGGTGACAATGTTTCACTTTCAATCACATCAAATGACAAACAGGTTTCTCTTGAAGATAAGGGACAATCAATATACTTCTCAATCATCTCAACCGGTGTGACTCATATTGCGTATGCCGATTCTCCATACACATATGACGACAGCCTCAGTGCAAAAACCGAAAACATCGCAAAGGCATCAGTTCAAAAATATGGTGCAGTTGGTGGTGACGACGAATTTATCACCCTTTCAAATATGGTGAAATTCTATATCGGTGGCGGTACACAAGAATATACAAAAGTTTCATTCAAATTCAATCCTCAATATATCGCAGAAAGCACCCTTTCAAACGAGCAACTCACCGACCTGTTCGGCATTGAAGGTATGCTGACGCTTTATGGCGAGGACGGGGCAATCATTGACTTTAATAATGATTATGAGCCTTCAAATATAAGAAATATCTTGCTTTCAACTCCAATTGCAAAACTCAAAATCAACAAAAACTTCGCACTCAGCCCAACACTTCAATTTATCGTGTCAGACTCAATCAGTGCGGTAAACACAAACCTTGACCTCAGCCTGCTTGCAAATATCACCGTTTCAGCAGAAAACTATCCACTTGCTGGCGATGTTGTTTATGCGGGAAGCGAATTTACAATCACAAGCAAGGTGACAAACCTCAACCAAGGCACAGAAAATGGCAACTTTGCAAACTCGCTTTATGTAGATGGAACATTATATTATGTTGTATATAATAATGATAGATATGTTCTTACAACAGTAGAGCCTGCAAGTGGTGCATATGTTGCAACCTTCACCCAAGGAAAAATCACATTTGTAGATTTCTGGGACGAGGAAACAAACGCATTTAGGGTTTATTTCCAACCAGAAGGGGACAACTACTACGCACTCAACCATGGCATCACCTTCACGGTGACCCGTGACCTTGATATCCAATCAAAAAATGGCACATTCTATGTGCTTAGCACAAACATTTCTTCACCTCTTGACGATTATGTTTCAGTAAGAAGAAAAAGCAGTGGAAGCGTTATCACCGAATTGACACTTGGTTATTCATTCAATGACTACCTCGACTATGACAATGGCAGAGTTGTCAAGAAAACAGGTTCAGACTTCTTCTTCGGCTATAACATCGACACCCTTTCATCAGTGTTGACAATCACTTTGCCAACAACCGGCACGGTGCTTGCTCAAATTCCGGTGAAGATAAAACTTTATCAAACAGACGATATTTATAGAGAACTTGCAAACGCAATGACCTCAAAAACCCCATCAGCAGATGTTGAAAGCGTTTCCGCACAAACACAAATTGTGGGCGATGTGAAATATATGATGGTTGATGTTTCAAGCAGTGCTTCATGGCAACTTGGCTTCCTTGGCACATACTATCTCAAACCATCTCAAAGAGATTTTTATAATATCAATATGAATGACTATTATGAAGTCAGCGGTGTAAGCGACCTTACAATCAACTTTACATCACAAAGCAAACTTCTTGCAGGACTTGGTGACAATAGTGTATATATGGTTGTCAAAGTGTATGCGTCAAAAGACTCAACAACAC
>CAZVYB010000032.1:0-10919 GCA_964631405.1 uncultured Lachnospiraceae bacterium
GATTGCAACTTGATGTGGAGTGTTGCAATATTCGATTTCTGTCATAGCCAAGTAGATGAGTGCGAGGTCAACTTTATATACTCGTGAAAGGGCGTAGTTTTTAAGATTTGTTTCAACAAGTTCTTCAATTACTGTTCTGTTTTGATTGAACTTCGAAAGAATTTGAATTGCAAATTCCCTATCTTCTTCCTTTTTTAAAGACACAAAAAACTCTTCGTCAAGGTTATAGTTATCTTTGACGAAAAGTCTTTCAAATATAAGTTGAAATGCTTTTTCTCTTGCGTCCGTTCTCACTGGTCACCTACCTCGTCAACTTCAACACCGCATACATGAACATTGATTTTACCCGGTTTGATTCCCACCATTGAGTTTAAAGAATTTTTGATATTTTCCTGAACCCTGTATGCGATATCTGGTACGCTGTATCCGATGTAAACTTTGATGTAAACATCAACATTAAGTACGCCGTTTACATCAAATTTGATGCTTACCCCATCACTTTTTGTTTTTGACCATTTGTGATAAAAAGGCAGTTCTGCATTTGTGAGCGAGGCAACGCCATTGATTTCTTTTGTCGCAAGATTGATGATTGACAAAAGGATATCTCTGTCAATTTCTACTTTGCCTTTTTTAGGCAATTGATTTGCTGTCTTATTCATAGCAACTCCTATTCTTTTGTATTATAGCACATTGGCGATTGTTTTTGCAACTATTCGACTGGAATAATTTTGATATTTTCAATGCTTGTTTTCAATTGTGATTGAATGACTGCCACGATTTGGGCAACCTCGGTTGAAGAAAGTTCTTCTGCTTTGACAACTGCATTTACATTTGAATCTGAAATTGAAATCACGCAGTCCTCAAAACCTTTTGCTTTTATAAGCCCCTCAACAACAAGTTCTTGTTCCATTTGAGAAATAAGGGCAAGTTTTGCGTTCTCTGCATTTTTTACTGCCTCGGCTGTTGAACTTTCATTGGCGATGATTGCATCATAATAAAGCATTTCTTGATCACGAGTCGATTCTCTTGTTGTTCTGTAAGTTTGAAAATAACCTACAGTTGTTGTTTCTGTGTCTGTTGATGAGCTTGACACTGAATTGTTTAACATAACATTAAGATATCCTGTTACGCCAAGCAAAAGCACCATAGCCGCAATAACGATAATTTTTGTTCTCTTTTTCATAATCCACCCCTTTTAAATTTCTCCTTCCATTATGTTTATCTTTGCGTTATCCACCCCTATAACCGTTTGAATTATAGAAAGAATATTCATGCGTACTCCGACATCTCCTGCACCATCTGCGACAACAACGATCCCCTCAACAATTGGGTAAATTTCCTCTTTGATTACAGGCTGTCCATCAACCATAACAATTGTCACGGTTGTGATGGTTGTCCCATTTGATGAAGTCTTGATTTCCTCTTCTGTGGCAAAAACATATTCAAATCCTTTTTCCAGTGTAACCATGACCTTGGCGTCGCCCACGCCCTTTAGCGAGGTAATTACATTTTTAAGTTTATTCTCCAAATAGCTTGTATATTCTTCTGATGAGGAAAAAGTTTGCTCAGTGGCGTCGATTTGTGTCGAGCCTGTATCCTCCTCTGTTTTGTTGGGAGAGAGAAAAATGAAGTAAACCATGGCAAGAACAAGGGCAAATCCAACAGCGATATAGATTTCAATATGTTTGATTTTTTTGAGTTTTTCAAACAGTTTCTTTGCTCTATCTTTGAGATTATCCATCATACAAAATAGCCTCCTCGTCTAGATTGATATAACTTTGAATTATTTGTGTTATATCCCCTCTTATCTTTGTTATATCTCTATGCTCTGCATTTTGCGATATGACTAAATTTGAAATGTCGACAGTAATCGACTTAAATTGCATTTGACTTTCAAATATGTCACAACTTATATACACCTTTACATTTTCATATCCCCTTTTGTTTACATCGTTTTCTATGTCGTTTTGAAGAGCGTTGACTTTGTTTAAATTAAGTTGATATAAATAATCCTCGTCAGCAGAAATTTGGTCGTCAAAATTAAAAATATTGGAGTAATCTTGTTGCGAATTTAATAGTTTGGGTAAAGGCATAATGATTACAAGAGTGACAAGAAATGACATGATGCCTTTGATATATTTATTCATTTGCCCTTCTGGCAAAATAAGTTCAACTACAACCGAAAGGCATATTATGCCTGCGATTGTCAAAAGCCAACTTGATACGCTTGAAAACATGGCAACCTCCTTATATTACATTTGCAGAGCACATTACAAGCCCAAGCATAATGAAATATACAAAACCAACCGCAATGACCAGCACAAGCAAAAGCACCATGCTTTTTGAAAGCGAAGAAATGAAGTTTGCAACCTGTTTGTTTCCAAGAGGCTCAACAATTCCTGCAACAAGTTTTAGCATAAGCATAAAAAGCATCATTTCTATGAGTGGGGATATGATTGTTGCAAGAAGCATGAATAAACCGCTTGCTCCAACTGCGTTTTTGATAAGATTTGAAGATGCAAGCAAAAGTCCCATTCCGTCACTAAGGTAAGAACCTAAAATAGGCACATAACTTCTTATGGCGTATTTTGCTGTGCGTATTGATATCCCGTCAATTGAACCAGCAGTAACCCCTTGAATAGATAAGAATGCTGTAAATATGGTGAAAACAAGTCCTGTTATCCATTTGAAGGTGCTATTGAAAAATGATGTGAACTTGTCTAATTTTATGGTGTTTGAAAGATTTGAAACTACAGAGAAAACCACCGAAAAAATAAAAATTGGGAGTAGCAAATTGGTAAGTATATTGACAATCGTGCCAGTCAAAAGTGTCATCGCTGGCTGATAAACAGAAGCAGATGTTGTTCCTCCTATTGCTGTTAAAAAGGTCAGCAGAATTGGAAAGATTGCGTCCATCTGCTCCTTCAAAGAGGTTATTGTGGCAGTTGTCAGTGCAATCATTTTTATTATGATTGAAAGCACAAGGACTACAATCAGTCCGTAAGTAACAAAATGGATTACATTTGAAATTGATTTTCCATTTGTGCTTGGCTTCAACCCTTGAAGCATACTTCCCAGCAGTGAAATTGCAACTATTAGGGAAAGGACAGGAAGTAAATCCAAAAGATTATCAAAAAAAACTGATGCTATGCTACCCCAAAAGCCCCGCCCATTGTCAAAATCACCATTTATAAGTTTAAGGAGTTTGCTTAAAAAATTATTTTCCCCAAAAACGCCCAGTTGGCTTGAAGAAAAACCTTCAAGGATTTCGTCAAGGGAAGAAAAATCCAATCCGTCAAGTTGGTTTTGAATTTCTTCCTCCAAATCTTCCTCTATCTGCTCCTCCTCGGTTTGACTATTTATGTCTTGCGAGGTCAGCGACAAGGTGGCGGTGCTTAGTTTTTGGACTGGGCAACACAACAATATAAGTATAAAAATGATTAAAACAAAACCCTTTTTCTTCATGGCAACAACTCCATGATTATTTGCAGTATGTTGGTGATAATTGGTAGGGACATAACCATAATTATTATCTTCCCGCCAAGCAAAACTTTGTCGCCAAGGCTTGAATTGCCCGTTTCACTACATATACCTGCGGTAAATTCTATCAAGTATCCAATCGCAATTATCTTGATTAAAAAACGATATATCTCAGAACTGACGCCCGTCATGTTTATGATAGACTTCATCACATCAAAAACGCCAGTAAGATAGTTTATAATCAAGCAAATGATTATTATTCCACCAGTTATTGCAATGATAATTGAAAAATCAGACCGAATGGGCTTGACGATAAGGGTTGCTACGCAGGTAATCAAGCCAATAACTATGATTTTAAAAATAATCTCCATAATCCTCTAAAAATTAAATATTGTTTTTATTGTGGTGAAAAGGTCACCCACAAGATTTATCACCATAATTAAAACAATCACAAGCCCTGCCAAAGTTGCCAAAGTAGAAATCTCATCTTTTCCTGTTTGCTTTAAAATTTGCCCAATGATTGCGGTCAAAAGCCCAATTGCTGCAATCTTAAAAATTATTTCAACACTCATTGCTCACCTATCAAATAAACAAAACTATCAAAAATGCCCCAACGACAAAACCAAGTTTAACCGACAACGCCCCATACTTTTTGTAGTCATTATTTGCTGACGATGACAGCGTTTCAAAACGGGATTGATAGTTTTTGGTTTCCTGCGATTGGCTGTCAACATCGCTTCTTCCAAGAGTTTTAAAAAACATAAATATGACATCTTTCTCTTCCTCTTTCAAGAATGAAATCCCTTTAAATAGTGTATCTTTTTCAAGCGTATTTTCCATTTCAATAAAAGAAATAAAATTGTTTGTAAGTCCGCATAAATGCTGTTTCTGCTTATCGTCTATGTTGACAAAAATGTTTTTTATCCTATCTCTTGAAAATTTGATTTCAACATCAAACTTCTGACAGAGCATGACAAGTGCACGAAAAAAGTTTGCCCTTTGTCTATACTTTTTTGAATATATAAAGCCAATCAATATGCAAACTCCCGCAATAGCCAATAAAAATATAAATTTCATACTCCCACTCCTAAATTCTTACCCTAGAAAAGTTTTCGTCATAAATTCCTTCAAGTGTGCCCGGCCCATTTCGTAAAGACAAAAACACAAACCTTTTAAATATTTTGCCCGACAAAATTTTATCAAAGTAAGGTTTTTGCTCTAGGCTTTCAATGCTGTCGCTATGCACAGACGCCAAGATTGATACCCCGCAATTTACCGCATACATAATTGCATCGGCGTCCTCTTTTTGTCCAAGTTCATCTGTTACGATAATGTTTGGGGACAGAGAACGGATACCATTTTCAAAACCAACACTTTTGCTGGCGTAGCAAATTTTGTCGGCGAAATTTCCAATGCAATTATCTCCGCCGATATCAAATTCTCCTCTTTCGTCTAAAACAAGAATATTGTATGCATAATTCCTTAAAGAAAGTTGCTTGATAAAATCTCGCAAAAAAGTTGTTTTTCCTGCCCCCGGAGGAGAAACAACCAAGGTGTTTTGAACTCCGTTTTCAGTGAGCAAATAGTTGAAGGCTGACAGCGAACAATTTTTAATTTCATGAGGAATTCGTATATTCACGCTTGTAAAGTTTGTCATGGTTTTGATTTTTCCGCCCTCCTCAATAATGTCTCCACCTATACCCAAACGCAAACCTCCTTTCATGACAAGAAAGCCCCGTTTTATCTGTTCATTTACCGAATAAATGGAACATTCGCTTGCTCGAAAAATTATATCTTCTACCATAATTTTTGAGCAATATATAGCATCTTTGATATTTGCCGTCACCCCATTCGTGCCAAGGAAAATCCTTTGCGAACCGATAGATAAAACAATAGGTTTGTCCGCCCGCATTCGTATTTCGTTGATGGAGTTGATGTTTACTCTATTTGCAATTATGTTGTAAACTTCATTTGGTAGAATTTTTTTAAGCATTCTTTTCTCTCCTGCCGTAATCTATGATTGGGAAATTTTGTAAATGCTTATGTGACAAATAACGCCAAAAATAGGCAATAAAATAACATTGCAACTTCAAATAAAAAATTTAAAGTTATGTCTTGAATAAATGCAGGCACGCTTTTGCTAATTACAAAAGCAATGTCTTTTGGTACGGGCGAAAATATCCTCTTAAACCTGCAAATAAATTTGGTTTAGATGATATTTCCTACTACATAAAAAAGACCTTTGGAAAAACCAAAGGTCTTGGGCGTTAAAGTTTTTATTTAATTCTATCCATATAACTTCCGTCACGGGTGTCAATGCGGATTTTGTCGCCAATGTTGATGAAAAGAGGAACTTGAAGTGTATATCCTGTTTCAACTTTGGCAGGTTTATTTGTTGACTTTGATGTATCGCCTTGAATTCCCGGTTCACAATCAATAACTTCAAGTTCAACAAAGTTTGGAGCATAAACTGCAAATGGATTTCCTTTAAAGAAATACATGATGCAATTTTCGTTCTCCTTAACAAAGTTCAATGCTTCTTCAACGCTTTCCTTATTGAGAGGAATTTGGTCATATGTTTCAGCGTCCATAAAGTAGTAAATTTCACCATCACTATAAAGATAAGTCATTTCCTTCTTCTCGATAACGGCAATAGTAAATTTGTCAGATGGGTTGAAAGTAGTTTCCTTTACCTGCCCAGTCATAACATTTTTCAATTTTGCTCTTACAAATGGAGAGCCCTTGCCCGGCTTAACATGAAGGAAATCTACAACAGAATAAACTGCCCCGTCCCATTCAAATGTTGTGCCTTTTCTAAAATCTCCTGCAAATACCATAAATTTTCTCCTTAAATATTTATTTACGCCCCTTATTTTATCACATATTTCCTTGATTGTCTAGTATTTTATGATAAATTTTTTTCATAATCAATGCGTCATGAGGCATTTGTGACATTGACTCACAAATAATGTGTGGCGAAAGATTATATTCAATCAACGCCTCGGCGAGACCGTCAAATTCCGGTCCGTATATCTGGTCATCATAGTTTAAATGACGGACTTCTCCCTTATTCCCATACTGAATTTTTGAAAAATGAATATGGCAATTGTTCGTTTTGTCATAACCTATATTTTCAATTGAATAATCCAGTATTCGTTTGAAATCGTCCTTTGTTTTAAGAGAACCTTGCTCTAATGAGTTGATATGCCCAAAGTCAAAAGTTGGCACAAGGTGTTTGTTGAGTTTGCATAGGTCAACAACTTCGTTGTAAGTGCCAATTTGTGCGTTTTTTCCCATTGTTTCTGGGCAGATAAGAAGATTTGTCAACTGTCCTTCTTCTTCCAATTTGTTGAAAAACTCTTCAAACCTTTTTGAAGTTAGAGCAAGAGCGTCCCCTCTTTTCATTGTTCCGCATGATGCCGGGTGGAAAATAAGCCTATTGCAATCAAACGCTCGTAAAAATCTTATCCCAGTATTTATATATCCTTGCGTTTTTTGATACATTTCCTCGCTAGGGTTGGCAAAATTTATATAAAAAGGAGCGTGCAAAGATAGTTCAATATTGTGTTCTTTAAATTTTTGTCCAGCCTGCGTCGCAAGTTCGGTTGACATTTGATAGCCGTGGCCAAAGGAATATTCATAAAGGTCTAGTCCTTTATTTTTAATCCATTCAGGAACTTCTAAAATGCCCTTTTTGCCCTCATTTGCAAATTCTTCACCACAGCCAGATGGTCCAAATAAAACCATTTTATCCCCCTTAATTTTGCTTTTTCATTTTTTGTTGTTGTTTAAACTAAACGCAGTTGAAATTTCAACTTACCATCTAAAACCATTCCAATTCCTAAAAAATTTTGATTGTGATAAAGTTTATATTCGCCGTCAATATTAGTGTTTTGCAATATAACCCCGTTTAACAACAATTCTGTTTGTTTATCATCAAGAAAAATTGAGGGTTTTTCAAACACGATGTCGGGGCTGAGGATTGCATAGTTTTGATTTTCTATTTGCTCCATCGTGAAACCATCTTCCAAATCAAAACAACCGCATTTTGTGCGTTGTATGTATTGCATAACACCAAATGTGGATAATGAAGTTGCTATATCCCGACATAAAGAGCGAATGTAAGTTCCGCTAGAACAATGGACTTCTAGTTCAAAAGCATTCGTATCAATTTGACGCAATACCTTGATTGAATAAATTTCAATCTCTTTTGGTTTTAATTCAACCTGTTCTCCTCGCCTCGCAAGGTCATATGCCTTTTGTCCCCTGATTTTCTTTGCTGAATATTCAGGTGGCATTTGAGATTGTTTGCCAACAAACCCCTTTATTGCATTTTTTAGGGACTCAATGTCTACGACAACATCATTTCTTGCAGTGATTTCGCCTTCCATATCCAATGTTGCAGTGGTTTCGCCAAATTTGAAAATCGTTTTATAGACTTTATCTTTATTTAAAAAGAAATCAAAAAGTTTTGTAGATTTACCCAAAGTAATTGGCAAAAGTCCTTCACCAAGCACATCAAGTGTGCCAAGGTGTCCTGCCTTGTCTGCTTTAAGAAGATATTTGACTTTATTTACAACTTTGTTTGAAGATACGCCCCTTGCTTTATTTAGAAGAAGAATGCCATTTATATTCATGTCAATCTTCCTTCTTTATGGTTGCAAGCACCATGTTTTTTGCTTCGTCCATATCTTTTGCTTTAAATTTTACGCCAGCAGCACACAAATGTCCGCCTCCGCCCAGTAATTCCGCTTTTGAGCGGACATCATATCCGATTTTTGAACGCATTGAAACCGAAAAATACCCCTCTTTTTCTTCAACTATGCTAAAACTATAATTTACCCCTTGAATAGATACAAGACTGGTGCTATAGCCATCGCAGTCGCTTTTTTTGCCCTTTAATGTAATCAAGTCCTCATATGGCATAAGGCAATATGCACAATCGCCTTTTATTTTAAAATTGTTCCAAAGGTATCTTTTAAACTCAATTGATTTTCTTGTTCTTGTATGATAAAGAGTTTCATTTAAAGCACAAACATCTGCACCGTATGTAATAAGCTCACTCGCTGTTTGAAAAGACTTGCTATTTGTATTTGAATTTACAAATGAAGTTGTGTCAGACGAGAGCCCTACATATAAACATGACGCTATATCTTTATTCACCTTAACTTTCAGCCTTTTAATGATATCAAGCATAAGTTCACAGCAAGAACTTCGTGTTGGGTCAATATAGTTATATTTTCCAACAAGTCCTGCGTTTTGGTGATGGTCAATTACAACGAAATTGTCCTTTTCGTGAAAATTTTTCTCATACTCCCCCAATCTGAAATACGAAGGAACATCGCAAGCCACAAAAACATCGTATTCTTTGGTTTTGCAGGCGGTCTTTTTGACAACGCTTTCATCAAACAAGATTTTTTCAACAACTGTAAAAGCGTCTTTTGTGAACACATCGACTTTTTTGTTTAATTGTTTTAATGCATAATAAAGGGCAAAAGTAGAGCCAAGAGCATCACAATCTGGCGAAATATGAGTGAAAAGAGCAATCTTCTTCGCGTCTTTTAAGGTTTTTGCAATATTTTTGATTTCTTTATTCATCTTCACCTTCTTCGGCAGGAATTTCAAGTGTTTTTAATATTTCATTTATACGCACAGTTGCACTGGTGCCCTTATCAATCTCAAAGAGCAATTTTGGCATTTTGGGCATACGCACCATTGTAGCAAGTTCTCTTTTAATAAAGCCTTCTGACTTTTTTAGCACTCCCAAAATTTCGTTAAGTTCCTCGTCGTTTGAACTATCAAGTGCAACTTTAATCTTGCAATAGCAAAAGTCAGGTGTCACATTCACCTCACTGACATACAAAAGAGGGCTTATTCTAGCGTCATTCATTCTGTTATGAATAATCTCAGAAATGCATCTCTGCAATTCGCTATTAGCCCTCTCAAATCTTTTTGACATAATCATCTCCTCTAATACTATTTATAACAATATTATACCCTAATTATGTCGTTTTTCAAAGTGATTTTTTATGTTTTATCTTTTTATAGCAACTTTATTGTAGAATTCAATTGTGTCGCCTTCTTTAAATTCGATATTATCTTTCAACTTAATACCGCACTCAAATCCCTTGGCAACCTCAGCCTTTTCATCTTTGACGATTTTCAATGATTCAACAGTTGTTTTGCCAAGTTCTTCATTTCCTCGTTTTACAACTGCAATGCAGTTTCTTGTGACCTTACCATCTTTTACATAACTTCCCGCAACCTTTCCTGCTGTTGAAAGTTTAAACGCAACACGAATTTCTGCACTTCCAATATAAACTTCTTCATATTTGATGCTAAGCATACCATTGATAGAAGCAGTGATATCGTCAACAATCTCATAAATAATTTTGTACTCTTTTATCTCGATTTTAAGTGATTCGGCAACCGCTTTTGCCTTAGCCACCGGTTTCTGATTAAAGCAGATGATTATTGAAGATGTAGTTTGAGCAAGGATTACATCACTTTCTGTTACTGCACCAGCACCTGAATGAATGATGTTTACCTTTGCCTCTTCATTTCTTATTCCTAGAAGAGTAGATTTTAATGCTTCAACAGAGCCCATGGTGTCTGCTTTGATGATGACATTGAGATTTTTAAGTGCACCTTCTTGTACTCTGTTCATAAATGTATCAAGAGTTACACCTGATGATTGAGTTGCTCTTTCCTTTTTGATTTTGTCAATTCTCTCTTGGATTACCTGTTTAGAAAGGGTTTCTTCAACTGCATAAACTTGGTCACCCGCAGAAGGAACTTCATTAAAACCAAGTATTTCAACTGGTGTGGACGGAGATGCTTCTTTGATTGCTTTGCCTTTATCATTAAACATTGCACGAACCTTTCCATAGGTAATTCCTGACATAATGGAATCACCCACCCTTAAAGTTCCATTTTGAACAATTATTGAGGCAACAGGACCACGATTTTTATCAAGTTCAGCCTCAATAACCACCGCTGTTGCCATGGTGTCTGGATTTGCTTTCAGTTCTTGCATTTCACTAACAAGCAAGATTGTTTGTTTAAGGTCATCTAACCCCATGCCTGTTTTTGCAGAAATTGGTACGCAAATCGCATCACCACCCCACTCCTCAGGTAAAATGCCATTTTCGGCAAGTTGCTGTTTTATTCTGTCTGGATTTGCCTCTGGTTTATCCATCTTGTTGATTGCTACAATGATTGGAACTCCTGCTGCCTTGATATGATTGATTGCTTCAACTGTTTGAGGCATAACCCCGTCATCAGCCGCAACAACGAGAATTGCAATATCGGTTGCCTTTGCACCTCTTGCACGCATTTGAGTAAATGCTGCGTGTCCCGGAGTATCAATAAATGTGATTTTTTCGTTATTAAATGAAATCTGGTACGCACCAATGCTTTGGGTAATTCCACCCGCTTCG
>CAZVYB010000033.1:0-10638 GCA_964631405.1 uncultured Lachnospiraceae bacterium
ATTAGTTGGTAGTTGTTATAGAAGTACACTTTCTTAGTAATTGTAGTTGTAGAATGAGCCCCTTCGTTAGCATCAAAGGTAATTGTATATTGGCATGGAAGAAAATGTATCCAAAAAGAGCTAGCGTCATCACCACCACCATTGTTTCTCCAAACTTTCCCTGATTTTGAATCAGAATAGCTTGTTGTTTCTGTGGAGCGAGTTGTAAAGCCCGGTGTACATTCAATCCATGCTGAATATGAAATATAATATGAAGATGCATTTTTCTCAAGCCAATCATTGTCCGAAACGCTAAATGTCGTTCTCGTATAGCCTGTGTCAGTGGTGTTATTTATCATATAGTTTGTTCCGGAATAATCGGGAGACCAAGAGCCAGACTTCCCCGAATGAACATTACTTTTTATCTTTCCCAAACTTCCAGAATATGTATTTCCATCATAACTCGTCCATGTGCCAGAACCTGAGCCCTGATTTTCGCCACTATAATTGGGTGTATCCCAAAAAGCCTTTATGCTCCATGTAAACTTATATGTATCTGCACTACTACTTTTGCTTCCATTAAAAGCAAAAAATGAGCCTAGTGCCAATGTGACTAGTGCAAAAAGCAAAACAATGAAAATTTTATGTTTTGAAAGAAATTTTAACATAAATCCCCCAATCGTACTTTGCGAAATTTGTCGATTTTTGTTAGTATAACCATTTTTTAAACATTTGTCAAAAGTAATTAAAAATTTTCCCTTTTTTGCTTACCTTTTTCAACAATATTTAAACAAATTTCCTAATTATATTTTACCCCCCCCCGTATTTTGTCAAGCGTTTTTGATAGATTTTAAAAAATAATGTTTTTTCATTCATGAATTTCTGATACAATATGAGGCTGATGTTTTGCAGTTCTCCTGCCCCGTAGTGAGGGTTTTCATAATGATTGTGGGTATCTTTTGATTACCTTGTGCTTTCAAACGCCTCATCGACCACTTTATCAATATCAAATGTGGTTTGAGGGGCGTTGAGATGAAGGAGATATTCAATATTCCCGCTCCCACCCTTGATTGGTGAAAATGTGAGATTTGCAAAGATCACACCCCAAATTTCACATTCCTTGGCAAATGTTTTTAAAAGTTGTTTATGCACCGCCCTATCCTTTATCACCCCACGATATTTTTTTGCAATTTCCCGTCCGCACTCAAACTGAGGTTTAAAGAGCAAAACCATTTCAACCCTTGGAAGAATTGAAAGCACATGGGGAAGAATTTTTGAAAGAGAAATGAAAGACAGGTCGCCAGTGACAAGCCTCACCCCCTCGACTTCCTCTTTTGATAGCGTGCGGATATCACGCCCCTCCATGTTTTTCACTTTCGTGTTGCGAGAAAGACGGGGCGAAAGTTCCCCTTTGCCAACATCAACTGCGAGAACCTCTCTTGCCCCACGCTCCAACAGCACCTGCACGAAACCTCCGGTGGACGAGCCCATATCAAGCACCCGCTTTCCCTCAGCCGAAACGCCGAAAGCATCAAGTGCTTTGAGGAGTTTATACGCCCCTCTTGACACATAATTATCACGCATAACAACGCTTATGTTTTGATAATCTTCCACCTCATATGACGGCTTATTTTGCATATTTCCGTCGACAAAAACATAACCTTCTTTGATAAGGTTTTGAGCCCTTGTTCGAGAAATATTTTGGGCATTTGCCACGGCGTTGTCAAGGCGAATTTTCATGATTTTATTGTACAACTCCTGCCCTCAAAAAGCAAGAAAAATTTATTATAAAATGCCACCTCCGCAAAGTTTACACAATCCATTTTTCACCCGCAAGCAAAAAAATGCTCGGTCTTTTGACCAAGCACTTTGATTTGTATAGTTTTATTCAAGACTTACAAGATAGTAGTAAACAGGTTGTCCGCCGTATGCGGTTGTAACTTCGCAGTCTGGGTATATGCCCGCAACCTTCTCAGCAAGAGCATTTGCCTCGTCCTCACGAATATCCTCTCCATAGAAAAGTGTAATATTCATAATTTCGTCGCTCATCATGCTTGCGATAAGTTTTTCTGTTGTTTCGCCAACAAGTTTGCCCTTTGCAAGGATTGCCTTATCGTCAAGACCAATAATGTCGCCCACATGAAGGTCAAAGCCGTCAACATGGGTATCACGCACTGCGTATGTCACAGATCCAGAACGCACGCCCTTGATTGCGTCATTCATAGCCTCGGTGTTTTCCTCAACGCTTCCGTCAGGATTGAATGCAATTGACGCCGAAATGCCTTCTGGTATTGAGCGTGTTGGAATGATAATCAATTTTTTGTTTGTCAGGTCGCTTGCCTGCTCTGCCGCCAAAATGATGTTTTTGTTGTTTGGGAAAACAAAGACATTTCTTGCAGGCACTTTGTCTGCGGCTGCTGCGATGTCGGCAGCAGAAGGGTTCATAGTTTGTCCGCCAACAATAATTTCGTCGACGCCAAGGTCTTTATAAATTGCAGAAAGTCCCTCGCCCGGTGCAACGGCAACCATGCCATGCTCCTTGGTTTCTTCCATGACATTGGCTTTCTTTTTAAGTTCCCTATTTTGCTCCCTCATATTCTCAATTTTGAGGTTGTAAAGTTCGCCAAGTTCAAGAGCGTATTCAAGTGCCTTGTTTGGTTCGTTTGAGTGAACATGGACTTTAACAAGATTGAGGTCGCCAATACAAATCACGCTATCGCCAAGGTTGCAAAGTTTTTCACGAAGTTTGTCAATGTCTGCCTCGGTGGTCTTTTTCTTCATATTGATAATCATATATTCTGTGCAGTAGCCAAATTCAATTTCGCCAAGGTTGTTGATGTCGGCAAGCACATCGTCAACAGATTGAGGTTTTTTCTCGTCTTCAAACTGAAATTCAAAGTCCTCTTCGCCAATGATAAGTTTATAAAAGCCTGTGAAAATGACAATAATTCCACGACCGCCAGCGTCAACAACGCCCGCCTTCTTTAAAACAGGAAGCATCTCTGGGGTTTGCTTCAAAATCTCCTCGCCCACTTCAAGCACCTTTTTGAGGAAGGTTTCAAAGTCATCATACTTCTTTGCCATATTGACAGCGTTTTCAGCCATAACACGAATGACAGTGAGGATTGTGCCCTCTTTTGGTTTTGTCACCGCTTTATAGGCAATGTTTGCACCCTCTTGCATAGCCTTTGCAAACACCTTGGTTGTCACCTCGCTGACCTTGCCAAGTTCATTACAAAAACCCTTGAAAATTTGAGAGGTGATAACACCGCTGTTGCCTCTTGCACCTTTAAGTGCACCCTTGGCAAACGCCTCGCTGAGTGCACTTGTGTCGTTGGTGATGCACTGAGAAAGTTCATTCACCGCAGACTTGATTGTGAGGAACATATTTGTCCCTGTATCGCCGTCTGGCACTGGAAACACATTAAGTGAGTCCACATATTTTTTATTTTGTTCGAGAAGTCCAGCCCCCGCAACAAACATTTTGCGTAAGGTCGCCCCATTGATTGATTTTATCATAACCTAAATTGCTCCTAAACTCTTACCCCGAAAACATGCACATTTACGGCGTCAACAAGCATACCAGTAAAGTTTTCAACGCTATACTTCACAGCCTTGCGAAGAGATTCTGCAACCGCACTGATAGACACACCGTATTTCAAAATACAGTAAACATCAATAAAAATTCTGTTGTCGATATGATGTATTTTTATCCCTTTCGAGAAAGATTCTTTTTTAAATAATTCTCGCGTTATGTCAACGATAGACCTGCTGACAAGGTCAACAACACCATAACAATCAAGAGCAGCATAGCCCGCGACAACCCTGATTGAGTTGTCGGAGATTGATATATTTCCATAATAGTTATTGGTATCTACTGTCAATTTCTATCCCCTTATAAGACATTTCGCCTCTTATATCTTACAACATATTCAAAAAAAAAACAACAGTTTTTTGTCAAATATCCCGAAAATTTTGTATTTTCTCAACTTTTTCAAGATTTTTTCTAAAAAGAGTTGCTTTTTGCCTCCAAAAATGATATAGTAAAGTGCAAAGTAAAACTAGAAACGGAGGATATGGACTATGAGCAAAGTATGTGAAATCTGCGGAAGAGGCAAGATGACTGGTAAACAAGTTTCTTTCTCTAACAAAAAATATAACAGAACTTATGAACTCAACCTTCAAAAAACAACAGTTGAAGTTGACGGAAAGGAAAAGAGCGTAAAGGCTTGTACAAAGTGCATCAGAACTGCAAAAAAAGCATAATCAAAAGTCATGCTTTTTGTTTTGTCGGGTTTGTCCCGACTTTTTTGTTGTCACAAACTGGGGAGGCTCGCCTTAGCGAGCGTTGCCCGCTCTAGCACAGCCTCCCCCGCTTCAATTAAGACTTGTAGATAATGCCAAGCAACACCATGTAACTTACAAATAACAAAGAAAGCCCAACTGCCTATTCCTTCTCCTTATAAAACCGCCTTAAAATCAGGGCAAGCCACTTTGGAACTTTGATGCAAATGATTTTAAATTTTCCGTTATCTTGAATATTTTTCATACTATTTCTTATGCCCCCGCCCCCTTTAAAGGTTACAAAAAAATCGAGGATTTTCCCCCGATTGTTTTATCTTTTTTTGCATCTCTTCTTGCATGAGGAAGAATATGGGCAGAGGCGTTTTGTACGCAATCTTTTTGCGACAATTACGACGCTTGTTGCAATCACAGCAAGGGCGAGAAGGAATATTACACAAGCCCAAACACCAAAGGTTTGCAAGGCAAGAGATATTGTGTAAATCACAAAAGCGACAACATATGCAAGCACAAATTCACACGCCACGCCAATTGCCGTCCACCTGCCACCAATCTCCTTGACAAGCACGCTCACACTTGCAAGACATGGTGCATAAAGAAGGCAAAATGCAAGATATGAAAGCACTGCCCCGCCACTGCCTAAATACACAGCACTGCCAGCGGTGAAAAGTGCCGAAGAAAGCACGCCCGCACCACCCCCGAACATTGCGATTGAGGATACAATCACCTCTTTTGCGACAAGTCCCGCAATCAGTGCAGACACAAGTCCCCAACTGCCAAAGCCGAGCGGTACAAATATTGGCGAAAGGAGTTTGCCAAGGGTTTCAAGCATACTCACCCCGCCACTGCCCACAAATTTGAAGGTGAAAGAAAAGTTTGAAAGCACCCAAACAATGACATTCATTGCCACAATCAAAGAGCCAACACGGGATAGGAAAAGACGGATATTTTGCCACAAAACAGACAGCGTCCGCTTCACACTCATCATTCTATATGGCGGAAATTCAAGGATAAAAGATTGTTCCTTGCTTTTAAGGGCGGTCTTTTCAAGCACCCACGAAAGAATGAGGGCAACAACCACGCCAAGCAGGTATAGCCCAACAATCACAAACAGATTGTTTACCCCAAAAAACACACCACCAAGCACCGAATATATTGGAAATTTTGCCGAGCAACTCATATACGGCGTCAGCAGTGCTGTTTTGATTTTGGAGTTTTTATCCTCCATATTTCTTGCCGTCAATATTGCGGTTGTTGAGCAACCAAAACCCATAAGCAGGGTGTACACCCCCTTCCCAGACAGCCCAACCTTTGCCAAAAGGTCATCAAAGACAAAGGCTACACGGGAAAGGTATCCGCTATCTTCCAAGAGAGAGAGAAAGAAAAAGAGCAGTCCCACCTGTGGCAGGAAGGAAACAATCGCCCCCACACCGCCAAATATGGCATTTGCAAACAGACTATACACCCAACTTTGACTGCCATAAACGCCCTCAAAAAATGACAGGACGGGTTTGAAAATGCAGGCTTCCAAAAGCCAGTTCAGCCCCTCGCTTAACCACCCGCCAAGCGAGAAAAATGTGAGGTAAAAAACAAGACACAAAAGCCCCAAGAAAATGGGCAGAGCGAGAAAGCGGTTGAGGAAAAATTTGTCAAGTTTGCTTTTGCCATACACCCTTTCCCTCTTGCTACAACATTCAGCAAGAATTTTATCTATTTTGTCATACCGCCATTTAGCAACCGCTTCACATTGCCCAAAGTTCTCTTTTACTGAAAATTTTTCCTTTGCGTACTCGTCATCTTCAATCAGTTTGATTGCAAAATATTCCCTTTCTTTCTCGTCAAGTCCAAAGCCGGAAAGCCCTCTCTTTGCCTTCTCATATGCCGTTCGACATTCTATGGGCAAGCCGTCCGCCACGCTCCCGCACGGCCCCTCCGACTTGCCCTCGCCCGCCCCCAACATATCAGCAATCACACCCTTCAAACCCGCAACAGCCTTTTTGTCGCCAGCCGATAGGTGGAGGATTTTTATGCCAAGGGTTCTTTCAAGGAGGTTGAAATCAATTTTGCAAATGGGGCGTTTGTCAATTTGATTGACAACCAAAAGCACCGACAGCCCCCTTTCAAGAAGGGATAATGTGAGGTAGAGGTTTCTCCCAAGATTGCTTGCGTCGCAGATGTTGAGAACGAGGTCACCACGACATCTTTCAAGATATTCCACTGCCACCCTTTCCTCAAACGAAAGGGGTGAAAGCGAATAAATGCCGGGCAGGTCAACCACAGAAAATGCCTGTCCCTTAAAATCAAACCGCCCAACCTTTTCTTCCACCGTCACACCATGCCAGTTTCCGATATGCTCATGCCCACCAGTGAGAGAGTTGAAAAGGGTTGTTTTCCCCGTATTGGGATTGCCTACAAGAATGATATTTTTCATGCCCACACCTCACTTTGCATTGCAAAAAATCTCCACTTCAACAAACTTCCACAAACACCGCAATGTCACGGCGAAGGGAAAGGGTATACCCCCGAATTTCAATCAATAAAACCTTGCCGAGCAGGGAGCGACGGCAAACCCTCACCTTTTGCCCATCGGTCAACCCCAGTTCCAAAAGGCGACGCTTGATTTTTATTGACGCACCTTTGCCTATCCCGCAAATCTCAAAAAATTTTCCCTTCTCAGCCTGTCCCAAGTTTTTCATGGTATAACTTACTTGAAAAATGAGGACTATATGACAAAATTTTTGCAAATTGTCAAAAATATTTGGAAAAAACTTTCACTTTGTGCTATCATATTGTCACAAAGGAGAAACGCCCTATGAAATGTATTTATTGCGGACATGAAGAAAGCAAGGTGCTTGACTCTCGCAACAGCGACGAGAGCAATGCAATAAGACGCAGACGGGAATGTCTTGGTTGCGGAAGAAGATTTACCACATACGAAACGGTGGAAAACCTGCCAATTTTGGTGATAAAAAGCGACGGCTCACGCCAATCTTTTGACCCATCAAAACTCAAAAATGGCATCATAAAAGCCTGCGAAAAACGCCCAGTAAGCATGGGGCAGATTGACAAAATTGTGCAGGATATTGAAAAAACACTTCAAAACAAACTGACACAAGAGGTCAAAAGCAGTCAACTTGGAGAACTTGTCATGGACGCCCTTAAAGCCCTTGACGAAGTCGCATATGTGCGATTTGCATCAGTATATCGCCAATTTAAAGATTTGGACTCATTCAAAAAACTGCTTGAAAATATGTAAACACAAAAGAGGCAATTTCTTTGCCTCTTTTTTTATTGCAATTATTTCTCTTTCTTTTGCGACAAAACATATGGGTTGATTGGCGTGCCGTTTGGGGGCAACTCCACCAAAATTGTATCCTCGCCTATGCGAACAATCGCCCGATATGGCAGAAAAATTTGCTCGCACGGTTTCAAAATGTTCCAACCTTTTTTCTCTCCCGGCAAAACAAAACCAAGCACGCACGCCGAGCCAAGGTCAAAAACAATATCGGTGATATGCCCCAGCCGTCTGCCGTCAAGAACATTGACCACCTCTTTGCATCTTAATTCCAAAAATGATGTTTCCACACAATACAATATGGCAAATACCGCCAAATTATGACAATGAGAAATCTCTGATTTTTATCACTATGATTTTTCATTTTTGCGTTTCCCTCTTCGGCAGGGGCGATATATTTTTTGCTGAGCGTGCGGGGTGGGGCAACGCTCCCACACTGCGTGCGAGGCAGTGCCCCACCTAAATCAAAAACTCATGAATGACCCTCAGTGCACTTTTTTCAAGCCGTGACACCTGTGCCTGACTTATGCCAATCTCGGCAGACACCTCTGTTTGCGTTTTGCCAAGATAATATCGTTTCAAAAGAATTTCCCGCTCACGAGGTGCAAGCGTTTTGATTGCGTCCTTGATAGATAACTCCTCATGCATATTTTCGTCGGTGTTTTTGGTGTCGGCAATTTGGTCAAGAAGGTGAAGTGCGTCACTGCCGTCGGTGTAGACGGGCTCACTGAGCGACACGGTGTCACTGATGGCGTCAAGGGCAAAAGTCACACTTTTGGCAGGCACATCAATCGCCACGGCAATTTCTTCAATTGTGGGCTCTTTGAAATTTTGCTTAGAAAGTTCTTCCTTCGCCTGCAACGCCTTGTATGCAATGTCACGGAGCGAGCGTGACACCCGCACAGAATTGTTGTCACGAAGATACCGACGGATTTCCCCCACAATCATAGGCACGGCATATGTTGAGAATTTGACATTGAGGGTGCTGTCAAAATTGTCAATGGCTTTCATAAGCCCAACACAGCCCACTTGAAACATATCGTCCGCCTGAGAGCCTCGCCCACCGAAACGATGAACAACCGACAAAACAAGCCGAAGATTTGCCACCACAAACCGCTCCCTCGCCCGAATGTCACCATTTTTGAGGGCGGTCATAAGCCTTTCCATATCCTCACCCGTCAACTTGGGCAATTTTGAGGTGTCAACCCCTGCAATGCAAACTTTTGTAGCCATAATTTCCTCCCGAGTAAAAGTTGTATTTGCATTGCCATAAACTTTTATTCACTCCCGACAAAATAACCTAAAAACCGCACAATAAAACAGAAAAAACATATAAAAAAGAAATAACCGCACCCCAACAACAAGTAAATAAAAATTGGTGCAAAAAAGGTTTGGAGTTTTCCAAACCTTTTTTGAAATAGTTTTCTTTTGGTTACTTTTCTTTTAAAGAAAAGTAACACATCATAAGAAAAGTAACACTTTCTAAATAGAATACATTTTGTCAAGTTCCTCACGCATATCACTTAGGATACGCTTTTCAAGACGGGAGATATAACTTTGACTTATCCCCAATTTCTGGGCAACCTCACGCTGTGTCAACTCTTCATGCCCCATAAGCCCATACCGCAAAATCATAATTTCCCGCTCACGAGCCCCGAGCGAGGAAATGAGGTCATTGATAATCTGCCTGTCGGCAGGCCCGTCCACCACATCGGCAACAACATCTTCGTCGGAAGGTATGATGTCGGCAAGAACAAGGGTGTTGCCATCAAAATCTTCGGCAAGAGGCTTGTCAAGACTGATGTCATTTTTCACCTTCCCCGCCTTGCGAAGTTGCATCAAAATTTCATTCTCTATGCAACGACTGGCATAGGTGGCAAGCCGAATGTTTTTGTCACTTTTAAATGTCCTCACCGCCTTGATAAGTCCAATCGCCCCTATGGAAATGAGGTCCTCTTGCTCAATTCCCGTGTTGTCAAACTTGCGGGCGATGTATGCCACAAGACGAAGATTGTGCTCAATCAACTTCTCACTCGCACCCTCGTCACCCATCTCCTTGCGACTTAATAAAACCGCCTCTTCCTCACTTTCAAGAGGGGGAGGAAACTCCTCGTTCCCACAAATGTAACACACTATGTTTTTTGCACATAACAAACTCTTGCGGTGAAACAACTCATAAAAAAACTGCTTAATCTTAAAAACCAAAGGAAACATATCCAACCCCCATATCAAACCATGTCACAGTGCAAAAGTATGCCCCGCCCAAAACTCTTCTCAAACCCAGAAAAGGAAAGCCCGAGCATCGCCCCGGCAAAAACCCGCCCCTCTCCAACCTCAATTTCGTCAACCGAAAAGACAAGCATTTTGCCACCCCTTCCTACACTGTTTATCTTTATGTAATGCCCATTTTTGATAGAACTCAAATCCACCCCTTTTGCAAGAAACCGCCCTAAATTTATCCCTTTGTATATCCTCGAAAAAACATCAAAACTGACAAGGGTTATGGGCTGATTTGTTATGGCATCATAAAGCACATTGCCACTGTCAAGATACCCCTCTTCCTCAATCAACCGCCCCCCGTCCTTGATTTTGACCTTGTATACAAAACCCTCACGACGAGATCGACGAAAAACAAAACGCCAAACGATAAGACAAACAAGATATGTCACCACACCAACAAGGGCAACAATAAAAAGAGGAAACACTCCAATCAAACCCTGCAGTGCCTCACACGCCCCACCAAACACAAATGTCACAAGCAAAAAAACTCCACTAAGACAGGCAAAACTTTTGAAGGACACAAAATCAAAACTGATACATAACATCAAAAGCCCCACAAGCACACCCAAAACACACCTTACCATAAAGTGCATTTGAAAAAGAGGCTGAAACAGGCTTGCCACCTCTCCCACCAGTGAGGAAATCAAAAACAGTCGACCACGCCTTTGACAAACCTTTGCCGATAACTTCAAACATAACCAGCCCATGACCACACCAACAAACATCACCTCTTCAATGACAACCTGCACCAATCACCTCTTGCCCCAATTGTATCAAAAGCC
>CAZVYB010000034.1:0-10154 GCA_964631405.1 uncultured Lachnospiraceae bacterium
TTGGCTGGGGTGGCAGGATTTGAACCTACGCATGCAAGAATCAAAATCTTGTGCCTTACCGCTTGGCGACACCCCATCATGGGTGATTAGTGGCTGGGGTGGTAGGATTCGAACCTACGCAATGTTGGAATCAGAATCCAATGCCTTACCACTTGGCGACACCCCATCATATGTTTTTATCCCTAAAAACACATTGCTAAGTAAGTTATGGGGTGATCTAAGGGGATCGAACCCTTGACCTCCAGAGCCACAATCTGGCGTTCTACCAACTGAACTAAGACCACCATGAAAATTTGGTGCTCCCGGAAGGATTCGAACCTTCGACCTCTGCCTTAGAAGGGCATTGCTCTATCCAGCTGAGCTACGGAAGCCCATGGAGCAGGTGAAGGGAATCGGACCCTCGCAACCAGCTTGGAAGGCTAGTGTTCTGCCACTGAACTACACCTGCACATGTTGACTATCAAAGTTTATCATAGTCCTCATGTTTTGTCAAGAAATTTCAACAAATAACTTGAAAAAAGTTAAAAATATTTTTATCAAATTTCTTTTATCTTGTTTGCAAATTGTTTTTTCTTGTGATAAATCTTGGGGAAAACAGGAAATTTTGCAATTTTTCCCTGTTTTTTCCCAATTTTTTCACGAAATTTACTTAATTTTCTCTGGTTAAGCAAAATATTTGTTTATCATTTTACAACTACATTTTGTTCGCCAAGCAATCCAATCAGTTCATTCACCATATAGTTGTTGACATCTATTTTATTAGTGAATGCAAAGGCGTTGTTTGTTTGGCTACATTTGATTATCATTTGGCTGTCACCCGGATATGCGACCGAAATTTCCTTCACCCTATTATACACATCAAGGTTTTGCGTGTTAAAGCGGAGGTAAAGTTTTTGTTCTGGTTTGCTATCTACTGGTTGCTTTTTCTCCCATTGCGTAACGATATCAACCACTACGCTTGGTGGTTTGCCCTCTCGCATTGCAACTCTTCCTTTGATTGTTATGAGATTATCCTCAAAAATCATTTCCTTATATTTTTCATAAGCCCTTCCAAACAGTGCACAATCAAAAGTTCCATAAATATCTTCCACGGTGATAAATGCCATATTGCTTCCCGACTTTCCAAGCATCTTTTTAACAGATTTGATTATACCCCCGCCTACGACATTTGTGCCGTCCTTGACAAAGTTGTCGTCTTCGACAGTTTCCTCTTCCTCGTCACCGTCCTCTGCATTGTTAAGCATAGGCTCGCCCGTGAAATCCCCCTCCTCGCCTGCAAATTCGTCAATTTCAACATCAGGAATCATATCACTGGTGAAATTGAAATTGTCATATTTTTCCAGATAGTCATCAAGTGGGTGACCTGAAAGATATATTCCTACAAATTCTTTCTCATATTTAAGCAGAGTTTCTTTATTAAATTCTTTGATATTAGGGTAATCAATTCTATTGACAGCCTCTGTTTCCTCTTGAAAAGCGTCAAAAAGAGAATATTGCCCTACTGCTCTGGCCTTTCTATCGGTGTTCACCAATTCCATATACGCAGGGAAAACTTCCATAAGTTGTGAGCGAGGGTGTCCAAAGCAATCAAATGCACCGCTAAGCACCAACGCTTCCATTGATTTTTTATTAAGAGAAGTTGCTGTTACTCGACGCACAAACTCTTCAAAACTCTTGAAATTGCCATTGGCATTTCTTTCCTCGACAATTTGGTCAATCAACGCAGTACCCACATGCTTTAACGCACCAAGTCCAAAGCGGATATTGCCATTTTCTGTTTTAAATTCTGTCACCGACTTGTTGATGTCTGGTGGATAAATTGAAAAGCCTTCAATTCTGGCATAGTTTGTGTATTTTTTGATTGAGTCGGCGTTTGTGATTCGATTATTCAATACCGCTGTGAGATATTCCACCTCATAATGAGCCTTCAAGTATCCCGTCTGATATGAAACATAGGCGTACGCAGCGGCGTGCGATTTGTTGAAGGCGTAGCCCGCAAATTTTGCCATTTGTTCAAACACTTTTTCGGCGACAACAGGGTCGTGTCCCAAGGCAATTGCCCCCGGAATTGGCTTTTTCTTACCCTCAGGGTCTGTCCAACCATAAATAAACTTTTGTTTTTCTGGTGGGAGTTTTTCAGGTTTTTTCTTACTCATAATACGGCGTACATTATCCGCACCGCCAAGGCTGAATCCAGCCATAACCTGAAATATTTTCATAACCTGCTCTTGATACACAATACAGCCGTATGACATTTTCAAAATTGGCTCTAAGCAAGGGTCGTCATATTGAATTGTTTCTGGGTTTTTCTTTCCCTTGATAAACTTAGGAATAAAGTCCATAGGGCCGGGACGATATAGGGATATTCCCGCAATAATATCTTCTAGGTTGGACGGTTGAAGGTCCTTCATAAACTTCTTCATACCGCCACCTTCCAATTGAAAAACTGCCTCTGTATTGCCAGAACTTATCAGTTTAAAAACAGCAGGGTCATTGTATTCCATTTTGGAAAAGTCAATTTCTACGCCATGATTTTCTTTGATATATTTTATTGCCTTATGAATATCGGTGAGTGTTCTCAAACCAAGGAAGTCCATTTTTAAAAGTCCGAGGTGTTCAAGTTCTGTCATATCAAACTGAGTGATTTCGTCCTCCCCGCTCTTCGCCATCGGGACATGGTCATAAACTGGGTCGGGAGCAATCAGCACTCCGGCTGCGTGCATCGAGATATTTCTTGGCACGCCCTCAAGTTTGATTGCCATGTCGACAATTCGTTTTACCTGCTCGTCCTCGTCATACATTTTGCGTAGGGTCGGAATGACATACTGAGCGTCCTCGTCCTTTCCCGTTGTCCCAAACATATATTTTAAAACGGGTGGTTTTTTAGGGAATTTCCCCGGGATTTCTTTGGTTATTTTATCCACTTCTGAATATGGATATCTAAGCACTCGGGCTACATCTTTGATTGCGTTTTTTGCCTGCATATTTCCATATGTGACAATATTGGAAACATGGTCAGAACCGTATCTACGCTTTGCATATTCAATAACCTCCCCACGCCTATCCATACAAAAGTCAACATCAAAGTCGGGCATGGAAACACGCTCTGGATTGATAAAGCGGTCAAAGAAGAGGTCATATTTCATCGGGTCAACCTGCGTAATACCCGTAGTGTACGCAACCAAACTGCCCGCACCCGAGCCTCTGCCCGGGCCGACCGGAATATCATTCTGGCGGGCGTAGTTGATATAGTCCCACACAATCAAAAAATACTCGACATAGCCAAGTTTATTGATTGTGGTCAATTCCATTTCAATTCGCTCTTTAAGTTCTGGGGTGATTTCTGGATAATTTCGAGCAAGTCCCTCCCAAGCCATTCGTGACAAAAATTCATATGGAGTTTCGCCCGTATCTGGAATGTATTTTGGAATAAAGTTGTCGGTCGCACCAAGGCAATCCTCGGCAGGGATATTGGGGTTGCCCCCCTCTGCAATCTCTCTCAACGATTTTGTTTTTATGTATACATTGCACTTGTCTGCAATCTCTTTGGTACGGTCGAGTGCCTCTTGAAACCCGGGGAGAGCCTCTTCCATCTCTTCGTATGTTTTTAAATAAAATTCGTCAGTTGAAAACTTCATTCGGTTTGGGTCGTCAATGGTCTTGCTCATCTGCACGCACATCAAAACATCTTGAAGTTCTGCGTCCTCTTTGTATAAATAATGCACATCGTTTGTGGCAACAAGAGGGATATCAAGGCGTTTGCTCATCTTGGCAAGTTCAACAAGCACCTCTTTTTCTTCTGGTATGCCATGGTCTTGAATTTCAAGATAAAAATCCTCGCCAAAAAGGTTTTTGTGCCACATTGCAAGTTTATCCGCCTCGTCAAATCTACGCCCTAAAATAAGTTGTGGTATATGTCCTGCAAGGCAGGCAGAAAGACATATCAGCCCCTCGCTATGTTGTTCAAGCAATTTATAATCAATTCTCGGTTTATAATATCTTCCTTCCAAGTAGGCATATGAGGACAATTTCAAAAGATTTTGATATCCAACATTGTTTTTGGCAATCAAAATAAGGTGTCCCATATCCTCACGATTGGTGCGAGAATGCATATCATGACAGATATAAAATTCCTCTCCGATAATAGGCTTTATGCCGTTTGTCACGCACTCTTCAAAAAACTTAATCACACCATGCATATTGCCGTGGTCGGTGATTGCAATTGACTTCCAGCCTCGTTCCTTAACCATGCTTACAAGTTTCTTTATGCGAGCAAGTCCGTCAAGCAAACTATATTCTGTATGCACATGCAAATGCACAAATTCTTTCATAACGCCCCCTATTATTTTTCTTTGAGAAAGTCGGCGATTCGCAAAATCCGCCTAAATCTGTGGTTTAAGCCACTTTTCGTGAGTTTTATGGTGGAAAGTTTAAGCAGTTCCTCCATGCTCTCTTGTGGGTTTGCAAGCCTCAAAACGGCAACCTCTTGAAGGTCGTCAGGAAGAGAATCAAGCCCCATTTTTTTATTGATATAATTGATAGCCTCAATCTGCTTCATGCTTGCATCAATTGTTTTATTGATGTTTGCATTGATACAGTTGACTTGACGATTGACGGTGTTTCTTAGCCCCCTCTTTGCCATTTCGTCGGCAAGGTTGAGCACACAGTCGTTTGCACCAACAAGGGCGAGAAGGTCTTTTATTGCCTCACTATCTTTGATGTAAAGCACGAAAATCTTTTTTCGGGTTGCAATTCTCCCGACAATATCAAAGTCTGCCAAAAGCCCTTTTAAGCCCTCTAAAAAGGTCTGGTGATGAGAAGCAAACTCCACATGATAGCCAGTTGTTGGCATTTGAGAGCCAAGTTCGCTCAGCCTTATGCTTGATGTCGCACAGCCAACATATGCACCTTTTATAAATGCCCGTTTGCTATCTTCGTCGGCGACAATATGCCTGTCGATTTCTCCGTTTAAAAGAAGCCCACCCTCGCTATCTAGCATTGCACAATCTTGAAGCACCTGCATAGTAATTTCAATTGGAAACATAATTCGATAGTATGTTGTTTTATTGATGATATAGTCGTCGGCAATGTCCAGCGTCAACTTGTTTCCATAAAGTTTTGTTACAATTGAATTTAGATATTCAAAAATCTCCTTGAAATCGGTGACAATATCCAGCCTTAACCCTTCGCTGTTTTTGGTGATTGTGCCAGAAGCGTGCAAAAGTCCCGACAAAAAGGCTTGGGCACATAATGCGTCCTCCATTTCTCCGTTTATGATTTCAAGTTTACTGTCTTTTGCAAAACTCAATTTCAACCTCTTTTAATGGTAAACTTTGGAAGTTTATCAATATTCACAACCTGTGAAAGCGGAATGCCCAACCTAAACACGGTATTCATTGCCACATTGCACTCCCCAACCCGCTCTGGGCAGTGAGCATCGCTGTTTATAACAAATTTAACCCCCTCGCTCGCCATAATATCAAGTTCCTTATCGGTAAAATGGATACGCTTGCCATTCAGTTCTACAAGCGTTCCTTTGTCACGAGCCATTCTTGCAACCGCAAGCGTGTCAGTTGGGCAACCATAGTTGAGGTGTGTGATAATATCAATTGGATACTTATCAAGTGCCTTCAAAAATGCTGTTGTGTTTCTGTTCAACTGCTCCTTGCTTGGTGCAAAAGGTTGAAGAGAATTGACAATGGTAAACTGCCAAAATTCTTTAAAAGAATTCATTTTTACCATTTTGTGATGCCCCATAAGCAAGATGTCAAGATAATCAAAATCCTCTTCAATGATGTCAATATCTCCACTTTTGGAAATAAGGTTTGCCTCAACCCCCAAAAGAATATCCACGCCCGTCACCTCTTTTGCGTTGAGAATGTCCTCTTTTACGCTTGGAAAATCCTTGCGTTTAACACCATAAAATTTATGGTTGAAACCATGGTCGGTGATTGCGATTTGTTTGATACCTTTATTGAGGGCTACAGAGGCGTTTTCGAGAATTGTACCTTTGCCATGGTTGTGCCTAGAATATTTGGTATGAGTGTGATAATCGCCCAATAAAATCATAACGCCTCCTTAAAAATTTGCGTGTGTAAATACACATTTCTACATTTTATTATAGCCCTGTTTGGCATAAATGTCAAACCTAAAAAAGGTGGAAAAATGTTATTTAAATAATTTTAATTTATTATTATAAAAAAACAACATATCACGAAAATATGCTGTTTTTTATCATTTTTTTTCAAAAAAGTGCAATTATTTGTTGTTTTTCTCAAAATTGTATGATGAAAGACACATTTCTTCCAATGTCTTGGCGGTTTTAAAACCGAGTTCCTTCTCTGCTCTTTCTGGGTTTGCATACACGCAGGCTGCGTCACCTGCACGACGCTCAACAATTTTGTATTTTACCCTGTCGCCACAAACCTTGTTGAATGTGTTTACAACATCAAGTACGCTGTATCCGTGACCTGTGCCAAGGTTGTAAATTTTGTATCCCTCAAAGTCATTGATTTTATCAAGTGACATAACATGACCACGGGCAAGGTCAACAACATGGATATAATCTCGCACTCCCGTCCCATCTGGCGTGTCATAGTCATCACCAAAAATGCTGAGTTCTTTAAGTTTGCCAAAGGCAACCCTTGTGATATATGGCATAAGGTTGTTTGGTATGCCGTTTGGGTTTTCTCCAATCAGACCGCTTTCATGTGCACCAATTGGGTTGAAATATCGCAAAATCACAGCCTTGAAAGTTTTGTTTGCACTGCAATAGTCTTTGATGATTTCTTCAATAAAATATTTTGTTCTTCCATATGGGTTGATTGGCGACAAAATTGCATCTTCACCAAATGGTGCAACATTTTTATCAGAATATACGCAGGCAGAAGAGGAGAAGACCAAATTGTTTACGCCATACTTTTCCATGCACTTGATAAGATTTATCGTACCAGAAATATTGTTTTCATAATACATAAGTGGTTTTTGCGTAGACTCTCCCACCGCCTTCAAACCAGCAAAGTGAATGACCGCATCATATCCACCCTTTTTGAAAAGTTTATCCATACCCTTCATGTCAAGCAGGTCAACCTTGTGAAACTTGACATCTTTGCCTAAAATTTGTTTCAACTTTCCGCAAACCTCAATTGACGAATTATAGAGGTTGTCCATAATCTCCACATCATAACCTTTTTGCACCAGTTCAACGGCGGTATGACTTCCAATATATCCAAGTCCGCCTGTCAACAATACTTTCATAACTTCCTCCTCGTTTATTTGTATTATACCAACAGAAAAATTATTTTACAAATAAATAATAAATAAAATATAAAAAAACAGAAATAAAATAAAATTTCTGCTTTTTTATGGCATTTTTATTTAAATTCTTTGCTATCAAGCAAAATAGTGACTGGCCCATCATTGATTGCTGTGATTTTCATGTCCCCACCAAAAACCCCCATTTGCACAGGAATACCCTCACTTTGCAAATATTTTTGCATTTCTTGATACAATTCATTTGCACGATCTGGGTTTTCTGCATCAAAAAAACTTGGTCTATTGCCGTGTTTGCAATCTCCAAACAAAGTAAATTGACTGACAAGCAAAATTTGCCCTCCAACATCTTTGATTGACAAATTCATTCTTTCATTTTCGTCCTCAAAAATACGAAGTTTTGCAAGTTTGCCACCAAGTTTTTGAAGGTCGCTCATTTCGTCGCCTTTGCCAACCCCCAAAAAGACAACAAAACCCCTATCAATTTGAGAAATAAGTTTGCCTTCACATTCCAATTTCGCACCAAGCACTCTTTGAACAACCGCCTTCATTTTTCACCTCTTATAAATATATATTAAATCAAAACAAACAAAAAAGAAAGCAAATCGCCTTCTTTTTTGCAAAAAATATTATTTTTTTTATTAAAATTTTCACCAAATTTATAAATTAAATATTTTACAATGACTTTTTGATGTAATTTGCTTTTAATG
Source organism: uncultured Lachnospiraceae bacterium (assembly GCA_964631405.1). Classification (GTDB taxonomy): domain Bacteria; phylum Bacillota; class Clostridia; order Christensenellales; family UBA1242; genus Caccovivens. Next base: position 7,983 of record CAZVYB010000034.1, read on the forward strand.
CCTTATATTCTTCCTCGGTGATAAGCCCCCGAACATACATATCTGCAAGTTTTTCAAGTTTTGTTTGCAATTGGTCTGGTTTTGCAGTATTTGTCATGCTTGTTGTTTTTGAGGCAACTTGTGTTGTTTTAGAAATAGGCTTTGGTTGAGGGATTTGTTTTGCAACTTTTAAAGTTGTGTTTTTAGGCGTTGACACGCCCTCTAAAATCGTTTTAGGTTTTGTCTCTTTATAATATCCAATGCACATAAGTGTAATACAAGTCGCTGTTGCACAAATCGCAAAAATACACACCATATTCACAAACCACGAAAGATTGAGGACAAGCAGAAAAATTGAACAGCCTATCAAAAGGATATTGAAAAATACCGCACAAATCAAATTGCTGTTTATCTTTTGTTTATAAACAGGGGTATTGTATCTTGACCCTTGAATATCTAGGCAGGCAATCGTCTTTTTCCCGCTTACAAGAAGTGCCGAAAAAACAATTTCACTTGCTACGCAAGAGAATGACCAAATAAGTGCAACAATTGTCATGTCGCCCGTATGTTTTGGCACGATGCTTAAAACATCTTTAATTCCGCAGGCAAAAATCACCAAAAAGAAGGCAAAAGCCGATGCAAATATAAGGCTGAGAAGTGTGGATACAAACAAAAGTTTTGATTTCATAAAAACCTCTTTTTTCGTGTTTATTTTACAATGATTTCTCATACAAAGTCAAGAGAAAACAAATGGAATAAAAAATGAGAAAAATATATCACAAAATATAAAAAATAGGCAAAAATTTGCCTATTTTCATTAGTCATTAAGTTTTTCGTTGATATATGACCTTTTCAGTTCTTCATATTCAGTGTCTGTGATAAGTCCCTGCTCTTTCATTGTGTTGAGTTTTTCAATTTTCTTTTCAACATCGTTTGGTTCTTCCTCTTCTTCACCAGCACCGCCCTCGGCTTCAAGTTTTGCAACTCTCTTTTTTTCAAGTCCAAGGTCAACATATGCAAGCACATTTGTTGCGATAAGTGCAAGAATGATAAGAATGTTCAGCACTGGCACGCCCTCTGTTGAACCTGCAATACCAATAATCAAAAGCACAATCATAATAAAGTTGAAAACTGTTGCAGTGATTATCTTTCCTTTTCCCTTTGTATAAAATTCTGGGCTTTTATTCCAAGCCTTGATTGCAAGTGCATTAAGCACAAGTGAAACAACTGCAAACGCAAGTTCTACAAGGCAAAGTGCGACAACTGTTACCACGCCTGTTGTTTCGGTTGAAGCAGACAGCAAATCAATAACAAGTGTCAGTGTAAACAATGAGAAGCAGGCATAAATTGCTTGCACGACAGTGCCAATGATGAATGCTGTAAGAGTCATAGGTCTTTTCATTTTTCTTCTCCTTTTATATAAAAAATCCTTATCTTCTTTATATCATAATTTATCTATAAAGTCAAGGATAAACAGTTTTAATTACATGAAAGCAAATATCATAATTATATTTTCCCCACATTTAAAAAGGAGAAAATCAAGGATTAAAAAACATATCCCCCTAAAAAAAGATAGAGAGGTCTCAAAAAATTTTTACAAAACAAAAAAATGCCGAATATATCAGCATTTTTTAAGTATTATTTGTTTATATCTTGATTAGATAAGTTCAACGATTGCCATTTCAGCACTATCGCCTCTACGAGCACCAAGTTTTATCACTCTTGTATAGCCACCGCCTTGACCAACTTCCTTAATGCGTGTTGCATATTTTGGAGCATACACATTGAAAATTTTTTCAAGAAGTGGGTGTTTGATATCTTGTGTTCTTGCAGTGAAAGATTCGATAGACTCTTTTTCTTGTCTTTGCTCTTGTCTGTCCATAAGGTAAGCCATAAGTTGTCTGCGTGCTTGCAATTTCTTTGTTCCGTCGTTTGAAACTGTGGTCTTAACTTTTACGCCCTTCTCGTTTTTGATTTCTTTTTCTACCTTAACGATATCTTCATAAGAGTTGATTGCAAGAGTGAGCAATTTTTCTGCCTGTCTTTGAACTGACTTTGCACGAGCAACGGTTGTTTCTACCTTGCCAAACCAAAGAAGGTCTGAAACAAGTCCTCTAAGCATTGAATTTTTTTCCTTGCTTGGTCTGCCGAGTTTTGCATTAGCCATTTTATTTCTCCTTTATAAAGTTTAGT
>CAZVYB010000035.1:0-10081 GCA_964631405.1 uncultured Lachnospiraceae bacterium
ACCAAAAGAAATATCTTGGCGATAGACTTGGAAATACTGATAGATTATTCTGCACAGAAGATGGTACAGATATATCCCCTGGATTATTCAGAGTATGGCTACAAAAAACATTGGCAAAAGTTAATTTGCCAAAAGTAACTCTCCACTCATTAAGACACACCAACATAACATTACAACTTGTAGCAGGAGTTGATATGAAAACAGTATCTGCCCGTGCAGGACACTCAAAAGCATCAACCACAAGCGACTTCTACAGCCACTTTATAAAGAACTCCGACATCCATGCAAGTGAGATACTTAATAAAATATTTGAATAAAAAATATACAATATTCTATATTCATGCTATACTTATAATGAGGTGTCGGATGGATATTTTCGGAACAGAGGTTTATGTTTTAATGATAAAGGTTTTTAGCAAAAAAGAATATAGAGATGATTTTATTAATGGTCACATGTATCTAAATGAAGCAGGCTATTTTAATAAATTAGAAGATAATTACAGAGGTGATAAATATGACAGCCAAATTGTGGAAAGAAATGCCACAATATTTATAAAAAATATTGAATTTCATCCTGATATTATGACACAAGGTTTTGTTGGGGATGATAAAGTTCCTATATTGTGTATGACAATATTAAATGAAGAAGCTCTACAACAAATGGATAACAACAAAATCAAGCTTAAACAAAATATTGTTGATGAATTATCAAAATTCGGTGAGTTTGGCTTATTGTTTTACTATGGAGAATTAAAAACACACTTAGATACTTTTGTTAGTGATAAGGGGTGGACTATGGATCAAGATGTTGTTACATATGTTGAAACAAAAAAGAGTAAAGATTATTTAAAGCTATATTACCATGATCCATTTAAAAAATATTTTGTAAAAGATATATCTTATAAAAACCAAAACGAGACTAGAATTATTTTTCTTTCAAAAAATAAAAAGAAATTTGAGCCAATAGTTCCAGGATCAGCAAATCATATAGAATTTGATATTGAGCCACTGCAAACATATTATGAGTTTAATATTAATCAAAATGTTGAGTTAGAAATCAAAAAAGACGACTAATTAAAGTCGTCATTTCTTTATAATTTAGGGTGTAACGATTGCGTTGTAAATATTTTTCTGGCTTTTAAAAATTTTTATTAATATACAAGTACAAACAGGTTTTCCTATTCAATTTCTTCCTCTTCGAAATCTTCATTGCCAGATTTAATTATTTTGTTATATTTTTCTCTATTACAATGTCTATGTAACAATTGAGCATTATCCAAAGTTGTTGTTCCTCCAATCGAAAAAGCCATCATATGATCAACCTCAGCATCATCTATCGATAAAATTGTTTGTTTGCAATAGGAACATTTATAGCCATCTTTCCATAACTTTTCTTTATCCATTTTTGAAAAACACCTGCTTTGTGCTGTATTTCCATACTTTCCAACAATTTCTCTTATTGCATTATATATCAACATAATCCTACCAACGACTCTATCTTTCGAACCTGTTGCCGCATAAGTAAAATCCAAATACTCTTGATTATTCTTTTTTATATCAATAATTTTATCCCTAATTTTATCTGCAAAAATTATTAAGTCGTGGCTGTCAAACATTGAAAACGCTATTGCAATAGAATCATATACCGAACCGCTAAACTTTCTTATAAAAACATCATTTTGTCTATCATAAGCACAGAAAGCATTTTCACCTAAAACTTGTTTTACTATATCAACAGTTCCACAAAACACCTTCTTATGCTCTTGAATTAGTTTTTCATCATCGTGTTGATGTTTCGCCATATAAACATTCATGGTTTTATCAATAGAAGAACTATATTCCATAAAATTCCTAAGTGCAAAAAATCTCAATACATAACTTTGATAATTTTTCCTTTGATTTTCATTAATAAAAAGTTCTGGTAAATTTTTATTCATTTTTACAATTTCTTCTAATAAATCATTGAATGAACCCCTAAAAATACAATTCCTTAACTCTTGTTTTTTTAATGCGGTTGCCCCTTGGTTTAACCTCGCAAAAATTTCATATTTTAACTCTTGCGAACCTTTGGTTAAAATTATGGTGTTTAAAGATGTATTTTTTATTGCTCTTTGAAAATTTTTATCCAAATCTTTGAAATATAAGCCATTTAATTCGCTAAATTCTTCAAGTTTCTTTAATTTGAACTCATTTTTTAAAAATTTCACAAATGAGGTCATTCTTTGTTGCCCATCTATTACACTATAAGTGCCATCAGTTTCTTCGCACAAATAAATTGTAGGAATTGGGATACCCATCAAAGCAGACTCTACTAATTTTGAGGATTTTCCTTCGTCATAAACAAAATCTCTTTGGTAATCTGGTTGGGGAATAATTTCTCCATCGTCAAACATTTCTTTTATAGTAGACAAAGGAAAATCTTTTCTTTCTACAAAAACCCTCTTTGAATTATCGACATTCTCTTTTTGTTCCATAAATTCTCCTTTCTTGAAAAAATTGTGGTGACCCCACAGGGAATCGAACCCCGAACTAGCCCTTAGGAGGGGCTTGTTATATCCGTTTAACTATGAGGTCTTAGGTGGTTGTATTGAAAAGTTTGGAGTGGTTGCGAAAGGGTTTTTGTTGTTTTATTTATTGTTTTTGTCTTTCTTTTGGATTTTTGCCCTGATTTTTTGTTTTTTTTATTTACCATCTATATTTTAATCTTTTTGTTTGGAAAAATCTATTAAAATTGGCTAATTTATAAAAAATTTTTGAGGGCGGAATTAAATTGTAATTCCGTCCTCGTCTTCATCGTCTTGCACAATTTTTTCGTCTGTTGCGTCTTTTGCCTTATAACTGTCGATAATTGAAATATATTTATCACATCTTCTATTCAGTCTTTGCATAACAAGTGCGATAAGTGCAGAATAATCATCTTGTGAGTTTGCCAAATTCATAGCCTCGAAATATTGTTGTCTTTGGCTTCCCTTGATGGTTATGGTTGGGATACCATATCTCACCAGCATATAATTAAGCAAAATTCTTGAAGTTCTGCCATTGCCGTCACGGAATGGATGAATTTTTACAAATTGAGCCTTGAAAATTATGGCTTTTAGAATTGGGTGAAGGTTTGAATTGTTGTAGTTGTCGATAAGAAGTTGCATATCGGTCACAACATCGTCGCTATCGCTTGGCGACCAGTCTGCCCCTTCAACTTCGCAGTTGTATTTATGAGGTTGGCCGTTTACCAAAACCGTTTCGCGGAATTTACCGTAGCCGGCAGGTTTGATAGGTGGCTCATTTGGATTTCTGCTTAGTCTTGTGTTTATGAAAATATAGTCAGAGAAAAGTTCTTCATGGATTTGCTCGATAAACTCTCTTGTAAGAGGAACATCTCTATTATATTTTTGCCAAAGTCGTTTATCTTGGCGTGCAGATTTAAGAGAATAATTCAGTGCACTTAAATGCTTAGGGACTTTTTGAACATATGTAGAAAACTTACCATCGGGAAGTTTTTTGATAAACAAAAGAGATTGTTCGTTTTCCTCTACCCCGCTGGTTGTAGAAAAAGAGGCAATCATGTTTGTATCGGTCAATAATTTTTGAAGGTACTCAGCGTTGGCATATTCTACCCCCAAATCCTCGTCGATATCAATTTTGTGTAAACCGCTGGTAAGACTATCTTCAATCACCTCCGAGGCACGAACATAGTCGATATCGATACGGCGATTAAGCTCTCTTATCGTTTCCTCGCAGATATGGCGATTGGCGTCGATATACCTCACCTTCTTATCAATTTCGCTAAAATCAATATCTTGAAAAAGTTCTGGGTGTTTCCAAACATTCATATGAAATCTCCTTGTATATATTGTAACCCTCCCCGTCTTAAAAATCAAGAGGGCAAATGAGAATTTGCTAAAAAATATTATTAAATTTAAGAAAATATCGCAAAATTTTTAGAAAAAATCACAAATTTTAACACAAAAAAATCAAATTTATAAAAAACTCAACCAATTAAGATTGAGTTTTTGATTTTAAATTTGTTCAATTTTCTTGACTATTTTTTCTCCTGTTTTTCTATCTTCAATTTCCACTTCTCTATTGTTTATATATCCATTTCCTATAATGATTGTTTTTCTTATTCCAAACAATTCATTGTCTTTCAGTTTTTCGCCAATGGAGTTTTGCCTGTCGTCCAAGCAAACTTTCGCACCTTTTTGTTTTAATTCTTTATACAATTTTTCTCCCGCTCGCAAACACCTTTCCTCGTTTTTGCAAATTATGTTTATATTGAAGGCGGATACATTGTCCTCCCAAACAAGCTTGCCGTACTTTCTTATGCAATTGATGGCGATTATGGCAACAAGCCTTGACACTCCAATCCCATAGCAACCATTATAATAAAAGTCTTGTTTACCCTCTCGATTGATAAATGTTCCATTCATCATTTTGGAATATACCTGCTCGTTTTGAAAAATGTGTCCCACCTCGGTCGCCCTTCTTTTGATAAATTTGGATTTATCTATGTTTGCATTTTCACCCAAAATCAACGCCTTCAAATCTTGGTCTTGAATGTCAAAAACTTCTTCATTGACATACAACCCCAACTCGTCATTGCAATAGATTGTGTCCTGCCCATATTCTTGGTCAAACCACATAAATTCGGTTGCGATTTTTCCGCCCATATCATTGATAGAAGTGATATTTTTTATATTGTCAAAGCCCAATTCTTTGAATATTTTATGATAGACATCAATCATTTTGTTGTAACTTTCAATCATTTTTTCTCTGCTCTCGTCAAAAGAATATGCGTCCATCATATTAAATTCTTTGCTTTTTATAAGCCCGCCTTGGCAACGAATTTCATCTCGAAACTTTGTGCCTATTTGATAATGAACAAATCCCAAATCCCGATAACTTTTGATATGGTCTTTCACCATAGCGACACTGAACTCTTCTGCCGTCGCACAAATTGAATATTCACCATTTCGCCCTTGACTTGTAAACATTGTGCCCGATTGCACATATTTATCCCACCTGCCACTTTCCTTCCAATAATTTTTTGCCTGCAAAATTGAATATTGAACTTCGGCACAACCAATCTCGTCAAGATTGTTTCTTATAATATCTTCAATATTTCTTTTTATTTTTAATAACATTGTGCCAAATCCAAAACAGCCTGCCGAATATTTTTTTAGTTGTCCGCTCTGCTCTAATAATTCACTTATATAGCAATCTTCACTGCCTATATTTTTTCTTGTTTTTAATCCTAAATTTGATAATTTCATATTTTCCTCTCCTTATTTTTTGTTTTTTAATAATAATCTAAATAATATTTAATTTTGATTTTACCACCCATAACGGGTGGAGTTTGCATTTTTTCATTTTTCATAATTCCTCCTAATAAAAATAGAGCGATAGTGTATCCTATCGCCCTTTTTGTCTTGTAATTTAAAAAGCGATAGTCGTGTTTTGACTACCGCTCTAAAATCTAAATTTATGGTACGCACAAAACACTATAACTAAAATGTTATAGTTGCGGGTGCGATATTAAGTTGGAAAATCACTAAATTTTTCATAGTTTTCTCCTTCCTTATTTTTATTTTATCCAATAATTATATAAATGTCAATGAAATTTTATTATTTTTCTTCCAAATTTTTCTCAGTCTTTTCATTCTGTGAATTTTCGGTTGAACCTTCCTCGACAACCTGCCCTTCCATTTCCCCGGCAGTTTTCCCCTCGTCGTGTTTTTGTTTTGGCTTTTTCTGCACATGGAAAATGCTAAGAATTTTTCCTATCAATAAAATGATTTTTTCATTGTATCGAATGGAATATTTTTTGCAAAGAGCCTTGCCAAAAATTGTGAGCGAGGCAATCACCGCAGAAACAAGAGAGGCAATAAAAACCGTCATAAAGTTGCTCATAGAACTGCTGATAAGGGCAACTGTGACCGTTGCACCCGCAGCACCAGACAAAATACCGCAAATATCACCAATCACATCGGCACACACGCTGGCAACACGGTCTGCATTTTTGATAAGAGTGATTGCCTCTTTTGCCCCTCTTACTTTTTTTGACGCCATCGCCCGAAATGGTTGAAGGTCAGCCGCAGTCACCGCCACACCCACCATATCGGCAAAGATGGATATCACAATAAACAGTACAATCACTATGATTGAAATTGCAACCCCCGCCCCACTAAGTGCCAATTCACTTGCCACGCCAAAAGCAAGGGATAAGCAAAAAGACAGCACCAAAACAATCAGAGGCCATTTCCACCAATAGGAAAATTTCGAGGGCGGTTTATTTTTCTTTTTATTTTTTTTATTTTTCATTTTTATTTATTCCTTTTATATGTAAAGTGAAATATTTTAAATTATTTAATAATTTTCTAATAAATATTTTTAAAATAAAATAATCATTTTTATTATTTATTTTAATTATTTATTTAATCATTTTTATCTATTTTATTTATTTTTTATTAAAATTATTTTTATTTTCAAAATATATTCCACATTTTATGAAAAAAAAGAAGCATAATAGGGAAAGAACGCTTTTCCTCGCCCTATTATACCCTCGAAGGCAATAAAAAGAGTAAACCTTGTGTCATAGGTTCGGTCGGATTTCCCATTCTCGCACTCCATGTCACCATAAGAGCAGTTTCCTTTTAAGCAAGACATTACACCGAATCGCCACTCAGAACACACTATAATCCCCTTTCTATCTGCATTGCAACAGTCTAGAAGTTTTCCTTAACATTCAAGTTTGCTATTCTCTTATTTTGCAGATGTAATTTCATAAGCAACCACCCAAAAGAACTTGGCCATTGTACTTTTTGGCTGGTTGACGCCTAATCCCATACCACCCACTCAAAGCAGGCTACGCTGTACACGACTTTTACCGCATACAGGTTCTATCTCAGGGAGTAGAATATCCACCCCTCTAAGTCTCCACGAAAATTGGGACGGCTGTTATATGCCATTATAACACGCCCAAAATTCTTAACTCCCAGCATCAACCCCAGTTTGGGCAACCAAAGCCAACACCAGAAACTTCACAGATGTGCCCTACGACGCTATTACTTCGCCTTCCTAGCAAACTATCCTGACTAGAATACTGCACCTTCTATGGATATATTATAGCATAGCCAAACAAAAAATGCAAGCATAGGCTTTAAAAATAAAAAATGGGCAAAAATCAATCAAGCCCAATATCAATTATCAATTTTTAAAAAATTTTATATTTTACTTGTGAAAAGGGAACAAATATGCTAAAATCAAGGCATTAAGGAGATTTTTTATGGCAAATGTAATTAGAAATATGAATTTTAAACCTATCATTGAAAAGGTTGACTATCAAAGACTTGAAGAGCCTCAACCAAGCAGTCAGGTGAATATGCGTGTTTGGGACGAAATCAAGGTTGAAAGATTGCGTGCTGACGCCGTGAAGGTGATTTTGCAAAGAAATGTAAAACCAGAGCCAAGCTGTATTTTTTCAATTGAAGTCGCACTCGGGCTTGAAGTGATTATCAACACAAGCGAATATGAAGAACTTGATGACGCAGAGGAATTTTTCAAAAACAGCCCTGTTTCAAGAGTGCTTGCAAGTCACATTGCTTGCATTATGGCAGACCTAACAATTCACTCTCAAATTGGTCCAATGATTACTGCACCAGTTTGCCAATTCCCTAAGTAGGAGAAAAATATGCTTTATGCTTGTATTGCGGTGGTTGCGGTTTTTATCGCATTTGTCACCATAACATATTTTGCGACAAGAAAAAATTGCCAATTTGTTTATAACGGCAGAAAAATCAAGGTGCTTAATGCGGGAAGCAGTTTGCGTATTTTTATTGACGACGCACTCGCTCACGCCTACCATATGCCACAACTCATTGGCGGAGAGGAATTTGAAATCGCTATTGGCGAAGAGAAAATGACCCTCAAGTGCAAGACAAACGGATATGGCAACAAACTTTCGGTGAAGGCATATATTGGGGAAAAAGAGATTTTTGACAACGGCGTCAAAATCAAAGAAAAGGGAGAGAAAAGTATTTCAAAATAAAAAATTTTTCAAAAATAGGCAAAAAACAAGAAAAAATCGTGAAATTTCACGATTTTTTTCTTTAATTTCTATTCAACAGTGACCGATTTGGCAAGAGAGCGAGGCTTGTCGGGGTCAAGCCCAAGCGTGCAAGATGCGTGATAGGCGACAAGTTGCATAAACACAATGCTGACAAGTGGCGAGTATTTTTCAGCCACCTCTGGAAGGGCAATCACCTCTTCAAATTGACCAGCATCAATTTCAAACGGGCTCAGCAAAATCACCCGCCCACCACGGCTTGCCACCTCTGCAATGTTTGAAAATGCTTTGTCTTTGCTTTGACTTTCACTTGCAAATGCAAAAACATATGTTTGCGGTGTTATCAAAGAAATTGTGCCATGTTTAAGTTCTCCCGCCGGGCAAGCCTCGCTGTGGATATAAGAAATTTCCTTTAACTTCAAACTCGCTTCCATTGCACTGACATAGTCCTGCCCACGCCCAATCATATACACGCTTTCGCTTGACGCAATTTTTTGAGCGATTTTTTGGCAAGCCTTATCGGCATTTGCCCTTGCAATCACTCCAGCGACCTCGCAAAGACGACGGCTTTCTTCAAAAAGCAGGTCATTATCACCAAAAAAGTAGGCAGAAAGCATATGGAACATTGCCACTTGGCAGTTGTATGCCTTTGTGCTTGCAACGGCAATCTCAACCCCGGCAGATGTATACAAAACAAAATCGGCTTCAAAGCAAATGGAAGAATTTTCAACATTGGTGATAGCCAGTGTTTGCAAACCATGTTCTTTGCATCGGCGAAGTGCCTTTAAAGTGTCGGCAGTTTCTCCACTTTGGCTGACAAAAATGGCAAGGGTATCCTTCTCCCAAACAAAACTCCTGCCCAAAAACTCGCTTGCGATTTCCACACTCGCCCGCACACCACACCTATTTTCAAGAATGTTTTTGCCCATAAGTGATGCGTGATATGCCGTCCCGCAGGCGATTATCAACACCTCTTTTGCCGACCTAAGCACTTCAAGAGGAAGGGCTTTTTGAAAGGCATCAAGATTGTTGTATAAACACACCGTTTTTTCAATGGCAAGAGGGATTTCTTTGATTTCCTTCAACATATAGTGAGGATATTCCCCCTTTCCTCCCTCTTTTTGCCCGTCAGCATTGAGGAAAGGGATATCAAGTCGATTAAGACTTTTGTCAAAGATTTGTGCATCACCTTTCTTCACAACAGCAAACTGCCCATTGTCTAACACAAACGCCTTGCACTTTGTCCCAAGCGAATTGATGTCAGAACATACAAGCCCAAAGTCCTCACCAAAACCAACCACAACAGGACTGTTTTCTCGGGCAACATAAATGGTGTCAGGCTCGCCTGCATACACCACACCCAACGCATAACTGCCCTTCAATTTCTGACAAACCTTTTGTAGTGCCAAAAGGACATCGCCATCAAACTCTCTTTCAAAAAGGGCGGGCACAACTTCGCTGTCCGTTTGACTTTTGAAAGGATACCCAACCAATTCTCCCTTCAACTGAGCATGATTTTCAATGATGCCATTATGCACAACCGCCCACATACCATCACTGCTGATATGCGGGTGACAATTTGCCACACTCGGCTCTCCATGCGTCGCCCAGCGTGTGTGACCAATTGCGATGTCACTTTCCTCATTCAAATTTGCCACAATTTTTTCAAGAATTACCACCTGCCCTTTTGCCTTGACCGCCTTCAATCCACTTGCAAAAGAAAAAACATTTTCGCCCGCCTTGCCACCATTTTGCAGATAGGCAATGCCCGCAGAATCATAACCACGATATTCAAGCCTTTTCAAGCCTTTGACAACCTCGCTGACACTTCCACTTCCAATATATCCAAAAATTCCACACATAATTTCCTCCATAAAAAATCGACAACAATATTTTATGAGGAAAAATATCTAAATGTGGATAAATCATAAATTAAAAAATAATTAAATAAAAACAATATTTAATTTAAAAAAAAGATATTTAATAAAAAATAAAAAAAACATTTATTCACCTTTATTT
>CAZVYB010000036.1:0-9687 GCA_964631405.1 uncultured Lachnospiraceae bacterium
GGGACGGCGTTTATATAAGTTTAATTATAATAAAATGTATTATATATAAGTTATTAGGGTGAAATTTTGTTAGGAAGAGCGGGGGAATATTTTTGTCTTTGAAAAAAAAATTTTGAAAATTTGTCATTTTTAGTTGACTATTTTGGGAAAGTTGCATATACTATTGCTAGCACTTAAAGGTTGAGAGTGCTAACAAAAGTCGAATTAGAAGGATTATCCTATGGAACTATCTGCACGCAAAAAGCAAATTTTATGTATGGCGGTTGAGGAATACATTAAAGATTGTTCTCCCATCACAAGTGGGGGGATAAAGGACGGGGCAAGTCTTGATTGCTCAACAGCGACGCTCCGCAACGAGTTGAATGCCTTGGAGGCTATGGGCTTCTTGAAGCAGTTGCACACCTCTGGTGGGAGAGTGCCAACGGCACAGGGGTATCGCTATTATGTGGAAAGTTTGCTTGCCAATGTCAATGTTGAGGACGGCGACCTTGAAAGGGTGAGGGGGGTGATTGCAAATCGCACCAGTTCCCTCGACGAGATTGTTTCTGGCATTGCGAAGGTTGTTAGCGAGGCGACAAATTATCCAACCGTTGTTATGTTGGACGGGTATCAAAATTTGGTGTTGAGTGAGTTTAAAATCATACCACTTCTTGCCGACAAAATTATGGTTTTGATTGGCACGACTGCCGGGTACATCACCGAAACTCTTGATGTTGTTGCCACGGGCAAGGATTGTGAGGACGCATCTGCCTATCTCACCAAGCATTTTAAGGGTGAAACCATTGGTTTTATGATTGAAAACATTGATCAGTTTGAATATGGTATGCACAGTGAGATTGAGGCGTTTTCTTCGGTTGTGAGTTCGCTTATCGACGGGCTGAAAAGGTTGAACAGCCAAAAGAAGTTGTCTGTTCGTCGAGGGGGCAGTGCAAAGTTGCTTGAAAGCAAGAGTGAGATTGAGGACGCAAAAAAGGTTTTGAAGGTGCTTGAAAATGAAAAGGAACTTTCAAGTATATTGGAACTTGACGGGCGTGGTGACATTGAGGTTGACATTGCGGGTGACGAGGACAACGAGTGTTCTGTGATTAAAGCACCAATCTGCGTCAACGGGCGTCAACTTGCCTCGATTGGAGTGATTGGCCCTCAGCGTATGGATTATGCGGGTATTGCATCGGCGTTGAAGGTTGTGATTGATAGTTTGAAGGATATGAAAGGAGAATAAATGTTTAGCGAAGAGATTGAAAAGGAAGAAAAATGCGGTTGCGGTTTTGGGCAGGGCGAATGTCACTGCGAAGGTGAATGTCACTGCTCGGGCGAGTGCGACTGCGGAGAAGATTGTCACTGTGGCGAGGGTGGCGAGCGATGCAATGAAAACTGTGACTGCGAGGAGCAGGTCGAGATTTGCCCTTGTGGAGATGAGTATTTGCAACTTGCAAAGCGTGTTCAAGCAGACTTCGACAATTTCCGTCGTCATGCGGGCGAGAATGTGAAAAAGGCTCGCATTGATGGGCAGATTTCGGTGATAGAGGCCTTTTTGCCTTGTCTTGACATATTCAAAGAGGCAAAAAAGTCAATAACCGACGAAAATGTGCTTAAAGGTGTGGAAATGGTTGAAAACAAAATCATATCTTCGTTGGAAGAACTTGGGGTACAAAAAATCACCTCTATTGGTGAGGTCTACGACCCTTACAAACACAATGTCATTGCTGTTGTCAAGGTTGACGGGCAGGAAGATGACATAATCGTCGACGAGTATCAAGCGGGATACACTTTCGCCGACAAGGTAATTCGATATGCAAAAGTCATAGTCAATAAAAAGGAGGAAAATTAAAATGGGAAAGATTATTGGAATTGACTTAGGAACTACAAATTCTTGTGTGGCTGTCATGGAAGGTGGCAAGCCAACTGTTATTGCAAACGCTGAGGGGGACAGAACTACTCCATCAGTTGTTGCATACACTAAGGACGGCGAGCGTCTTGTGGGCAAAGTGGCAAAGCGTCAAGCAATTGTCAACGCAGACAACACCGTTCAATCAATCAAGCGTGAAATGGGCAGTGACTATAAGGTGACTTTGAATGGCAAAGAATACACTCCACAAGAGGTTTCTGCCATGATTTTGGCGAAACTCAAAGCGGACGCCGAGGCTTATCTTGGTGAGTCTGTTACACAGGCGGTTATCACCGTGCCTGCATATTTCAACGATGCACAACGCCAAGCAACAAAAGATGCAGGAAAGATTGCAGGTTTGGAAGTTTTGAGAATTATCAACGAGCCAACTGCTGCCGCACTTGCATATGGTCTTGACAAGGGCGAAAATGCAAACCAACAAATTTTGGTGTATGACCTTGGTGGTGGCACTTTTGATGTTTCTATTCTTGAAATTGGTGACGGCGTATTTGAGGTGCTTTCAACTGCCGGCAACACCCGTCTTGGTGGTGACGACTTCGACAACCGCATCATTGACCTTCTTGTTGAGGAATTTAAACGCACAAATGGCATTGATTTGTCTGGTGATAAACTTGCTATGCAAAGACTGAAAGAGGCTGCTGAAAAGGCAAAAATCGACCTTTCTGCAACACCTAAAACAACAATTTCTCTTCCATTTATTTCTGCTGACGCAACTGGGCCAAAGCATATGGAAATGGAACTTACTCGTGCAAAATTTGACGCTATCACTGAGGACCTCGTGAAAGAAACAATTGACTGCACAATCAAGGCTCTTGCCGACGCAAAACTTCAAGTGGGCGACCTTGAAAAGGTTGTTCTTGTGGGTGGTTCAACTCGTATCCCTGCCGTTCAAGACGCAGTTAAAACCTTCACTGGCAAAGAGCCATACAAGGGCATCAATCCAGACGAATGTGTTGCTGTTGGTGCGGGAATTCAAGCGGGCGTGCTTGGCGGAGAGGTGAAAGATGTGCTTCTTCTTGATGTAACACCACTTTCTCTTGGCATTGAAACTCTTGGCGGTGTATTTACAAAACTTATTGAAAGAAACACAACCATTCCTACAAAAAAATCACAAGTTTTCTCAACCGCTGTTGACAATCAACCGGGCGTTGACATTCATGTTCTTCAAGGCGAGCGAGAATTTGCAAATCAAAACAAAACTCTTGGCAGATTTCAACTTGCTGACATTCCGCCTGCACCAAGGGGAGTGCCTCAAATTGAAGTTACTTTCGACATCGACGCAAACGGCATTGTGAAGGTTTCTGCAAAAGACCTTGGCACAAACAAAGAGCAAAACATCACAATCACCGCATCTTCAAACCTTAAAGAAGAGGACATTGAAAAGGCAATCAAAGAGGCTGAGGCTCACGCTGAAGAGGATAAGAAGAGAAAGGAACTTGTTGAAACCAAAAACCAAGCCGACAACCTTATTTACGGGCTTGAAAAAATGATGAAAGAAAATGCCGATAAACTCGAAGAGGCAGACAAAACCAAACTTGAAGAGGCAATTGCAAAAGCAAAGACTGATATTAATAGCGAAGATATCGAAGTTGTGAAAAAGGCGATTGACGAACTTACAAATGTGTCAAACGGCATTGTTTCAAAAATGTATCAAGCGGGCAACCCAACTGGAAATGGCGAGGGCAATGCTGACGGCAACGGCGAGGGCGGAAGCGACCCAGAGGTTGTCGTTGACTAAGGATATTGTTCTTTTCTAGCCATAGAAAAGAACCAAAAGAGGCTGGGGGTTGCGATTCCCCCAGACCCCACAAACGCTTTTCTATAAAGTTTTATTTACAATAGATTTTATATGCGTTATATTTTTATAACAACTGATAAAAAAAATTATTCAATATTTTAAAAGTCGAAAAAAGCCGGATTTATTTGGCTTGAAGGATAAAACATGGCAAACAAAGATTATTACTCAGTTCTGGGCGTAGATAAAAATGCAAGTGAGGACGAAATCAAATCGGCTTACCGAAGGCTTGCAAAAAAGTATCACCCAGACCTAAATAATACCGAAGAGGCAACCGCCAAGTTTAAGGAAATAAACGAGGCTTACGAGGTGCTTGGCGACGCGAAAAAACGGGCAAATTATGACCAGTTTGGCTCTGCTGAGGGCAACCCATTCGGCAATGGCGGTGGCGGTTTTGGCGACTTCTTCGGCGGTGGCGGTGGTGGTTTCAGTGACATTTTTAGCGACATATTCTCTGCCTTCGGTGGGCGTGGAGAACAGGCAAGAGCGAAGGGGAGTGACATCAATATTTCAACAGAACTTTCCTTTGAAGAAGCCTGCTTTGGCTGTGAGAAAAATGTGACAATCACTCGCCATGATAAATGCCCTGCCTGCAAAGGCTCGGGTGCAAAAAATGGCACAGAATTTACCACCTGCCGAGAGTGTAACGGCACGGGGCGTGTGCGTTTTCAACAAAATACCCTCTTTGGCACAACAATTCGTGAGGCGGGCTGTCCAAAATGTAACGGAACGGGCAAAATTGTCAAAGAAAAATGCCCTGATTGCAATGGAAAAGGTGAGCAAAAAGCCACAAAAACAATCAAAGTCAAGTTTCCTGCGGGAATTGACAATGGGCAAACTCTTCGCATGAGGGGTGAGGGCAACGCCGTGCCAAATGGTGACAGTGGCGACCTCAACATCAAAGTTTCTGTCAAACCACACAAAATTCTTGTAAGAAAGGGAAATGACCTTTTTATGGACTTGTATCTGCCTTTCACCACAACACTTCTTGGCGGGAAGGTGGAAATTCCAACTCTTCAAGGCACATACACTTTGAATGTGCCAGAACTGACCCCAAGCGGAACTGTTATGCGTATTAAAAACAAGGGCGTCAAGGCTCTGCAAAGGGAATATTATGGCGACCTTTTGGTGACAATCAAGGCAGAAGTGCCAAAGGGCCTAGACAAAGAAACAAAGGCACAATTGACAGAGATTGCCGAAAAACTTGGCGATGGCTCATACACAAAATATAGCAATTTCTTGAAAAACATGAAATAAATCAAATAAAAAAAGGAAAGCCTCCTTTATAAAACAAAAAGACCGAGGAAATCGGTCTTTTTTTGTGTTTTATTGTTTTTTATGATTATTTATTTTAATAAACATCGTCGGTACTGTCAAAATATTCACGATTGAAAAATTCTTGAAGTGTCATTCCTGCACCAACGCAAATTTTCTTGATGGTGATGGCTTTGGGGCATTTTGTCTTTTTATACATAAAATCAAAAATCGTGGAAGGGGTGATGTTTGAAATCAAGCATAAATTTGTCAGCGAAATTTTCTTTTCAATCAAAATTTCTTCAATTCTTTTTCTTATTGCGTCGTCTATGGTCATATTTTCACCTCTTAATTCCCTGAAAGGACGCTGACGAGGGAAAGGATTGTGACAACGGCGGTGTCGCAACGCAAAATTCGATTGCCAAGGCTTACGCTTGTGGCAAGCGTTTTCAATTTTTCAACCTCTTCGGGAGAAAAACCGCCCTCATTGCCCACAATTACCGCAATTTTTTGTTTATTTTCCAAAATTTGCGGGTCAAAAGTCGAAGTTTCTCGCTCATATGCAAATATGACAAGGTCATATTCGGCAAGGCGAGGCAAGATTTTTTCAAAAGTTGTCACATCTTCAACTGGCACGAGGACAGAACGCTCGCACTGTTTGCACGCCGTCATTATTTGGCTGTCAACCCGCTCTCGCTTGAAAGTTTTTATCATGGTGTATGCACTTGTGAAAGGCACAATTTTGCTTACCCCCAATTCAACACTTTTGGCAAGAATGTCGTCAAAATATTCCTTTTTAGGAAGCATTTGAAAAAGGGTGACCTCACGCTTTGGAAGGGCGGGGCATTTCTCCACCCTTTCCACACACGCCACACAATCATTTTTGCCCAACTTTTCAATGGTGCAAAAATAGTTGTTTTCGTCGTTGAGAGAGGCAATGATTTTGTCCCCCTCTTTCATTCTTAAAACCTTGCTAAGGTGAAAAAACTCACTATTTTCAATGATAATCTTTTCACCAACCATTCGCCCAAAAAATCTTTTCATAATAAGTCCTTATAAAAGTATTATAACAACTAAAAAGCAAATTGTAAATAATTCACAAAAAAAATCAAAAAAGATGTGAGAAAATCACATCTTTCTTGTTTATTTACATCTTTTTGCGATAAAGTATCCGCTCAGGAAAAGAAGGGCGTCATTGCAATTGTTGTTTGGGCGGGTTGGTCGATGGCATGGTCTATTGCAAGGGCGGGGAGTCGTGTCCCAATCGTTGCCGTCGTCCTCTTGTTCCCAGCATGGTTGATTGCATGGGCGTCTCTCTCTGCCCGAGCAACCTCTTTTTTGTCCGCAAGGGCGGTGATTGTTTTGGCAAGGGCGGAAAGAGCCGACAAACTTGCCTGAAAATTCACAATCATCGCCATATTCTTTTTGAGAATATGATTGAGAAAAATCTTGCATATTTGGGTAGTAGTTTTCCCCCCAGTTTTCATCAAAATTGTTGTCGAATTGGTCGAAAGATTGACCATATCTTTTGTTAAAGAAATTCATTATAAAACCTCCTAAAATTTCTTTGTGTGATGCTTTTTCTTTTAAAAAACCTTCTATTTGCTGTTTTTTTTCATAAAATACAATGTGATAGATTGTATTTTTGCTGTTTTGGCAATTCTTGGCACGGTGCTTGGGTCAGGATTTGTCAGTGGCAAGGAAGTTGTTGTTTTTTTCTCTCGGTTTGGTTGGTGGTCATTTCCTGCAATAGCCATTGTTTTTGTGCTGTTTTATCTGCTTATCAAACTTATGCTTTTCAAAGGTGATAGGGTGGCAAAAACCTTTCAAAAGTCACGCATTGCCTTTGCACTCAATTTGCTTTTGTGCATAATTTTTTCCTCTTCCATGTTTGCCGGAGTGATTGATATGACCGGCGGTTGGAATATGGCGGTTTCGCTTGTTTTTTTGTGCATTTTGTTTCTTTTGTGTGGTTTTGTGTCGAAGCGTGGCATATCATCGCTGAATAAAATCAACTTTTTGCTTGTTCCGTTTATGCTTGCCGTGCTGTGCGTTATGGTGGGCGTGTTGTTTGCACGGGGAGGGGGAATTTCCCTTCAAAGCCCAGCGTTTGGCGGGGCGTCGGTGTTTTATGCGGTTTTATATACCATTCTCAACACCTCAAACTCCTGCCTGCTTTATGCCAAACTTGGCGAGCGACTTTCGGCGAAACAGAAAACACGAGTGGCATTTTTTTCTGCCCTCGTGCTTGCTGTGATGCTGACGCTGGTCAACATCGTTTTGCTAAAAAATCCCGCCGTGTTTGGGGAAGATATGCCATTTATGTCCCTCTTTGGTGGCACATTTGGTTGTGTCGTGGCATTTGCTGTTATGATAGGGTGCTTGACGACACTGTTTTCCCTTGTATATAGTTGTTCTTCTTCAATGCGAGGGCTGTGCAAAAATGAATTTTTGATTTTTGGGATAAGCGTCATTGCACCCTTTTTGCTCAGTTTTGTGGGATTTGGGCGGATAGTTGCGTGGCTTTACCCGGTCGCAAGTTTGGTGGGCATGGGGGTTTTGTTAATAGTTCTTTTTATACCTCTTTTCAAGAGGGCTGACAAGAAAATACATTCCCCCCGCAAGCACACAAAGTAGGGTGATGCTTGCCATAACAATATCCAACTTTAAAATTTGACTGCCATAGTTGATGAGATAGCCAAGACCAGCCCTGCTGGAAAGATATTCGCCCATGATAGTCCCCACCCAACTCATGCCGACATTGATTTTCAGCACCGAAACAAACTCGGGTAGGGCATTTGGAATGACCAGTTTGAAAAGAATTTGAAGGCGATTTGCGTGCATTGATTTCATAAGCAAAATTTTATCGTTGTCACATGAAATGAAAGCGTTTAACATGGAAATTGTGGTGATAATCACACAAATCAAAATACACATCACAATCGTAGCCCCACTGCCAGAACCAACCCAGAAAATTATCATTGGCCCAAGTGCTATTTTGGGCAGTGAATTGAGAATGATAAGATATGGCTCTAAAATCCGCCTCAAACGCTCACTCCACCATAGCAAAACCGCTATGATAAAGCCAATCGCCGTGGCAAGAATAAAACCTATGATTGTTTCGTATAGTGATGTCCAAATGTGAATAAACAGATTGCCCCCGCCCGCAAGTTCCACAATCGTCACCACAATCCGTGACGGACTGGAAAAGAAAAACGGGTCAATCACACCAGTCTGTGCCAAAAGTTCCCAAAGCCCAAGAAAGAGAATAAAAGTCGCAACCTGCCCTAGTCCGACAAAGATTTTGTCCCTCTTCTGACCACGCAGGTATGCCCGCCGTGACACAGAAAAGTTTTTGTCTGCCTTTTTCATTCCAACTCTCTCCATATCTCTTCAAAATGTTTGCCAAATCCATTCGCCTCTCGCTTGCGTAGCGGACTGTCACCTTCAAGGTCAAACATAATCTCCCTCTTCACCACCGCTGGGCGTTTGGAAAGAATGACAACCTTGTCAGACATACTGATTGCCTCCGATATGTCATGCGTGACAAGCAGAGCAGTCTTTTTCTCACTCTTGATGATGTCATAAACATCGTCACATACCTTCAACCTTGTTTGAAAATCAAGTGCAGAAAAAGGCTCGTCAAGAAGGAGTAGGGCAGGCTCTAACACCAAAGTGCGTATCAAAGCAACCCTCTGCCTCATGCCCCCGCTAAGCTGGCGAGGCTTCTTGTTTTTAAAGGCGTAAAGGTCATACTTTTTCAATAACTCCTCGGCAAACGCCAACCGCTCAGGCTCTTTGTGCTTTTTTTGCATTTCAAGCCCAAGTATGATGTTCTGCCAAATGCTTCGCCACTCAAACAAATGGTCACGCTGAAACATATACCCAATCCTTGCGTCATGCCTCTCAATCTTCTGCCCATCAAGCAAAATCTCTCCACTCGATGGCATCAAAAGACCTGCAATCAAAGAAAGAATTGTCGTTTTCCCACAACCACTAGGCCCAACAAGAGATGTGAAAGACCTCTCTTCAAGCGAAAAATTGACATCGCTTAAAGCCTCAATCTCACTCTCTTTTGTCTGGTAAAAATATTTGATGTTTTTCAGTTCAAGCAACTTTTTCATTTGTACGACCTCTACAATATCAGTTTACAAAGATTTTCACAAGATGTGACAAATTTTCAAAAAAAACTCGCAACCCCGCTCCGCACCGCTTGCGACCGCTGACCGCAAGCGACGCTCCGCTTATAAGGTTGAGAATTTGAAAAATATTTCAATCAAACAAATCAAGCCTTCCCTTGGGGGAAGGTGCTTCGTAGAAGCGGAAGAGGGAAATAGAAAGAAGGAATAGAAAGGGCATAACTGCCCAATGAGCCTCTATCGGCAAGGGGCAAGCCCTTGCCACTTTCCCCGGTTTCGGGGAAAGCATTTCACGAAGTCTTAATGAAAACAAGCCTCCCTCCCAGAGGGAGGTAAGCAATAAGGTTGGGATAGAAAGGGCATACCTGCCTTTGGCGGACCACTGTAAAGCATGACTTTTCTGCCCACTTAACGATAATCGTCAAACATTTGGTTTGGCGGAACACTGTAAAACATAACTTTTCTGCCCACTTAACGATAGTCGCCAAGCGTAAGGCTTGTGGAACAGATAAAGTTGGGGATTTAGACAGGGCGGACGATAATCGTCAAACATTTGGTTTGGCGGAACACTGTAAAGCATGACTTTTCTG
>CAZVYB010000037.1:0-9397 GCA_964631405.1 uncultured Lachnospiraceae bacterium
AAAAAAAGTCCATGCGGGGCGGGTCGTAAGACCTTGTCTGCATGGGCTTTTTGTTTATTTTTTTCTTGCTATTTTTGCAAAAGATTTATAATCAAAATCTTTATATTTTTCGTCGTTTGCGACGATTGTCACATGAGGTTTTGCATCAAACATTGTTTTATAAAGGGCGTTTACCTCTTCATAAGATATATTTTTTCTCTCTTCATGGAGTTTTTTGCGGTAAGATGTGTTGTACATCTTGTTTTCGGTGCGATATACGCCATACATGATGTCGCTTATTTTGCCAATACTGATAAAATCAAAATCATACTGCAAGAGGCGTTTTCTTTTATGTTTATCAAAAGTCGCTCTATCAATATCTTGTGGCAAGCCATTTAAAAATTCTTGGAAGCAATCAATCACTCCGTCAAGGCTTTCCTCTTGACATTCGATATAAAATTCGTTTGAGAAATAGTTTGCAAGACCGCAGGCACAAAGTGAGCATGAATAGCACAAATTTTTCTTTTCCCTAAAAAACATAAACGCATATTCTTGCAAAATCATTGAAAGCAGGTCACCCGCAATATATTCCCTTGGCACGACATACGACCATGGAATATGTTTTAGGTTATATACGCAGGACATAACCGCCTTGCCCTCTTCCACCGCCTTTTGGTAGTGAAATTTTGGGGAATACAAAGTGTTGACATCTCTTGGCATAAAACCTTGAGTTTGAGAAAACCCTATTCTTGTTTCAACAAACTTGTGCATAGCGTTCTTGACCCGTTTCTTGGAAATGTTACCGCACACGCAAACAACAAGGTTATTGAGCGTGAGGTATGTTTTCATAAAGTCTTGCAGGTCTTTTAAAGTGATTTTTGAAAGCGTTTCGATTGTGCCGGCTGGGTTTGATATTGCATTTTTAAAATGGTCATCTTTGATTATTTCTGTCCTTGCAATCACCGAGGCGACATTGCCATTTTTCTTGACACGGGTTTTTATCTCGTTTTCAATGATTTTATATTCTTTATCAAATTCTTCTTGTGAAAATTTTATTGAGGAAAATTGTTCTGTCACAAAATCTACTGCGTCCTCAAAGTCCTCTTCTGTCATTCTTACAATAAATGACATTTCTCGAAGTGAGGTTCTCGCATTGAAGTAAGAGAATTTTCTGCGATAACTATCTCTTTCCTCTCTTGTCATTTTTTCGTTTGGAAATCCGCACATTGCGTGTTCTAAGAAGTGAGCAACGCCAAGTTTTCCCTTTCCGTCATTGAAAGCACCCGCATTAAAGACAAATTGAAGGTCTATGCCTTCAATTTCTTTTTGTCTATTGTATAAAACTTTTGCACCATGTTTTAGGTTGATGATTTCAGTTTTCACTTATCCCTCTTAGTTGTTTTCTGTTTTATCTGTTTTTGGTTCTGTTGATTTAAGATTGAGGTTTGCCTTCTTTTGGAATTTGCCGTCTTTCTTATATACAACAAATTTTGAGTCTTGTGTTTGAGAAAGTTCTTGCACGCGAGCGAGTGCCTCTTCTTTTGTCTTCTTACTGTCAATCACACGCTTAGCACCATCTTTTTTGATTTTCCAAAGTTTGTCCTCTTTATCAAAAACAACACGGTAAACAGCCTTTCTTGTTTTTACCTCTGCCTCTTCCTTTGCTTCAACAATTTCCTCAGCAGGTTTTTCTTCTACCTTTTCCTTTTTGGCAACTGTTTTTGTTTTTGGAGCAGGTTTTGCCTCTTCCTTTTTAGTTGTTTTTGCTTTTGCAGGTTTTGCCTCTGTTTTCTCTTCTGCCTTTTCCTCTTTCTTTACGGCAACTTTTTTTACAGCAGTTTTTTTCTTTTCAGCCTTCGCCTCTTCTGCTTTTTTTGCCTCTTCTTCTGCCTTAGCCTTTGCCTCAGCCTCTGCTTTTGCCTTCTCTTCGGCTTCTTGCTTTGCTCTTTCTTCTGCTTCGGCTTTTGCTTTTGCCTCAGCTTCTGCTTGAAGGCGTGCTTCTTCCGCCTTTCTCTTTTCTTCTTCTTTTTTCATTTTTCTTTTTTTAAAAAAACACATAATTTCATCTCCTTAGTCAAATTATAACAAAAAAAGTGCCTATTATCAAGGCATTTTTTAAACTTTTTTTGATTTTTTAAAAAAAACTTTTCCACGCTTTTTATTTTATCGCAAAAAGGGTGGCAAGTTTTATTATCTTATCTTTCTATCCCCTCTAAATTTACACAAATTTGTCAGCACTTCATACTCCGTGCTTTCTATGATGGGTGCAATTTTTCTTGCGTCATCAAAAATAATCACATCGTCGCCAACTCCACAATTTATCTCGCTTACATCAACCATAAAAGCGTCCATACAAATATTCCCCACGCTTTTTGCCTGTCTGCCTTTTATTGTGACAGAAAATTTGTTGGAAAGTTTGCGTGGCAGTCCGTCACCATATCCAAGTGGAATTGTCGCAACCTTCATATCTTTTTCGGCTGTATATCCGCAGAGATACCCTATATGTTCCCCTGCTTTTACCTTCTGGACATCAACAATTTTACTTTGCACGCTAAGAACAGGGTTGACCCTTTCGTCGCCATATCCATACACTTCAAAACCTACACGGTACATATCGGCGTCAAAGTTGCCAAAAATGCTTTTACCGCCACCCAAATGTTTTTTCGTTTTCCAGTTTTGAGGGATAAGAGAACAAAATTTTTTAAAAATTTCATACTGTTTTTGTGTATATTTTTCATCTGTCGTCAGCGACGAAAAATGGGTGTAAATCCCAGAAAGTTCTATCCCCTTTTTCTGCAAATATAAAATGATTTTTTTGCACTCTTTGACCTCTCTCACCCCATACCTATTCATGCCAGAATTGATGCACAAATGCATCAATGGTTTTTTGTCTAGGTGTTTTGTATTTTCAACAATCTCTTTTGTATGGGCAAGAGAAAAA
Source organism: uncultured Lachnospiraceae bacterium (assembly GCA_964631405.1). GTDB lineage: Bacteria > Bacillota > Clostridia > Christensenellales > UBA1242 > Caccovivens. The sequence continues at coordinate 2,921 of CAZVYB010000037.1, forward strand.
AGGGAAAAAGCGATATCGTTTTGCGTGCAGGTGGCATAGTCTTCGCATCTTCCAAAAACAATAATGTTTTTATCTGTCATTTCCCTAAGGTCAAATGCCTCATATTCATTCGACACGCCAAAATAGTTGACCTCGTCCGCCAACATTTCTGCGATTTCTCGGCTTCCATGACCATATGCGTTTGCCTTGACCATAACGCATAATTCACCGCCCGCAATTTCTTTGAGAGTTGTGACATTTTTAAGTAAATTTTGTTTATTTAAAAAAATATTTGAGAACATATTATTTTATATTCTCAAACATTTCATTATGTTATTAAATTTTGCACCTTTCTTAAATTTTATTTCCGTTTATTCCCTTTGAATATATCACTTCCAAAATTTCTTGTTTTTGATAGTAGTCGCTTGCATACTCTTTAAATTTCGAGATTTCTTCCTCGGTCACATCTTCGCTTAGCAAATAAATATCCGCAATATTGCTACTATAAATATTATCTATAAAAATTCCACCAAGGTGAGATGCAAAAACCGATTTCTTTATCTGCGACGAGAAAATTGAGTATCCCTGAAATAAGTTTTTGTTCTGTTCTAGTCCATAAAGGTCGCAAATGGTTGGCAAAATATCATATGTATTGCAAAAGTCGTCAACAATCTTGCCATTTTCACCCGCATATTTTGGGCTATACAAAATCATTGGGATATGATTGACTTCTGTGTTTGAAAAATCCTCTTTTTCTATTCCCTTCACTTTGTATGTAAGGTCATGATAGTATGCGTTATGGTCGGAAAAGAGCAAGATTGAAGTGTTTTCGCTAAGTCCCCGATTTTCAAGTTCTTGAATAAGATTTTCAATCAATTTATCAAAGTCAATGAATGCCGATTTATATCTTCTATATAATTCAAAATCCTCGCCAGTTGGCATCACGAAAGATGTTTCCTCTTCCTGCCACTTTGCAAAGTCTTCAAAGTTTTGGTCAAAAATCTCATAGCAATATTCAAAATACTTATTATCTTCTGTGTATGGTCCATGGGTCGAAACTGTTGTGAAATATGTCAAAAATCTTGTGTCTTGTGGAAGAATTGTATCCATGGCATTTTTTGAAAATTCATAGTCGCTTATCCATTTGCCAAAGGAGGTGAAATCTTGTTCTCCCGTATAGTCCTCAATCGTAAACTTTTTATCAAAGCCAATACCTTCTGCATGAGTGACATTTCGTTGATAAAACGACCAATTATTAGAGTGGACATATGTCGTCACTACATTTTCGTCACCGCCCCTTTCAAAAAGGTTTGGAAGTGAGTATTCAAATTCATATCCTGCATTTTGAGCGTCAACGATAAATGAATTTTTTGGCATACTGCCAAGCAGTGTTGCCCCTTCACTGATATTTGTTCGGTTTCTCGCACGGAAATTTGTAAATGACACACTGTTATACCCTTGTGACATCTTCCAAAGCGTTGGAGTATTGTATGGGTCAATGGCAAACATATCCATACTTTCACTCAAAATTACAATCAAGTTGTCGTTATATAATGGTGCGTTTTTATTGCCGTCAATATGCCCATCGTCAATATAGGAAATATACCAATCCTCATCAATCGCACCATCACCCTTCATAAGGTTGAGTATGCTTTTGGTATAAAAGCCAAAGTGCCCAAACTTTTTGTATGCGTCAGTTTTAAATTGAAAATTCTCCCACAAATACTGGTCGCTTTTTTCAATTTCATCTTCCGCCGTCGCCGAAGTGGTAAGCAGGCTGGCTTGCACTTCAAACATACCCACATTTATCGACATTGAGAAAATAAATATTGCAAACACTATGACAGGCAGAGAAAAATATTTTATTTTAAAGGTGGTTTTATTGTATTTTTGCAATAAAACCACTGCTGTTATCATAACAGCAAAAAGTCCAACATTTAAAAACACACCGCCCCAGTCAATAAAATCCATCGTGATTGCAGTTGTCGCCTCTGCACCCAGTTTTAAAAGGTCAAAAGAGAGTATGTCGCCAAAGATTGAATACATGGTTGCATTTATGACATTCAATAAAAATTGAATTGTGAGAAAAAGAAAGAATACGACATTCATTGCCTTCTTGTTTTGCACTAAAAAAATCACGCCTGCAAGCATACATATGATTGAAAAATCAAACAAAAAATATGTAGGGAATGCCATTGGCGAACCGTTGGCATTTACAAAACCTAAATATAAAAAGTTGGTAAATTCAAAAATCAAAGAGCAAGCAACAAATATCAGTGGCAAAAAGAATTTATTTGTTGAATAATCTTTCATAACCCTCTCCATTACTTCAAATTATACCACCACAATCGTTTAATTTCAATATGCAAATAGATAAAATTTGCAAAAACAAACAAAAAAAGGGCATTTTTTTGCCTTTTTTCATTGTTTTTCTTTAAATTCTAGCAAATATGGCAGATATTGTTCCCACATATAATCCCTTATCGGCATGGGGCGAGAGTCCTTAAAATATAGCACGAGTGCGGGAGATATTCCATGATATTCCTCCACAAATTCATAACCGGTAAGCCTGCCTTCAAGCAATTTTCGTCGCACCATGGCATGATAGTTATAATACATATTTCTCCTAATTTAAAATTTTGTTTATGTATATATTTTTATCATTAAAGTAAATTTTATGCACCCAGCCTCAGCCAAGTGCAATATCCAAAATCATCATCACAACAAACCCAATTATCAGCCCCCATGCACCAATATTGGAGGGGTGATTTTCTTTAGTGTCTGGCAGAAGTTCATCGGCAACAACAAATAGCATTGACCCCGCTGAGAATGCAAGAAGCCAAGGCATAACTGACGAAAGCGAACCCGCAAGGAAAATGCCAAGTATTGCCATAATTGGTTCGACAAGCCCACTTAACATACTATACAAAAATGCCTTCTTGTTGCCTCCCAAGGATTTGCGAAGGGGCAGACTCATTGCACTTCCCTCTGGAAAGTTTTGAAGCCCTATGCCAATTGCCAGCCACAGGGCTGAATAAAATGCAGACATTTCTCCAACCAAAAATGCATTGCCAAATGCAAGACCAACGGCAAGACCTTCTGGGATATTATGAAGAGTGACCGCCAAAAATAAATTTGCCTGTTTGGGAAAATTCTTCTTACTTTTTTCTCCCCTCTTCAAAAGGTAAGGAAGTGTCTTTGCTGTCAGCACCAAAAACCCCGCCCCAAGCACTATGCCAATTGCAGATGGCAAAAAATTTGCCCTGCCATATCCCGACGATTGTTCAATTGCAGGCAAAATAAGCGACCACACCGACGCCGAAATCATAAGACCAGACGCAAAGCCAAGAAAAAGGCTATTCCACTTCCCGCTAAGTTCTTTCTTAAAAATAAAAACCACGCCTGCTCCAAGGGTTGTCATAAAAAATATAAATGTCACTCCAATTGCCGTCAGTATGTATCTGTTCATGCCGTTCTCCTTTGTACGATTTTGCCCCACTATTTAGTATATTTTTAAAAAGAAAAAAGGTGAAAAAAGCAGGCAAAGAAAATCTTTAAAAGCACCTTGCTTTCTCAACCTGCTTCTCTATTCTATTTTTTATGCATTTTGTGGCAAATTTTCGGCAAAAGTTCCAACATATTCAAGTTTTTTGCCATAAAATTCTTCATAACACTTTTTCCATAATTGATAGTTTTGATTTTTCAATTTCTCTATTGCCTTCTTTTCTTCAAGCATCATGTCGGGATATATTGGCGGTGAAATGTGGATTGTGTATTCTTGAATTGGAAAGCCATCGTCGCCAATTTTATCGCTGTCCTCCATTGTGATAAAGCATGGCAAAATAGGCACATCGCCCTTTACCGCAAATTTATATGCACCATTTTTGAGCGGTTTTGGCTTTCGATAGTTCCACCACATACTTTGCTCTGGATAAACAAGCACATAATCGCCGTCAGCAAGTATCTTTTGCACCGCCCCCATAAATTTACCCATAGTTTTTGCATTTGAAGAAAGAGGGAGGGTGTTGCAATTGCGGAAAAACATTCCATACAAACCAGAAAAACTTGTATAATTGCCCTCTCGTATAACCTTGTACATTTTTTTGTTCTTTTTCAGGCTTGCATCAAAAGCCAGTTGCATTGCAAAACTATCAAATGGGTTAAAATGATTGCAGGTGATAACCGCCCCTCCCTTCAAATTTTGCCAATTTTCAATGCCCACGATGTCTTTGATAATAAGTTTTTCTTCTTTTAAAATTTTATTGATAAATTTACGGGCAAGGCTGTTTGCAAATCTTGCTTTTATTTTGGTCGTTAATTTGCGTTGAAGATAGTCCACCTCATTCGGCATAAGCGTGCGGGAAGGTGGGTCATTTTCAACATCTTTGTCAAACCAACCATTTTTTTCGTATATCTCAATTTTTTGCAAGATTTCCATGCGTTCCTTATACCTTGCCACCCCTCGATTTTTGACCAGTTGTACAATCTCAAAAATTCGGCGATTTTCAAGTTTTGCAGACGCTTCCTCTTTTGCCTGAGCAAGAAGTTTTAGCGTTTGCATATTGGCAAAAGATTGTTTATATTCGTCAAATCCCTGTTTTTCTTTTAAAATTTCATAAAAATATCCAGTTTGGCGTGCATATTGCCAAAATTTTTCGCCATACATGATATTATCTGCGTGCCATGGTTTGAAGGCAAGGTTATAATGAATGATATTGATTTTCTTATATCTTTTTTGCCTACCAATTGGCATTTCATTCCATGAGCGGTCAAGAAATTTTGTCCTGCCCATGCAAAGAACATTCAAATAGTCTTGGTCTTGTGCCACAGAAAAAGTCACCTTGCCCAGCAGGTCAACAAACATATTTTCAAAGTTCTCTTCCCGCATTTTTTGCAGGTTCATAAGAAGTATTCCCGCATTGAAATATTCCTCGGCTCTTTTTACGCCAATTTTATTGACAACATAATCAATAAATTCTTGATGCTCCATAACTGCTTGGTCGGTGACAGCACCAACCAAATTATCCCCTAGTTTTTGTGCATACAGTTTTGAAACATCTCCAAGTACAACAATATCGCTATCAAGATATATTGCCTTGTCATATTGAGGAAAAAGTTGCGGGATAAACAATCTAAAATATGTGCTTTTTGAATAGTAATCTCTAGTATGCAACCTTTTCGCCAGTCCCTCAACTTTGTCTGTTATATCAACAAATTTAATCTTAAAATTGCATTTGCTGTATGTTTCAATAATCTCCTCTCTGTTTTCTTTGGAAATTGAATTTGCGTGCAATACAAAAATTTTGTATGAATATTTCTTAGACGCATTTTCAATAAGCGAACTCAGTGCAACTGAAAAATATGGGATATATTTATCGTCGCATGAGAAAAATATTGGGATTTGTGTGTTTCTGTTCATTTTCTTCTCCTTCATAGGCGGTTGCTCTTTCGCACCGCTCTGTCACGATTGTATAGCAATTTTACGCAAAAAATAAAGGAAATAATCATTTCCTTTCTCTAACCTTTTCCTCTCCCACTCTCACGCCCTACCTGCCCATTCTCATAGAATGAGAATTGACCTAATTGCGATATAAATTTGTTTGCACAAGTCAAAGATATGTTGTATAATAGTGGCATGGAAAAGATAAATTCAATAATCGCCTTCAACTTGACATATCTACGCAAGAAATCGGGGTTGAAGCAAAGCGACATTGCAAAAAAACTTAATTATAGCGACAAAATGATTTCCAAATGGGAAAAGGGAGACATCGTCCCAAGTGTAGAAAATCTTTGTGCACTTTGTGACATATATGGAGTTTCTCTTGACGCCATGGTAAGAGGAAAAATTGAAGAAGCCGACGCAATTGAGGCTACAAATAAAAAACGCAACAAAAACAATAAAATCATCATCACTCTTTTGGCTGTTTCTGTTGTCTGGATTTTGGCAACAATATTTTTTGTTTATGCTACGCATTCAACATCAATCAAAAATGAATGGCTTGCCTTTGTTTATGCCGTGCCAGCTTCATGCGTTGTTACACTTATTTTCAATTCCATTTGGGGCAAACCTCAATTAAATTATATCATCATAAGCATTTTTATTTGGACAACTATCACCTGCTTTTATCTCACCTTTTTAAAACATAATTTGTTTGCATTATACTTCATTGGTATTCCTGCACAAATCTCAGTCATTCTTTGGTCAAAACTGAAAATCAAATTTGACAAAAAAATCAAAAAGCAACCCGCCGTTCAAAAAAATAAGGACGCAACTATCCAAGCAACCGACATTAAAAATGAAACAAAAAAAGAGGATTAAACCTCTTTTTTATTCTATTTAATAAAGTTTTTGATAAATGTTTGGCGGTGGATTTTGCACACTCCATATTTTTCTAAGTTTTCAATATGTTCCTTCGTTCCATAGCCTTTATGTTTAGCAAAACCATAGTTTGGATATTCTTTATCCATCTCTTTCATAAGTCTATCTCTATGCACCTT
>CAZVYB010000038.1:0-9362 GCA_964631405.1 uncultured Lachnospiraceae bacterium
CTTAAAAATTTTATTCTTTATTTTGGTTTTCATGGTCGTCAATAACGATTTCTTGTTCTGGTGGGTGATTGATAGTTTCCTCTTCGATTATGCTTTCACCCTTCTTTTTGGACATGATTTTTTTGAGTTTACTTTTAAAGCCGACTTTGTTTTCAGTCCCCTCTATAAGGCGTTTTATATTCCCCCTATGTTTGAAAATCATAAGTGCAAACAGCACCCAAATTATTGTGGTGATTGCCCATGCGTAAGGGATATGAGCCAGCCATACATAGATTGTGTATGCAATTGAAAGTCCGCCGATATATGTGAAGGAAACAACCGAGCCATAGTCAAGAATGATAAGCAAAATAAAGCAAAGTACAAACCAGCCAATGCCCACATACCAAAGATTGCTGAAAAGGAAGATACCGCCCATGCAGGCAACGCCCTTGCCCCCCTTAAATTTTGACCAAACAGGGAAGTCATAGCCGATTATCAAGAAAAATCCTGCGACGAAGTATGCAATATCCGCCACCCCGCCAAGGCCGGTATGTTGAAAAATAATTTTGGTGACGAGGCAAACAACTCCCGCTTTTATAACCTCCAAAACAAATGTGGTCAGTGCCAGCCAGAAACCGAAGGAGCGAAGCATATTCATAGTGCCCGGGTTTTTGCTTCCTATTTTTGTGATATCTTTTCGTCTTGCCTGCCATGCAACAATTTTTGCAAAGTTTATTGTGCCGATAAAGTAGGCGACAACAGCAACGGCAAGAAATGATAGTGCCAAATCCATTTATTCTTCCCCCTTTCCTTTGATGACAAAGGTGATTGGTGTGCCAGAGAAATCTATTCTCTCTCGGAAACGATTTTCCAAATATCTTTTATATGAAAAATTGATAAGTTTTGCATTGTTGACAAACAACACAAATGTTGGTGGGTTGGTGCTTGCCTGAGTGATATATTTGATTTTTGCACGCACACCGTTATGGGCAGGTGGCTCAAAATTGAGTATGGCATCATGCAGAAGGTCATTGAGAGCCCCCGTTGTTATTCTTCTGCTTGCGTTTGCGTGAGCCTCTTCAACAAGTGCCATAATCTGTCCCGTGCTTGCACCAGTCAGGGCGGAAACAAATATCACCTTGAAATAGTCCATAAAAGCGAGGCTTGCATTGAGGTTTGCAAGAAATTTCTCCTTGCTCATAGAGCCAATGTCCCACTTATTGACAACAATCACGCTTGGTTTGCCCGCCTCATGCACATATCCCGCAATGCGGACATCTTGTTCTGTGATTTGCCCCACGCTTCCGTCAATCACAATGATTGCCACATCAGCCTCATCAATTGCCGACATGGTGCGAAGGACAGAGTATCCCTCAACCGACACCTTTTCAACCGAGCGTTGACGGCGAAGTCCTGCGGTGTCAACAAGGGCGTATTCTTTTTTGTTATACCTAAAAGGGACAAGCACGGCGTCACGGGTTGTGCCCTCAACATCGCTGACAACCACCCTTTCACCGCCTATAAGCCTGTTTACAAGACTGCTTTTGCCCACATTTGGTCTGCCCACGATTGCAACCTTTGTTGCAGTTGTGGTTTGCCCGAAATTCTTTTCCTTAAAATTGCCCACAATTGCGTCGAGCACATCGCCCAGTCCCTTGCTTTGCATGACTGAAAGTGGGTATGGAGTGCCGAGGCCTAGTGAATAAAACTCATAGGTTTGTTCTACCTCAAAATTATCAAGTTTATTGACAACCAACACAACAGGTGTTTTTGATTTAAGCAAAATTTCCGCCACCTCTTCGTCGTTTGGCGTGACGCCCACCCTGCCGTCAACAAGAAAGACAACAACATCTGCCTCGTTGATTGCAAGAAGAGCCTGCTTTTTGATGTCTGCCTGAAAGACATCTGTGCTATGTTCATCAAGACCGCCAGTATCAACAAGAGTGAATGTATGACCCGCCCAATCGGCGTCGGCATAAATCCTGTCGCGTGTAACACCCGGCGTATCATCAACAATGCTTATTCTTTTCCCGCAAATTTTATTAAAAAAAGTGCTTTTGCCCACATTTGGACGCCCAACAACGGCGACAACGGGTTTATACATATTTCACCTCTTTGCTATCTTAACACAATTTTTCAAGAATGGCAATCAAAAAATGTGGACAAAGCGGTCATCAAACAAATTTTATTTGAAAAACAGCCAATTCTCGCCACATTTCAACATTATATATACAAAATAGACAGCACCAAAAATTGAAGTGCATTTTCGCTAAGCATTGCCCCACTTTTTATCATATAATCCACCTTTTCAAGCAGAGCGTATATCTTTTTAAGTTGCATCTTTGAAAAGTTTTTGACCTGCCCTCTTTGCTTTTGAATGGCATATTCCTTCACCCCCAAAAGACTTGCAAGGTCACGGTCTGCAAGGTCGCTTATGCCGATATAAAAAAGCCTTCTAAAATGGTTGGTGATAAGCCCCAAAAGCCCCCCCTCTTTTTTAAATTCCTCCAAAAGCGATATCGCCCTGTCGCCATCACGCCTGCCAAGTGCCTCGGTCAGTTCAAACACCACAGCCTCGCTGTCCTTTGCGACAAGGTCATCAACCATCTTCTTTGTTATAAGTGGCTCGGCAAGGTCATAATAGGCAAGTTTGTCAAGTTCACACACCACTCGGGTCAGGTAACCATTGCAATAGTCAAGCAAGGTCGTTGCTCCCTCACTGCTTATCTGCTTGCCCCGCTTTGCAAGTTCACTGACCACAACCGCCATCGCCGTCGCCCTGTCAAAACGCTTGCAGTCGACACATTCCATTTTGTCTTTCACCGTCAAAAACTGTCCGTAATAGTCGAAAATAATCAAAATTGTGCTTGGCTGAGGGTTTTGAAGATATTTTTCAAGTTCTGTCAAATCTTTGTCGCTCACTTTGGAAATGTTTTTAAGCACAATCACCCTATACCGGTCACCCATTGGCAGGACTTCACAGCCATCAAGCACGCTCTTGGCTGAAAAATTTTCATCATCATATCGCACAAGGTTGAAATCTGGCAGTTGCAAATCCGCCCTTTTTAGTATCATTTTATAGGCACGAGAATAAAGTTCAAAATCCTCTCCAAAGAGGATATATGCGTTTGCTAAATTTTCTTTCAATCGGTTTTTTAGTGTTTTCAATCTATCCTCCTTATCCAAATTCCATTTTCCGCCCAGTCAAAAAGCATATTTCCATTGCGAGCGATTGAGCGTCCCTTGCCAAAGTTTGCACTGCTTACACAAAGGTATCCTTCACCATAAAGTGAGGGATTATCCCCCGCAAAAACGATGTCAAACTTGTGTGCATTGAAGTTGGAATTATTATAATCAAAATCCGCCCCACTTGCAACAAAAATATCGCCATCACTGCAAGATATTTTCACGCCCAGCAGTTCCCCTTCTCCCTCAACAGGGGTGATATAAAACCCGCCAAAGGCATAACGCTGGTTGTTTTCAAGAGCAACAAACTCCCTGTTTGCTTTCTCCCCCAAGCCTAAAAAGGTTTTCACGCCAAGTGACGCCAAATCTTCAAACTCCTCTTCTGGGGTATATCCCAAACTTATGTATCCGTCAATTTGCCCTATCCCACGCTTTTGCAGATATTTGGGCAAAAGGGAACTATTCCCGACGACAAGGCACTGCCCTTCGTCTTCAATCACCACACTTGCACCCCACGAATAACCAACATACCCCACGACATTTTCTTTTGGCAGAGGGATTGAATAGAAGGCGAGGCAGGTGGAAAGCAAAAGAAGTCCCACACAAAAACTGCAAAACTTGACAAAGCCCTTTCTCATCACAAATTTGCCGAGGGCAAAGGCAATCAAAAAATATGTTGCACTGATAAACTTGCCAAACTGCCCCACGCCAAACACCCCAACCGCCGAGCCGAAAAAGTTTGCAATGGCATTGACAAAATCAAGCACAAAATCACACACAACAAAAATATGACCCATAAAAGGCATAATGGCAGACAGCATTGCCACAACAAATAAGAATGGATAGAAAACCCCAAACACTGGGACGGCAATCAAATTTGAAAAAATTGAAAGAATATTGATTGTCACCCCAAAATTTGCGGTGATGGGAATAATGCCAATTTGGGCAGAAATTGAAAGGGCAATAAGATTTGCAACCTTGTATGGAATGATTTTGTGAAGAATTTTGGTGAGCGGGCGGGCAAGCATAATCACGCCAGCGACTGAGAAAAAGGACATTTGAAAGCCATAGTCAAGTGCAGTCAGTGGCGAGAAAATGCAAATCAAAAAGCCGGCAAGTCCAAGTGAAGAAAGGCTGTCATATCTTTTGCACAAAAGTTTTGAAAGCATAAACACTATCGCCATTATCCCCGCCCTCATCACACTTGGCACAAAACCGCAAAGGTAGGCGTAAAAGAAAATAAAACTTGTTGTGACAACAAACCGCACAATGTGGTTTGCCCGGCAAATTTTAAGAAGAAAATATACAAGAGAGATAAGAAAACTGACATGAAGACCGCTGACCGACAAAAGGTGAACAATGTTTGAGTCTTTGTACGCCGAATAAATATCGTCGTCAACCTCTCCCTTGTCGCCAAATAGCACGGCATAACTTATGCCTGCGTTACGCTCGCTCATATGCTTAAAAAGTTGTTCCCTCACACTTTGCCGTATGCTTTCGTCAAGCCTGACATATCCATTTGTGATAAACATATCGTCAAGGGAAACTTGTGCGTGATATTTGACGCCAGCACGATAGTCAAAAGAATTGAATGAAGAAAGGGTGAAAAGTTTTGCCCGTTCAATCACACTTTCAAAAGCAACAAACTGACCCGTTTTGATATTTTGATTGCAATCGGTGACCAAAACCCGCACATTGCCCGCACTTTCGCCATCTATTTTGACACAATCAATCACAACTTGACTTGAATATCCATTTTCGGTGATTTTGTCAGTCACACGCCCAACAACCGACACCGTCAATGTATATTCTTTTCCATAAAAGGCATTTTCGCCTAAAAAATAAAAAGAGTTTCCTAAAAGAAAAAATGAAACCAAAATAATAAGAGGCTTAAAATTCTTTTTGACCAAAAGCAGTGTGCCAAGAGCGACAAAAATAATAGCCACAAACAAAATACTTTCAAGATTACCACCAAAAAGCCCCCTTGCAATGTTTATTCCAAGGAAAAACGCCAAAAATGAATAAAAAATATAGCGAAAATTGATTATTTTATTTTTCATTTATAAAAATTCATACTTTTTTCAATTCAAATATATATTTTTTCGAGCATTTTGTCCACTTTTTGACAATATTTTTATTTTATTATTAAAAAATCATATAAAAAACAGAAAAAAACAACAAAAAAAACTATTTTTTTGACATTTATATATTTTTTCAAAAAATCAATTTTTTTCTTGAAAATAGGCACAAAAAGTGATATAATTATCGTAATTAGAGGGAGATTTTTATTATGGCAAAAATGCAAGAAATTCAAGATGGCATCATCAAAACAAAAGAGCCCCGCAGACTTATGTTTAGCGTGGACAAATTCAAAAAACTTCTGGCAGGGCTTATTATCACCGCAACACTTATTGGCTCTGTTTTCACATTCGCAGGTTGCACCCTTACAAAAGGATACGATGACCTACCAGAAGACGACACTTCAATTATCCTGCCTGTTGACCCAGTGCCTGACGACCCAATACCCGACAATCCTATTATTTTGCCAGATGTACCACAAGCACAAGAAGAAATGTCGGTTGAGGAGTTTATCAGCCAGCATACCGACAAAGCAACCGCATTTGCCCAATCTGCCCTTGGCACAAATATGGCAGAGGGCGTTGAAGTTTATGACTATGCCTTTGGCACAAATGAAAATGGTGACATTTGCGACATAGAGCAGATAAACATCGTCGCCAACGACGACACCACACGCACAATATCTTATGGAAAACTCACCCTTTCCTCACCAATCTCCCCAGAGGAAATTTTGGACGGATACACCACCGCCGACACAAGCGGGTCGTACACCCAACAAAATTTTGTGTATGACGCAAAGGAAAACTTCACCCGTGCCGACCTTGGCAAAGCATTCTTTGACGCCTGCGAGATTGAGGGCGGGCAGAGTATGTTCAGCGAAAGAAAAAGCCTTTACGCAAGTGAACGAGTTTTTGAAGTTTTGAATATCGACACCGAAACAAACGATTGCGTGGTATACAAAATCACCCTCCCTTACGCCCAAAGCGACGAAGAAATGATTTCCCTTCTTGCAAATCGTGAGGCAGACATTGAAATAGTAAGTTCTGTTGACTTCGGCTCCTATCAAATTTGCTTCAACGAATTTGAAATGGAGGTGTTTGAGCCAGAAAATGTTGCCGACCTTGTGGAAAACTATTCAAAATATGTACACACTGCACTCAACAATCACTTCTTCGCAAAGATTACAAAATCATGCTGGGGAAGAACATTTGAGGCAGACAGGCTGATTGACCCAGAATGGAAGATTATCACCAATGACGAGGGAAAAATCACAGGTTTTAAATTTATTTCAAGATACAAATACAGCGAAGTTGACGAAAATCTTAAAATTGGCAAGATTGACCTTGCTACCCCACTTGATGTGACCGACTTCACCGCAGAAAACGCCGACGAGATTTTTGCCGAGGCATATGAAAAAGCGACCTTCTCTATGGAACACGCCCTTTATTATTTGAAGGATAACGAAACCAAAAGAGCCGACCTTATGAACGCACTTTTTGAAGCATATGGGCTTGATAGAGAAATGAAAGAGGGCGAGGAGCGATATTTCAACGACGACGGCATACTTTTGTATGGCAACATCGGTGAGGCAAGACAATTTAAACTTATGCACAAAGAAGGCGACCGTATTGTTGCACTGACAATCATTATGAAATACAGCGAAAACGACGCCGAAATGATTGAACTTTTGAAAAATCCTAAAAACTTTGAAATTTTTGAAGAGTATATCGTCGACACAAGCGGGACTGGAATTGAATATAAAGACCTTTCCGCCACAATGGAACTTGACGAAGAACTTGAAAGAGAAATGTAAAACACAAAAAAGGCAACTAAAAAGTTGTCTTTTTTATTAAAAAATTCACAAAAAATCAATAAAAAGTTGATTTTATATAATTACAGGGTTATAATAATTTTATAAATTAAGTTTATTTCATAAACTTTGTACGGGGTGAAAAATGAAAACAAAAATTTTTGCAAGAATTTTCAGCGTAATATTGATTATCTGTTTTGCCTTTTTGTGCGTGGGCTGTATGGGTAAAAATCCTGACGACTACGACGACGATGGCGACGAAATCGACGGAGAACTTGGCGAACTTGACTTTGATATGTATGGTGCAAAAGTGCTTTACAAACCAAACTCATACGACTTCAACGCAGGCTCGGGTGCGGAAGCGGGAGAAACTAATGATTACTACGGAAAGTATGCATATCATATCCTCAATGACCTTATCAATGCATATGGTACACCTCAAACCTCCACCCTTTCATACGCCCTCCCAGAATTTGTGGGAAGCGGAAGCAAGATTGAAAGCCTGCCATATCTTTATGACAACATAAGATACAAAATTGACACAATCGGCACAATCAATGTACTTAAAGAGATTGACTCCGAAGGTAACGAAACCACAACAAACATCGCCACCGCCGACCAACAATTTGTCGTTGGTGCAAACATCAACCAAAGCTGGAATTGGACATTCGACTATGACCTTTCCGCAGTTGACAACACCGTAAACGCCCTCCTCTTCGACGGCGACAACACCTTTGTGCAAGGTGCAAGACTTTATAGCGTTTATGACAGCATCAACGAATACAAAACAGAAATCAATTCAAAATATAGTGCAACATCTTTTAAAAATTCATACGCCAATATCTATCTTGGCACGCAGAACATTTCAAGCGAGGCAGACTATTCCGAATATGTCAAAGCCCTTCAATATGCAATTTATTGCTACGCTCTTGACATCGAGCCTCAATCCGTCACCCCAACAATAAACGATAGCGTCACTTCTTCAAACCCAAAATATTTCACCGTGCAAGTTGGCTCATACACAGCCACCGCAGAAAAAAGCAGTGTCGACCTTGCTCTTGAGGATATCAAAGCACTTTTCCAAAAACTCGGCTCTTATGTCGGACTTATGGATAGACAACTGACCAAGATTGCAGAATGGGTCAAAACAAATGTCGTTGGTTGGCAGGTGAAAGTTTTAAATGACAACTTTTTGAGATACTCAACCGTCACCAAAATTGTCACCACCGACGCCAGCGGAAACACAACCACAACATATGAATTTGACATTTCAAACCTCTCTTCAAACCCTCTTGGAAGAAACTACTCAACCGCAGTTGACGCAATCATTCAAAAGGTCTGCCAAGATGTTTCAATCGGCAAGGACGGCGACAGCGATGTCACAATCGACAACCGCTTCCTCGCCAGCGAAGTGAAGGAATACGCAGGCAACACCTTCCTCATTGAAGGCGACGCAAACTTCCCACAATACACCGAAGGACAAAGTTCTGTGGCAATCCAACCACTCGAATATCAGTCTGTCACCCTCATGATGAAGGAAGAAATTGAAATAGACGAAGTTTGGATCGCTCTTAAATATGATGCCGACCTTGACGGAACAATCGACGGCGTTTGGGACGAAAATAGATACATCGAAATCGTGGTTGAACTTAACTATTTCAGCCATGCAAAACAAAAACTTTTCAATATCGGCTCGCAAACAACAAGAGTCCATGACGGTCCTTATGAACTTAGCGGAGATTTCCCACAAGGTCTGCCAGAAGACCACGGCACAGTCTTTTTTAGCGACTTTGCCACAACCTGCACTGATAATGAACTTAAAAGCATACTCTCAAACGGTGCCATCAAAGTTGGTGCTTTCAACACCGACATTGGCAATGGCATACTTAAAACAGATGTTGGTGTAAGCGGATATAACGGCTCACCACTTGTATCTAAAAACCCTCTTGTGCTTGTAGGTACAACAAATGTAAGAAAATACTATAAAATTGTTGAACCTGCTGAAAATGAACTTTCCTCTCACCAAACATACCTTACAGGAAGAATGAATGAAGATATGTTTAAGGGCAGTGACGGCTGTGACTATTTGGAAATCACCTATAAAGTGCTGAAAACCAAAGGCGACTATAACACCAACTATAAATTTTACACAGGTATCGCCGCCATGTTCGACAGCGGAGTGTGAAAAATTTAATAAAAAAGTGCGATTATCGCACTTTTTTTGCTTGAAAAATTTTATTCCAATCATCATTCTCTTTAAGATAATTAAAAACTCGCCATCAACGCCCTCCTTTTATTTTTAGTAACG
>CAZVYB010000039.1:0-9353 GCA_964631405.1 uncultured Lachnospiraceae bacterium
TTACCACTTGAAGTGAGCAAATGCCTTGTTTGCCTCAGCCATTCTGTGCATTTCATCTCTTCTCTTGATTGATGCACCAGTATTGTTGTAAGCGTCCATAATTTCGCCTGCAAGTTTGCCAGCAATGCTTCTCTCACCGCTTCTCTTACGAGCGAATGATACAAGCCAACGAATTGCAAGGGTTTGGCGTCTTTCTGGTCTGATTTCCATTGGTACTTGGTATGTTGCACCACCAACTCTTCTTGATTTTGTTTCAAGAACAGGTTTGATGTTTTCAAGAGCAGTTGTGAAAACTTCGATTGGCTCTTGGTCCATTTTCTCTTTGATGATATCAAAAGCACCATAAACGATTCTTTGTGCAAGACCTTTCTTTCCAGATTCCATAACTTGGTTTACAAGTTTAGCAACAACTTTGCTTTTATAAATTGGGTCAGGAAGAACTTGTCTTTTTTCAGCACTATTTCTTCTTGGCATAGTTTATTCTCCTTTTATCAGCACTCTATGTGCCGAGATTTTTTGATAATTTCACGCAAAGCAAAGTTTATTTAGACTTTGGACGCTTTGCACCATATTTAGAACGGCTTTGTTTTCTGTTTTGAACACCAGCAGTATCAAGACTTCCACGAACGATGTGATAACGAACGCCCGGGAGGTCCTTAACTCTTCCGCCACGAACAAGAACAACACTGTGCTCTTGAAGGTTGTGTCCAACACCCGGAATGTAGCAAGTACCTTCTTGACCATTTGAAAGTTTTACTCTGGCAATTTTACGAAGAGCAGAGTTTGGTTTCTTTGGTGTAGCAGTTCTTACAGAAAGGCAAACGCCACGCTTTTGAGGGCACTCGTCAAGGAGTGGTGATTTTGATTTCTTCTCAAAAGTTTCGCGACCTTTTCTTACAAGTTGGTTGATTGTAGGCATATCTTTCCCCTTTTAACCTAAG
Organism: uncultured Lachnospiraceae bacterium; assembly: GCA_964631405.1. Lineage (GTDB taxonomy): Bacteria > Bacillota > Clostridia > Christensenellales > UBA1242 > Caccovivens. The sequence goes on from CAZVYB010000039.1 coordinate 942, forward strand.
TTTTCTTAGGAATTTTGTCATTAAAAATGCACGACCTAAGTTGTCGTGCATGATAAATGCTTTTAACGCAGTAAAACATGAACAGCACGATTGCACCACTTGTGCAACTTTGCAAAAACTTGTTTGCAAATCGGCAACTTAATTTTCATAAATCACCTGCTGTTTGTTTATGCTTTCAAAAGGTTTCCCTTTTTTCAAAAGCATTGCCTCCGACAACGAAGCATACGATGGTATTATAGCCCCTCCACGCCCCATTGTCAAGCATTTTTTGTTTGTTTTTTAGATTTCTGCTTCTGCTTCGTCAGCATCAATCTTGTCTTGGGTTTTGCTGTCTGTTGTTTCATTTTCTTCTGGTGGCAAAACCTTTGATTGTACGCCAGCCCAGACTGCATCGTCCGCCCTTGCGTCAACCTCTGCCCTTAATCTTGCTTCAACAACTGCTTCGATTGTTGTTTTTTGAAGATTTTCTGCACTTTCTCTCAATTTCTTTTCCATTTCAAGTTTTGCTTCAAGTTCTGCCTTTGCCCTTTCCAATTCTTCTTTCTCTATTTCTTTCTTAGCGTCTTCTCTTGCTTCAAGTTCTGCATTGATTGCTGTTTGAGTTGCTTTTGCTTCTGCATCTTTTGCTTCAAGTTTATCTCTTTTCTTCTTTGATGAAAGAGTTTTCGCAATTCCAAAGCCTGCAGAGCCAAAGCCTGCAACAGCAAGCATTGTTGCATCACTGCCAGACATATAATTAAGAGCAACAAGTCCCACACCTACGCAGGTGAAAATAACAGCAGTTTTTGCACCCTTCTTTGCCTTTTTTAGAAGGTCCTTATTATTTTTAAGGATTGCCCCAGCCTCAGCAATTGCATCATTAAGTTGTTCTTCAGTTGCCTTTTCAATCGCCACCCTTTCCTTTTTGCCAATTGAAATTTCTGTGATTTCAATATCCTTTTCTTCTTCGTTTTTATCTTTTTTCTTTTTAAAAAGTGCCATACCCAATCTCCTTTTTTAACACCTATGATTATGTGGTGATTTTAGCATATTATATAAGTAAAGTCAATACCGCTTTTCTTTTTAACAAAGAAAAAAGCCGAAAATATATCGACTTTTTGCGTTTTTTTTAATGTTTTTAATGAAATTTTTGTCAATTTTGATAAATTTTCAATCTTTTAAACAAATTATTTAGCCATATCAAAAAGTTGTTCTTCTGTCAAAATTTGCACGCCCAAACTTTTTGCCTTATCAAGTTTTGAACCCGCACTTTCACCAGCGACAACATAGTGCGTTTTGCTTGAAACAGAGCCAGAAGTTTTTCCGCCAAGGCTTTCAATAAATTTTTCAACCTCCGCCCTCGGTTTTGAAAGAGTGCCAGTCAGCACAAATGTTTTGCCTGCAAAGTTTTCATGGGTTTCCCCTTTTTGAGGATAAACAATTTCAACTCCGCATTCAAAAAGACTTTGAATTTCATTTTGATTATATTCCTCTTTGAAAAAGTCGACAATGTTTTTTGAAATCACCTCGCCAATCTCATCAACGCAAGCCAAACTTTCTTCGCTTGCATTTTTCAGTTCCTCCAAAGTGGCAAAATGTTTAACAATATCCTTTGCCGTTTTATCGCCGACCTCAGCAATGCCGAGGGCAAACAAAAATCTTGAAAATTCAATTTTTTTGCTTTTTTCGATGGAATTTATGATATTTTCTGCCTTTTTATCCTTAAATTTATCAAGTGTGAGCAAATTTTCTTTTGTGAGTTTGAATATGTCACTAAGTTTTCTCACCCCTAAATTATCATAAATTGCCGAAGCAGTTTTCTCAGAAAATCCCTCTATATTAAAGGCGTTGCGAGATGCAAAATGGGCAAGTCTATCCACCACCTGTTCTTTGCACCCCAAATGATTTGTGCAATATAAAAGTACGCCAATATGACAAAGTTTTTCACCGCAACTTGGGCAAAAGAGAGGTGCTTCAATTTCAACCGAATTTTCAAACCTTTCGGCAAGACCCATGATTTCTGGAATAACCTCATTGCTACGCCTTACAAAAACCCTGCTGTTTTCAAAAACCCCCTTTCTGCGAATGTCGTCGATGTTGTTTAGCGTCGCTCGGGACACGGTCGCACCAGCAAGTTCCACAGGTTCAAGTTCTGCAATCGGCGTCACCCTGCCACTTCGTCCAACCTGCCAAACAACGCTTTCAAGCATGGTGGAAACCTCTTGGGCTTCAAATTTAAAAGCAACAGCCCAGCGAGGATATTTTGCTGTAAAACCGATTTCTTCACGCTCTTTTATTTTGTTTATTTTGACGACCATTCCGTCAATTAAAATATCTAAATTTGACTTAATTTTGTCAATTTCTTGTATTTTTTTGATAATTTCTTGCGTATTTTTGCAAATATGAAAGAAATCTCCCGTTTGAAAGCCCTGTTCCTGTAAAAAATCATGAGCCTCTTTTTGGCTTAAAAATTCTCTACCATCGCACAGCAAAATTGAATAGCAAAAATAGTCAAGATTTCTTTTTGCCGTTTCTCTTGCGTCAAGATTGCGAATTGCACCCGCAACGGCATTGCGAGGGTTTTTAAGTTTGACCTCTGCCCTTTTATTGTATCTTTCAAATGAGGAGTTTTTCATCATGCCCTCACCCTGCACAATAAGCCGTCCCTTAAAAGGGATTGCAAGTGGCACAGTGCGAATGGTTTTCACCTGCGTTGTGACATCTTCGCCAATCAGCCCATTGCCACGGGTTGTTGCACGGAGAAAATTTCCGTCATTATATTCAAGCACAATTTGCAGACCGTCAAATTTATATTCCACCGAAAAATCGGTGTCTCCCGCAAGAGCCTTCATGTCCGCCACCCAACTTTCAAGATCACCAAAATCTCTCACCTTATTGAGGGAATAAAGCCTTACCTCGTGTTTATGCTTTTCAAAGCCTTCCAAAACGGTATCACCCACCCTTTGAGTTGGGGAGGACGGCAGGACAATCCCGCTTTCCTTTTCAAGGTCAACGAGGGTATAGTAAAGTTTATCATATTCGCTATCACTTATAGTTGGGTTATCAAGCACATAGTAGTTGTAGTTATGCCTTTCAATTTCCTTGATAAGCGACTCCATTTTTTCAATGATATTTTGCTTTTCCATATCAATCCTCCATAATTTCAAGAGGTGCCAGTTCCAGCATCAGCGACTTTTTGCCAAAGTCCTCAAAAACAATATCTCCAACAAGCCCGTCAGGTGAAATTTCAACCAGTTCCCCTTCGCCAAAACGAGGGTGAGAAAGGCGTTGACCAACCTTATAGACACCAACATCTTTGCGAGGCTTTTCCTCCTCTTTTTTCATAAAAGATTTATGGTCAAAGATTTTTTGTTTTGGCTGAGCGTCTGCGAAATAGTCGCTTCCGCCCACACTGAATGATGTCTCTTGGTTATATTCGTTTCTCTCTTTATAGTATGTGCGATTTCCATACCCGCCACCATAACTATTGCCATAAGAGCGATAATTATTCTCACGAGGCACTTCCCTCTTTTTCTCTTCAAGGGCAAGTATGCCAAGTTCTCTGCAAAATCTGCTTGGAGTTTGATATTGGCTTTCACGATACATATATCGTTTTGTGCAGTGGGTCATAAAAAGCACCTCTTCGGCACGGGTGATTGCCACATACATAAGGCGACGCTCTTCCTCCAATTCTCCACTGCTGTTCATAGCACGAGAGATTGGGAAAAGCCCCTCTTCAAGCCCCACAATAAACACCACCTTAAATTCAAGTCCCTTCACGGCGTGGACTGTTGCAATTGTGACCGCCCCACCCTGACCTATCTCGTCATTTTCGCTTGAAAGGGTGATGTTCTCAAGGAAGTCGCCAAGGCTTGCCTCTGGGTTTAACGCTTCAAACTCCTTCACCGATGACACAAACTGCTCTATGTTGAGAAGCCTGTTCATATCCTCTTCCTCTTTTGGGTTGTACGCCCCGCGAATATTGAAGGCACGAAGCATCTCTTCCACAAAATCAGAAAGTTTTTTTGTGTTTGCCTCTTTAACACGATTGTATCCCTCAACAAAAGGCTGAAATTTTTTGTATAATGCAGTTGTCGAAAAACTGTCCGTCGTCACATTTTCAAGAAGCGACCTCGACGGGTCAATTGACGCCACTTTTGCAAGTGTCCCCTCGCCTATGCCACGCTTTGGGAAATTGATAATGCGGGCAAAAGACACATCGTCACGAGGGTTGACAAAAAGGCGGAGATATGCAATAAGATTGCGGATTTCAACACGCTCATAAAACTTAAAACCACCAAAAATGCGATGTGGAATGTTGTATGACAAAAACGCCTCTTCAAAACTGCGTGAAAGTGCGTTGACACGCATAAGCACCGCCATATCGTCATAACTATATCCTTCGCTGACAAGTTTTGAGATGTTTTTTGCCACAAAAAGAGCCTCGTCACGCTCATCATACGCATTGAAAAGCACCGGCTTTTGACCACCCTCTTTTGCCGTCCACATATTCTTGTTGAGGCGTGCTTGATTGTTTTTTATCACATTGTTTGCAACGGTGATAATCTCTTTGCTAGAACGATAGTTTCTTTCCAGTTTGAAAAGTTGTGCGTCTGGGAAGTCCTTTTTGAAATTGAATATATTTTGAAAGTTTGCACCACGCCAAGAATATATGCACTGGTCCTCGTCACCCACAGCAAAAAGATTGCCATGCACAGATGCAAGCAGTTTGACCAGTTCATACTGAATGGTGTTTGTATCCTGAAATTCGTCAACAAGCACATATTCAAATCGGTTTGCATAATACGCCAAAACCTCTGGGCAATTCTTGAAAAGTTCCATAGTTTTGGCGAGAAGGTCATCAAAATCAAGGGCGTTGTTTTTCTTCAATTTTTCTTGGTAAGAATATATGCACTTGCCAATTATATCCATATCACAGGCGTCGTCGTGGGTGTCAAGATATTCCCCCAAACTTTGCACTCCGTTCTTCCAATTTGAAAGGTGAAAAGAAACCGACTTCTTGATTTTCTCGTCGGTTATACCCCTCTCTGCCAAAACCTCTTTGAGGGCTTTGTCGCTGTCGCTTTCGCTATAAATGGAAAAGTCCTTGGTGAAAGAGCCAAGGTGAGCAATATCCATTCTTAAAATTTTTGCACACATAGAGTGAAAGGTGGAAATCCAAACCCTCTCCGCCCCCGCCACCATGTCAGCAACACGGGTTTTCATCTCCCCCGCCGCCTTATTGGTGAAGGTGATTGCAAGGATTGAATATGGGTTCACCCGGCACTCCTCCAAAAGATATGCCACACGGTGGGTGAGAAGTCTGGTCTTGCCAGAGCCTGCCCCTGCTGTCACAAGTACCGCCCCTTTGGTCTGTTTAAGTGGGGCAAGTTGTTCTTCATTCAGTGAATTTATGTCGTATTTCATGTAGCAATTGTACCACTTTATGGTCGCCTTTGCAAAGCGATTTAAGGCAAATTGTCAAATAAAAAAGGGGTGACTTTTCACCCCTTTAAACATTTTCAAGTTCCTCATCGCCCTCACTTGCACTGCCAAAGACAGCCTCAATTTCAAATTGGTCAAGATGTATACTTTCCCCCGTTTTCTCTTCGTGAGATTTTTCAAGACGCTTTATATCCTGCAAGGTGAGCGGATATTGCCTCACGACCTCTTGGCTTGTGACACCAATGTTTTCTCTAAAACGACTTTCGCTTCTTATGATTGCCTTTGCACTATGCCCGCCTTCCTCACAATATCTCAGCCTGCCCCATAACTTGTCCTCACTTGTTGTCATTTTGCGATTGCCGACAATTTCCTTTCTTTCAAACACCTGTGCAAGAATAAGATAGCGGGTTTTCAGTTTAAGTGCTGGGTGTGTGAGAAGTGCCGGATTTTGGGCAATCTCCTCGTCGGTGGCAATCTGGCGAAGATATTTCAGTTTTCTTGGTGCAGATTTTTCGTCCTCGTCGTCAATGCTATAACATATGATTGAAGGGCATTTGCCAATCATCGCCCCTGCCTGCTGTGGCGAAAGCGAAAGGGCTTTTTCATAATACTTCACCTTGCCAAGCATAGATTTAAGGTCATATGTAAGTATGGTTGGAAGGGAAAGGATAATTTTCTTTGCCCTCTCCTGACTGCAACCAATCATTGTAGACAAAAACTCCACCCTCTTTTCCACACCTTCAGTGCTTCTTCCCAAAAGGTTTGGGCGTGCTTTGATAATCTTTTTTGCCCCCTCTTCGTCAATGCCAAAATATGTAGAATAAAAACTTACCTTTTCGCAAGTCTTCCACTTGACATCATACCCTAAAATGGCGGGAGTTGTTTTTACAAGTTCCAAAATCTCGCCATTTGAAAATTCAAAATAATCTTGCAAATAGTCCAGTTTGTCCGCAACCGAATACACATCAAGCCCCAAAAGCCCCGGTGAAATTTTGATAAGTCTTGCCACCTCTTCGTCAGTCAAATTGAAATTGATTTTATAAAATTCAACCTTACTGCTGACAGATGTCGTGCTTGCCCCATCAGTTTCATACCCCAAAAAAGGCGGAAGAGTTTTGATAATTTTTTTAAGGTCGTCATTGGAAAAACCAAACGAAGTTCGATAATAATCCATTTTCTTTCTTACTATTTCTGGGTTTTTGGCGTGCGTAGTCGCAAGTATGCGAGAAATCTCGCCATTTTCAAAGCCCATAGACCTCAAATATGCCCTCATAAACTCCCCCTTACAAAAATCTTTCTTTATCCCTAATTATAAACAAATTTCGCCATTCGTCAAGGGGAAATTTTAAGAATTTCTTACAAAATTTTCTCAGCAAAAATCTCATATAAAACAAAAAAAGTTTGGCGTTTCCCAAACTTTTTTGAATATGTCAGGTTTTGATAGCGTCGTTTGCGGTCATCGGTCGCAAGCGGTGCGATTTTTAAAGCAAAATGCAAAGCACCCCGCCCTTGCCCTCGTTGACAATTCTAGCAAGAGTTTTTCTCATTTTTCGTTGTGCCTCAACCGGCATAAGCACAATTTTTGAATTGATATTATCGCCAACAAGACTATAAAGACTTTTACCCAAAATGTTTGTTTCCCAGATTGATTGAGGGTCCTCTTCAAACTGAGCGACAAGGTTGTTTGCAAGTTCTTGACTTTGCTCTTCATTGCCCACAATTGGGGTGACTTCTGTTTCCACATCAACCCGCATGATATGCAGGCTTGGAGCAACGGCTTTGATTTTGACACCATAGCGGTTGCCCTGTTTGAAGATTTCTGGCTCGCCAAATTCCAAGTCCTCTCGTTTTGGTTGAACTATGCCGTAGCCTGTTTGAGCAACTTCGTCAAGGGCGGTTTTGAGTTTGTCAAATTCGGTCTTGGCGAAGGCGAGTTCTTTGATATAACTGACAAGTTTAAAGTCGTCCTCAATGGTCGTACCGCACTCGCGAGACAGCACCTGATAAAAAAGCCCGTCTTTTGGAATGACTGAAAATTTGACATATCCCTGCCCTGCGTCGATTTTTGACACCGTGATAGGCTCGAAGGCAGAACTTTCTGCAAAGGCGATTTGGTTTTTGTCGGCGTCGCTGAGTTTGTTGATTGCACTGCCGAGGCGTTTCATCTCTTGTGCAATTTCGGCAATGATATCGCTTTCAAAGTCAAGTGCACGAAGCCACTCGGGCATTTTCACTTGGATTGAACGAACAGGAAATTCCATAAGCACGCCCTCAACAACTCTGTCAACATCTTCCTCTTTCATTTCAAGAGCGTTCATGGCAATCACTGGCACGCCATATTTGACAGAAAGAGACGCCGTCAGTTTTTTGTTTTCTGCCGAATTTGGGTTTTTTGCGTTCAGCACAACAACAAAAGGTTTGCCACTTGCCTTCATTTGGGCAATCACCCTCTCTTCCGCCTCAACATAGTCACCTCGCGAAAGGTCTGTTACGCTTCCGTCGGTGGTGACAACGATGCCAAAAGTGGAATGTTCATTTATCACCTTATCAGTGCCAAGTTTGGCAGCCTCTTCAAAGGGCAGGTTTTTTTCACTCCAAGGCGTTTTGACAAGACGACTTGCCTCCCCCTCAGTATGCCCCAACGCACCGCTGACAACATAGCCCACGCAGTCAATCATACGCACCCTCATTTCTGCATTTGCGACCTTGATTTTGACAGCCTCATTTGGCACAAAATGAGGTTGGGTTGTCATAATGGTTTTGCCGTCGGCGGACTGAGGAAGTTCATCAATTGTTCTGCCCTTGCCGTTTTCGTCCTCAATGTTTGGCAGGACAAGTTTTTTCATAAATTGGGTGATAAAAGTTGACTTTCCAACCCTTACTGGCCCAACAACGCCGATATAAATATCGCCGTTTGTACGAGTTTTAATATCGTCATAGATTTCAAATTTTTCCATGATTATCCTCCATGTGACAAGATAAGTTATG
>CAZVYB010000040.1:0-7851 GCA_964631405.1 uncultured Lachnospiraceae bacterium
GGGTCAAATCTTCGCCTGCGGTGGCAGGTACATAATATCTTAGACTCCCGCCAATTTCCTTGCCTTGAAGGTCGCTTTGAACATAACTGCACCCGTCCTCTCCCTGCAAGTGTTTGTTATAATACGCCTCAACGCCTGTCTGCCCCTCGTTGTCTATGCTAGTAAAGCCAATCACCTGCGAGAGCAAATTGCCATAAGTATAGTATCTATTGCTGTTTTCTGCCAAATACACGCCAGAAAGACCAAGTTTATATACGCTTTCCGCCTCTTCGCCCTCAATCTGCATTTTGACAAGCACCTCGCTGACAGTTTTGTTTGTCACCTTTTTATAAACCTTTTCAAATGGAAGGTCAAGTGCCTTTGAAAGGGCAAATGCCGTGGACGAAGGCTCTTGCACCTCACGGGAGCGGACATACACATTGTAGGTTGTATAACTGACAGCAAGTGCCGAGCCTGTGCGGTCATAAATTGTCCCACGAGGTGCCGTGATTGCAAGGTCACGAGTCCACTGGTCGGTCGCCCTCGCCTGCAAGGAAGAGCCGTTTATGATTTGTATGACAAAAAGACGCACGCAAAGTGCACAAAAAAGAAAGGATATGGTCAGCAAAACCGCCAATATCCTTTTTTTAAATGAATATAACGAAAAGGCTTTTTGCAAGTTTAACCTCCAAACAAGCCTGCTATGAAATTGCAAATTCTATCAAACCAATTTGATTTTTCAAAAATTTCGCTTGGTGAAATATCCTCATCGGGGATTGTTTCAAAAAGATTTTCCATGTTGCTAGAATTGGTTGCATCAAGAGATGTGAGTTTTTTGAGATATTTTGGAAGATTGATTTCATAATAGTCTTTCGTAACCTCTGCAATTTGACTTCCCAAATTGTCAATTTGGGCGATGTTGACAACTCCCCATACCCCAAAAAGGGCAAAAAGCACCGACATTATCACAAGTTTGAGGCGTTTTGGTTTTGTCTGCGTTTTTGACTTCTCTTCCCTCTCAACCTTGAAAATCTTTTCACGCTGGGTTTCGGTCAGCGTTTCCATATAATCATAGTTTGGCTTTTCAATAACCTCAGAAACCTTGCTCTCAACCTTTGCAACTTCCCTTTCCTCTATTTTTTGAGGCTGAACATTTTGGGTTGGTGAAATATTTTCTTGTGCTTTCTGCACAATTTCCTCACCCTTGAAACTTTTTGAAGAAAATGCGTTGAAATATTTTTTCTTTTCTGGTTTTGGGTTCTCTTTTTCCCTCTTCCTCTCTGCCCTCTCTCTTGTTTGGGCAAGTTTTTTTTCAACAATTTTTTCCCTATCTTTTTCAAGTTCTACAAGCAAAGTTTTCTCACCCATAATATACTCACCCTCCTTTTATATAATCACAAAAATTTTAAAGTTTTTCAATCACCCGCAGTTTTGCACTGCTACTGCGGGAATTATTTTCAAGTTCTGCCTCCCCCGCCATGATTGGTTTTCGATTGACAAGTTTCGCCTTTGCGTGGTGTCCGCAAATGCAAATTGGCGTCCTTGGCGGGCAAATGCAATCGGTGGCATTATCCTTAAAAACATTCTTAACAATTCTATCCTCCAAACTATGGAAGGTGATAACCGCCATTCTTCCCTTTGGTTTTAAAATTGAAATAAGGTCATCAAGCGTTGTATCAAGTCCTTCAAGTTCTCCATTCACCTCAATTCTTATCGCTTGGAAGGTTTTTTTGGAAACTCCACCCTTGCCAAAAATCACCTTTTTAGGAAATGACGACTCGATGATTTCTTTCAGTTGTCCTGTTGTTTCAATTGGGCTATTCTCTCTTGCCCTGCAAATATTTTCAACAATTTTGCGAGCGTTGTCCTCCTCTCCATATCTGTATAAAATCTGTATCAATCTTTCTTTTGAATAGTTGTTGACAACATAGTGGGCGTCAAGGTCTTGAGAGCAGTCCATACGCATATCCAGTCTGCCGTCATTGACAATGCTAAATCCCCGCTCGCCACAATCTAGTTGATAAGAACTTACGCCAAGGTCAACCAAAATGCCGTCCACTTGGGTTATTCCCCTCTCTCCCAAAATCGCAACCGCATCTTTATAGTTGGCATGAACGATTGTGACATTTTCCTTACCCGCAAAGCGTTTTTTGCAGGTTTCCACGGCGTCCATATCCCTATCAAAGCCAAAGAGTTTTCCCTCTTGCGAAAGGCGGGCAAGAATTTCTGCGGAGTGTCCGCCACCGCCCATGGTGCAGTCAATATAAATTCCATTTTTCTTTATGTCCAGTCCTTCCAGCACTTCATTTAGAAGGACGGGAATATGTTTAAATTCCATATTTTTCCCTAAATTTCTCGTTTTTTATGTTTTTTTGCTTGTTTTTTGATGTTTTTTTGTAAATTTTGTTAATTATGCTGTTTGCTCTTCAAGTTCTGCAAGCATAGCAAGAAGGATTGTATAATCTATTTTTGAATAGTTCTCTTCCTCCAAACTTCTTACTCCAAGAGCATCTTCCAAAGTATCAGGGTTTGCTTGGAGAATTGCAACTTCGGTCTTATACTCCTCTTTAAATTGAGCCATAAGTGCAATGAAGGTGTCTTTGAAAATGCCTTCCTCTGTTTTTGAAGCAAGTTCTACCCTATATGCGTTTTGCTTCATTGTTTCAAGTGCTTGACCCAAAATTGTTTTGTCAACCTTTGTCATATCTGCAAATGCCTCGGTGTAACTCTTTTTAAGAGGGATAAGTTTTTTGAGTACGCTTGAAAGTTCAACCGCTTGGTCTTCGGTATCCCCTTCTGCAAATGTCGCTCCTTCTGCCGAAATAGTGAGGTTTGCGTTTCTTGTCATAAGGGCAAAGTCATTTTGAAGTTTTGTAAGAACCTTCTCCCTTACGCCCGCTGTTGATTTTGCATAGAAGGCTGGCAATATGATTGGGTCAACATCTGTCTCGGCGAGTGCGTCAATGATGCTGTCAAACTGACCGTTCAGGGCAAGGTTTAAGAATGTTTTGCCAAGCGTGGTTTTGCCGTTGAGCGTTTTAAGCAGGGCTGAGATATAATCAAGGTCGCCCTTCCAATCGTCGTATGTTGTAAGGGTGGAAAGGTCGATAAGGTCGTTTGAAAGACCACTTGAAAGTTGTTCTACAATCAGTGTCTTGCTTGGTTCAACTTGATATAGTGGCATAATGATTTCGCTGAGAAGTTTCTCATTTCCCTCTTTTGACACAATCTCTGCAATCGCTTCAATTTGGGCATTTGTGTCGCCCTCGGCGGTTATAATTTCATACAATCCCTCGTCACGAAGTTTGACAAGTGAAGGAGAGATAAATGTCATAAGTGAATTATAATTTTCAATCGTGACCTCTTCGCCTTCATTATCAATCACCTTTTCTGTTGGAAGGATAAGGTTGTATTTGTCGAGAAGTTTATCAATAACAGGCTTCCCCTCCGCCGTTTGAAGAAGGTTGACCGCCCTTGCCTCGTCAATAAGAAGCCCAAGTTCATTCAAAATGCCAGAAATATCATAGTTTTCTTCTTTGTCAAGCAGGATTGTAGCGTCCTCAGCAACCTTCATAACGCCAACCTTTTGGGCGATGTTGCCATATCTTTTCAGCACTCTAGCAAGAGAGTTTGAAAGCGATGTCCAGTCATCGTCCTCCCACTCCTCGGTGCTGACGCCGATTGGGTCAACATAATCAGCGAGCCCATCTGTCACCTTTGGCATAACTGCCGTCAGTGCGTCACGGACAATGTTCATAGCGAAAATGCTGTCAATTCCACTTTGCAAGGTTTCATAGTTTCCTTCTTTTGTGAGAACGGTGATAATATTGTCGGCGTCCATATTTTCAAGGTCCAAAATCTCGTCGATTATCCCCCCTTCGCCAAACGCCATCGCAACATCAACAAGGGTTTTGATGTCGCCTGTGAAATAGTCACTGATGCTTCCGCCCGCCTCTGTATAGGCTTTAAGTCCAAGTGAAAGAGCGTCCAAGATTTGTGCGTTTTCTTGTGCAAAACTGCTGTCGGCGATAAAGGCGTAGTCTTTATAATTCATAATAATTTCGCCAAGTGTTTCTGCAAGCACATTTTCAAAAAGTGGGCTTTCGGTGAGTTTATTGAAAGTTTTTGCAATCTTTTTATATTTGATATCTTTAAAAGTTGTATTGCTGTTTATATTTAATAGTTGGGTTGAAAGGTCAATCACCTCGTATGTGTTTACAATTTCCTCTCTCAGCACAATCTTTTGTCCATCAATGTTAAAACTGCCATAATAGTCAAAAAGTGCATCGTCAAGCCTAAATACTCCACTCATTTTGGTGAGAAGGTTGTTTTCAAGACCAGCAATTATTTTGATGACGCTGTTTGACAAAAGCCCTTCGCCCGTCCCTTCTTCTGTTGGTGTTTCCTCTTCTGTTGTGCCCTCTTCAAGCAAAATTGCCTGTGCGGACGCTTCTTCTCCTTCCAATTGCACAATTCCATAATCGCCCGAGGTTGTGCAGGTATAGGCCGTGCCGATAAGGCTTGCAAATGGCATGAATGCGAAAAGCACAACAATCAGCGTTTTCACAACGCCCACAACACCGCCCGTGACCCTTCTTTTTTTCTCTCCCTCTTGCAATTTAAAGACTGTGCAAGCGAGAATTTTATATACAATATACAAAATGCCCTCAACGGCAACCGTCACAAGCAAAAACAGAACAACATTGACGATTGCAACAGGCAAATTCAAAAACAGCCTTCCAAGGTTGGGATTCTTTGCCACCAAGTTGTCAACGCCTTCGATTGAGTTGATATATGTGAGAATAACCTCATGCAGTGTTGACGCCTCTCCATTGACGGTGATTTGTATGCCAAGAATTGCCTTTGTGATTGCAGGTGTCACAAAGAATGCAACCACTACGCCCACAATTGAAATGACAAGGCTGACGGTTGAGCGTTTTAGCCCTCGCCAAAAACCAACAAAAAAGCCAGCGACCAAAATCACTATAAAAATCAGAGAAACAATCCAGCCCACCAAACTTGCACTCATAAAAGCCTCCTTCTTGATACAAAATATCTCTTTTAGATATATTAACATCTTTTGGGGTAAATTTACAATGTTTTATCAAAACTTTTTAAAAATTTGCAAGTGTATCGCCTTTTGCGTGTCAAAAATGCGTCAAATTTGGGCTATTATAACTCCACTTTGATTTGTTTTCAAAATTTGCGAAAAATAAAAAATCAATCTCTTTTGAGGGAAAGTGCAAGGGACAATTATATTTCAATAACTTATGCCAAATTCCAGTCAAAAAAGCCCCCTTTTTTCGTTGACAATTATTTTTAAAAGTTTTAAGATATATCACGAAACGCACTATATATGCCGTTTCCAAATGAATGAAAACACAATATATAGTATGAATATTCAAAACCGCACAAGGAGGAAATCATGGTAAAGAATATACTTAAACGAGATGGACGAATTGTTGAATTTAACATTTCCAAGATTGAAAATGCCATTTCAAAGGCTATGAACGCAGTTGGGGAAAGGGAATTTAAAACAGCAAAAAAACTTGCCGAGGCAGTTGAAACTGAAATCAATCTGCAATTTGCCGACAAAACACCCGCTGTGGAGGAAATTCAGGACATCGTTGAAAAGGTGCTTATGAAAAAGGGCTTTGAAGATGTTGCAAAGGCGTATATTCTTTATCGAGATAAGAGAAACCGTGTGCGAGAAATGAACACTTCTCTTATGAAAACTTTTGAAAAACTTAACAACAGTGACGCAAAAGACTCTGACCTAAAACGAGAAAACGCAAACATTGACGGTGATACTCCAATGGGAGTTATGTTGAAGTTTGGAAGTGAAAGTGCAAAAAACTATTTCACCAATGCGGTGATTGACCCTGCACAAGCAAAGGCTCACCAGTCAGGTGACATACATATCCATGACTTTGATTTTTACACACTCACCGAAACCTGTTGCCAAATTGATGTGCAAAAACTTTTCAAAGGTGGCTTCCATACGGGGCATGGTTTTGTAAGAGAGCCAAATGACATTCGCACATATGCTGCACTTGTCTGCATTGCAATTCAATCAAACCAAAACGACCAGCACGGCGGGCAAAGTGTGCCAAACTTTGACTATGGTTGTGCCCCCGGCGTTGCAAAAACATACAAAAAAATCTACCGCACCAATTTTGCCAAGGCTTATGTTTTGACCGAGGCTGGGAATCTTGGCGAACCCGAGGTTTGCGAAATTTTTAAGGCTTTGGAAAAAATCAAGGGCGTTTGCCCTACCCTTTCTGTCAGTGCCGAGTTTGACAGGGCAGAACGCAAGGCTTTTGAAGAAATTGACGAGCAAACTTTTGCAAAAATCAAAAAATTTGCTACAAAGAAATCTTTGGAAGAAACTGATGAAGCAACCCACCAAGCCATGGAAGCACTTATTCACAACCTCAACACCATGCACTCTCGTGCTGGTGCACAAGTGCCTTTCTCTTCCCTCAACTTTGGCACTGATACCTCTCCTGAGGGGCGTATGGTCATTAAAAACTTCCTTCGTGCAACAGAAGAAGGGCTTGGCAATGGTGAGACTCCAATTTTCCCAATCTCTATCTTTAAGGTAAAAGAGGGCATCAACTTCAACCCTTCCGACCCTAACTATGACCTTTTCAAAAGGGCTATCGCCTGCTCGGCAAAAAGAATGTTTCCAAACTTCTCTTTCCTTGACGCACCATTCAATATCCCATACTACAAAAAAGGTCAGCCTGAAACCGAAGTGGCATACATGGGTTGCCGAACTCGTGTTATGAGCAATGTGTTTGACCCAAGTCGTGAAATGACATTTGGGCGTGGCAACCTCTCTTTCACATCAATCAACCTGCCAAGAATTGCAATTGAAAGCAAGGGCGATATGAAAAAATTTTACGCTATGCTTGACGAGCGTATGGAACTTGTCACCCAACAACTTCTTGACCGCTTTGAAATTCAAAAGGCAAAACGAGTATACAACTATCCTTTCCTTATGGGACAAGGCGTTTGGATTGATAGCGAAAAACTTGGACGCACTGACAGCGTAGCCGAAGTTTTAAAACACGGCTCTCTTACATACGGCTTTATCGGGCTTGCTGAAACGCTTGTCGCACTCACCGGCAAGCACCATGGCGAAAGTGAAAAATCATGGCAAATTGGTTATGAAATTGTAAAACATATGAGAGAATTTGCCGACAAGAAATCACAAGAACATAAACTTAACTTCACCGTTATTGCAACACCAGCCGAAGGGCTTAGTGGAAGATTTGTCCGCATAGACAGACAAAAATATGGCACTTTGAAGGGTATCACCGACCGAGAATACTATACAAACTCATTCCATGTGCCAGTATATTATGACATTTCTGCAAACAAGAAAATTGACCTTGAAGCACCTTTTCACAACTTGTGCAATGGCGGACATATTACATATGTGGAACTTGACGGCGATACAACAAACAACCTTGATGCATTTGAAGTGCTTATCCGCCACATGAAAGAGGCTGGCATCGGATATGGTGCAATCAACCACCCTATCGACCGTGACCCTGTTTGCGGATACAACGGTATCATCGGCGACATCTGCCCTCACTGCGGAAGAAGAGAAACTGACGGCAGGGGCAACTTTGAAAGAATCCGCCGTATCACCGGTTATCTTGTAGGCACTCTTGACAGATTCAACAACGGCAAGCGAGCAGAAGAGCATGACAGAGTAAAACATGGCATGAAAAATGATTAAAATATAATAAAAAACACTTAAATATTTTAATTAAAAAAATATACATAAAAATAGAAAAAAATTTTTGAAAACATTTATTCCCCTTTATTTCTAAGGGGAATAAATGTTGTAAAATAAAAAAA
>CAZVYB010000040.1:7951-9180 GCA_964631405.1 uncultured Lachnospiraceae bacterium
ATGGCAAAACTTAAAATATCGGGCGTTGTAAATGACTCCATTGTTGACGGGCCGGGGTTGAGGCTGACAATATTTACGCAGGGGTGTCCACACCACTGCGAGGGTTGTCACAACCCTCAAACTCACCCTTTTAGAGGCGGAAAATCATACTCGCTTAGAAAATTTAAAAAAGAAATTTTATCAAGCACCCTTTTATATGGCGTGACATTTTCTGGGGGTGACCCATTCTCGCAAGCAAAGGCTCTTATCCCCTTTGCAAAGTTTGTGAAAGAACAGGGGTTGGAACTTGCCTGCTATACCGGCTTTTTGTTTGAACAACTTGCCTCTGGCAGTGTGCCATATGCCAAAGAACTTTTGTCCTTTATCGACATTTTGATTGACGGCAAGTTTGTGCTTTCTCAAAAAAGCCTCAACCTTCGTTTTAAAGGAAGCAAAAACCAACGCACAATTGATGTGCAAACTTCTTTAAAAGAAAATAAACCCATTCTTTCAACCGATGAAAAGTGGGTGTGAAAATACCTTCTTGTTGATAAGAAGGTATTTTTTTATACTCCCACCATCAAATTTGCATACACACTCCAATTTGTCGCAGTTTTATACGCCTCTAAACTTTCATTTGGAACTTTTATTGTTGTAAGTGAAGTGCACTCGCTAAAAATATATCTTCCAGCACTCGGCGGTGTTGAAGCAAGAATTTCTACAATTTCAAGATTTGTACAACTCGCAAAGGACATAGTATAAATATCAACTATCGTTTCTGGAATTGTTATGCTTATTAGGTCTGTGCATTTTTCAAAAGCATATAAAATATCTTCATCTGGAATTATTGCCCTCATTGTAGGCAAAGATAGTGGGACCAACTCACTAGTATAAGAAGTCATAGTCGTAACCGTATATTCCTCTCCCCCTGACAACACTTTTGAAGGAATAACAAGTTCTCCTATCGGTTTATTCTCAATGTTTTGTTGTACAGCAACAGTTTTATTTGCTGAAGTTTGAACAATAAATTGCAAAGTTGGATAGTTGCTTACATCTTTTATCTCCTCAACTGGTGCGGTGTAGGTGATATTCCCCCCGACTGAAAAGTCGAGGTCTGTCACTGCCCACACGCCCACAAAGGTAAGCACTATGGCAAGTGATATAAATGATATTGCTGATAATATTTTGAATTTTATGGTCATGATTTGCGTTCTCCTTAATACCTTTTCACTCTTCCCTCTTACTTATTA
>CAZVYB010000041.1:0-9151 GCA_964631405.1 uncultured Lachnospiraceae bacterium
TTTGGAAGCATAAAAAAATAGCCAGATATTTCTACCTGACTATTCATATTTTATTAAGATTTATAAGCAATATTTTATTCCGTTGATTTATACGAGAAATATGCTACGATAGATACAACAAAAGCAAATATATAAGGTGGTTTTAATGCTTGCTTTTCACACAAAAAAGGCTCGCATTTTATAGCGAACCCTTAATCCAGTTTCCTTGTTTATCTCTTTTTAAAGTTAAATAGTTTAGTGATAACTTTGGTTCTGGTCTTTCATAGTAAACAATTATGCCAGCATTTCCTTTTGCAAAAACATAATCAATAATTTTAATATAAAAAGTCGCATTTGACCGAGTGTTCAAACGCGACTTCGCTTGGCGGAGAGATAGGGATTCGAACCCCAGGACCCTTTCAGGTCAACGGTTTTCAAGACCGCCGCTTTCGACCGCTCAGCCATCTCTCCATATTCATTATTATCGCAAAGGTTGGTTTTTACTTGAATGTTTCTTCTCAACGCTTGCAATGTATATTATACACATATCTAACCCCTTTTTCAACTATTTTTCGCAAATTTTTAAATTTTTTTTAAAATTTTAAAAATTTTTTCCTTTTTTTTATGTATACGGGCTGTTTTTTTGCAAATAATCTTTTGAAAAGGAGAAAAATTTATGAAATTGAAAGACAGCCAAACTTATGAAAATTTAGCAAGAGCCTATGCATCAGAATGTCAGGCGAGAACTCGATATGAGTTTGTCGAGTATGGGTTACGCTACAATGGTTTTGAGGCACTTGCCCAAATTGTGGACACGATTGCATATCAAGAATTTAATCATGCGAGAATGCTATACACCCAAATTCAAAATGCAGACCAAAAGCAAATTGACAACATCGACATTTCAGCGGGTTTTCCATTCAAGGAAAAATGGGATATGGAAAAGAATTTAAAATTGCTTGCGGAGGACGAATTTTTAGATGCGGAAGCCTACAAAGAGTTTGCCATTGTTGCCGAGGAGGAAGGATTTGAAGATGTTGCACTTCTTTTTAAGCAAATCGGAGAGGTCGAAATTCGTCACCAAAAACTTTTTCTTAATCTTTATGAGCAATTTAAAAATGGCACGCTTTACAAAAAGAAAAATGAAGAGGCTTGGATTTGCCCAAACTGCGGTTACATTTCCTTTGGCAAGGGGGCTTGGGAAAAATGTCCTCTTTGTGAAGCAGAGCAAGGCGTTTGTCAGGTGATTGTGCCAGAAGAGTTGCGTTGTTGGTGAGCAACAGAAATTGTGATTGCATAAATCACAATTTTTTATGTAGTAGGAAATATCGTCTAAAAGCAAATTTATTTGCAGGTTTAAGAGGATATTTTCGTTCGTACCAAAAGACATTGCTTTTGCGATTAGCAAAAGTGTGCTTGCATTTATGCAAACACAAAACTTCAAATTTTTTATTTGAAGTTGCAATGTTATTTTATGAGGTGAACATGGAATATATAAAAGGCTTCCCATATTTTTGTGATTGCAAGGGTAAGATTGAAGGATACCCCTATCTCCGCCATGACATATCTTGTGAACTTTTGATTATTGGCGGAGGAATTGATGGTGCGATAGCGAATTTCTTTTTATCGCAAAATCACGATGTCGTACTTGTTGACAAGGGGCGTTTTGGTCATGCTTGCACTGCCTGTGCGACCGCCCTTTTGGAATATCAACTTGATGATTTTGCCGACGACCTTTTGGAGTATATGAGCGAAGAGGAAATCCTGCAAAGTTATCGTATGGGACTTGCGTCAATTGAAAAAATCAAAAATTTTGTCGCCCGTTTTGGCAACCAATGCCATTTCTCTGCCCGTCCAACATTTTTATACACCAATTCGATTTTCTCTGTCAAAGCCATTGAAAATGAATTTTTGTTTAGAAAAAAGCACAATTTTGATTGCAAACTTTTCAGTAAAGAGGACAATCCCTTTCCATTTTCTATAAAAAAGGGGATATATTCTCCAAATGGCGGTTGTGAATTTAATCCATATCTATTCACAAAGCAAATGATAAAAAATTCACTCAATCAAAACAGATTGTTTGAAAACACGCACATTATCAACTTAAAGAAAAGCCGTCATGGAATTATCGCCCGCACCAATTTTGGGGAAAGAATTTTTTGCCAAAAGGTGATTGTTGCAACAGGATTTAATTGGGAGATTTTAGAGCAGGAGTTATGCGAACGGTTTATATCCTATTCAATTGTCACATCTCCCCTTCCACAACCCGCATGGAAAGAAAAAGCACTTTTGCACGACGCATCAAGCCCCTATCATTATTGTCGAACACTGCCTGATGGGCGGGTGATTTTTGGCGGAGAGGATACCCCCTTTCATGAAAAGCCTGTCAGCGAAAAGTTGGCGAGCAGGAAATATAAAGCACTTGAAAAGAGTTTGCGAAGGCTTCTTTCTTTGCCACAATCGGTGACGATTGACTATCGCTTTTGTGGCAGTTTTGGCACAACCAAAAACAATCTTGGTTTGATTGGGGAAAGTAAGACAGACGACGACATTTTGCTTTTTATCAGTTGCGGGGCGAACGGAATTATCAACGCTTTTTGCGGAGTGGAAATTATCGAAGGCATCTTGTCGGGCAACCCTCACCCTCTTGCCCCCTTGTTTTCTCCTAAGCGAGAGAGCATATGAATATGTTTTACAAAACTTTTACATTGAGAGGTTTAAAAAGTGACTGCTTGTGTGATATAATGGTTGTACAAGGAGTGCAAACAAAAATGAAGAAGAAGTATGGCGGGGAATTTTAAGGCTCAGCGAAGAACTTTTGCATAAAGACAGCGACTAGGGCTATCTTTTCCGTTGGCGAAAATATAATTGATAGAAATAACATAAAAAAAAGACCTTCATGGTCTTTTTTTGAACAAATTATTTATCTGCTTTCACTTTGCCGTCTGCGATTTCTTCACAAGCGATACTGATTGCTTTTTTGTCTTGGTCAGCAAGTTCCAGCCTGCGTACGCTTTCAATTTCCTTTGCACGCTTTGAAATGATGTTGCAAAGCACATATCTATTGCCGTTTGTTTGAGCCAAAAGTTTGTCGATTGATGGTTGAATCATCATAGTTTATCACCTCACGCCTATATTTTTCTCATGTATTATACCACACAAATTTGAATTTGTAAAGAATTCTTTTGCCTGCTTTAATGAAAAATTAAGTTTTTTTGCAGTTTTTCGCCAATTTTATGAATATAGTAAAGAAAAAATGTTTACAAAAACCCGAAGAGTTTTCTTCGGGTTTTTGTTTAAAAGTTTTCTTTTGCAAGCTTTTCTTTAAAAGAAAAGCGAAAAGAATAAACAAATTATCTTGGGTATTTGATGTTTGCTTGTGCGGCAGCAAGGCGGGCGATTGGCACACGGAATGGTGAGCATGAAACATATGTGAGTCCTGCTTTATGGCAGAATTCTACGCTTGATGGGTCACCACCATGTTCTCCGCAGATACCAAGTTTGATGTCTGGGCGAGTTGATTTGCCAAGTTCGGTAGCCATTTTTACAAGTTTGCCAACACCATTTTGGTCAAGTCTTGCAAATGGGTCGCTCTCAAAAATCTTCTTCGCATAGTAAGCGTCGAGGAATTTGCCTGCGTCGTCACGGCTGAAACCATAGGTCATTTGAGTAAGGTCGTTTGTACCAAATGAGAAGAACTCTGCATATTTTGCAACTTCGTCAGCAGTGAGTGCAGCACGAGGAATTTCAATCATTGTACCAATTTTGTATGTGAGGTTTGCACCAGCGTTTGCGATAACTTCGTCTGCTTTTGAAGCAACGATATCGCGAACATACTTAAATTCCTTCCAGTCGCAAGTGAGTGGAATCATGATTTCAGGCACGATTTGGTAGCCCATTTCTTTGTTTACAGCAATTGCAGCCTCAATAACTGCCTGTGTTTGCATTTCTGCAATTTCTGGATAGGTCACAGCAAGACGAAGTCCACGGTGTCCCATCATTGGGTTGAATTCATGAAGAGATTCAACGGTTTCTTTAAGTCTTTCAAATGTAAGTCCCATTTCTTGTGCGAGTGCCTTGATTTCTTCGTCCTCGTGAGGAAGGAACTCGTGAAGAGGTGGGTCAAGGAAGCGGATTGTCACTGGGTGACCTTCCATAGCCTTATAAATGCCGATAAAGTCGCCTCTTTGCATTGGAAGAAGTTTTGCAAGGGCTTTCTTGCGTTCTTCAACAGTGGTTGAAACAATCATTTCACGAACGGCAGGAATTCTGTCTGCCTCGAAGAACATATGTTCTGTACGGCAAAGTCCTACGCCTTCAGCACCAAAGTTGAATGCGTTTTTAGCGTCTTTTGGATTGTCTGCGTTGGTGCGAACTTTCAGTGCACGCTCCTTATCAGCCCATTCCATAATAGTAGCAAACTCGCCAGAGATTTTTGCAGGCTCGGTTTTAACCTCGCCGTCATAAACCTTTCCAGTAGAGCCGTCGAAAGAGATAATATCCCCTTCTTTGAATGTTTTTCCGTTGAGGGTGAAAGATTGTTCGTCCTCGGCAAATTTGATTGCAGAGCAACCAGCAAC
The DNA here is from genome assembly GCA_964631405.1 of uncultured Lachnospiraceae bacterium. Taxonomy (GTDB): domain Bacteria; phylum Bacillota; class Clostridia; order Christensenellales; family UBA1242; genus Caccovivens. The sequence goes on from CAZVYB010000041.1 coordinate 4,560, forward strand.
GCAGGCAGTACCCATACCACGGGCAACAACGGCAGCGTGAGAAGTCATACCACCACGAGCGGTAAGAACGCCTTGGCTGACAGCCATACCTTCGATATCTTCTGGTGAAGTTTCAAGTCTTACAAGCACAACTTTTGCGTTTGCACTTCTCTCTTTTGCCTTTTCAGCAGTGAAGCAGATTTCTCCGCAAGCAGCACCCGGAGAAGCAGGAAGAGCCTCTGCGATTGGCGTTGCACCTTTAAGTGCCTTATCTTCAAATTGTGGGTGAAGAAGGGCATCAAGTTGTTTAGGGTCAATCATCATAAGTGCTTCTTTTTCACTTATCATGCCCTCTTTTACGAGGTCAACGGCGATTTTAAGGGCAGCCTTGGCTGTACGCTTGCCGTTTCGAGTTTGGAGCATATAGAGTTTGCCGTTTTCAATTGTAAACTCCATATCTTGCATATCTTTGTTGTGTTGTTCAAGTTTCTTTGCGATGTCAGCAAATTGTTTGTATACTTCTGGGTTTTGTTCAGCAAGGGTTGAGATTGGCAGTGGTGTACGGATACCAGCAACAACATCTTCGCCTTGTGCGTTCATAAGGTATTCTCCATAAAGCACATTTTCGCCAGTTGCAGGGTTACGAGAGAATGCAACGCCTGTACCAGATGTTTCGCCCATGTTTCCAAATACCATTGATTGAACATTGACAGCAGTACCCCATTCGTAAGGAATGTCATGCATTCTGCGGTATACATTTGCACGGTCATTATCCCAAGAACGGAAAACAGCCTTTACAGCCTCTATAAGTTGTACCTTTGGCTCTTGTGGGAACTCTTCGCCCTGAGATTTTTTGTAAAGGTCTTTGAAAAGTGCAACGATTTCTTTAAGGTCGTCAGCCGTAAGGTCTTTATCAAATTGAACGCCCTTTTCTTCCTTCACTCTATCCAAAATTCTTTCATATCTTGATTTTTCTTGTTGCATAACAACATCACTGAACATTTGGATAAATCTACGATATGAATCGTATGCGAAACGAGGGTTGTTTGTAAGAGAAGCAAGTCCCTCAACAACTTCGTCGTTAAGACCAAGGTTCAAAATAGTGTCCATCATGCCCGGCATTGACACTCTTGCACCAGAACGAACAGAAACAAGAAGTGGATTGTTTTTGTCGCCAAGTTTTTTGCCAGTCATTGCTTCAAGTTCGGCAAGTTTTGCCTCAATTTGAGCCATGATGTCGTCATTGATTTTTCTTCCGTCCACATAGTATTGAGTGCACGCCTCAGTAGTCACAGTAAAACCTTGTGGAACAGGCATACCGAGATTTGTCATTTCGGCAAGGTTTGCACCCTTTCCACCAAAAAGTGCCTTGTTTTTGCCGTCAGACTCTTTGAAAAGATAAACAAATTGTTTCATATGCAATAATCTCCTTTTACTTTTGCAAGGATAATTATACCCAAAACCACCACAAAAGCCAAACAAATTACCCCCTTTTTTGAAATTTTTTAAAAAAAGTTTGTCAAACAAAGTTTGTATTAAAAAAGCGTCACATGATTGCAACGCTTTAAATCTTTATTTTAATAATTTGTGCGGATTTCGCTTATCACCACATTTTCGTTGGTTTTCCCGAGGCGGATTGCGTACACTGCAAATTCCACAATCATATTGTAAAGGTTATGGTCGGCGATATATCGCATGATTTTTGAAATGCCGGGGATTTTCCAAAGTTTGTCGTCCTCAATCGATGTATGAAGGTTGTATTCTGGCTTTTCATAGATGTTGCGGTGTGTGGCTTCTGTGTCGGTACGGGCGGTAAGGTCAACACTTTCACTGCCAAACTTGCGGTGAACGACAATGTCCCCCACCAAAATCAAGTCCTCTTTATATTCATTATATGACACGCAAAGAGTGACATCATTTTCAAAGCGGTGAAGGTTTGCCTTTGCCTCTTCAAAGTTTGTTACAAAGCAGAAATCACCCTTTGCCTGGTTTGCCGAACGCATAACATACTCTTTTGCGGGATATGTTTTGATAAAGTTTTCAATGCCACCAAGGTCGGTCACTTCAAACACTTCGAGAGGGAAAAAGTTTAGTCCAAGTTCTTTCATTTTGGCAACGCTGTCTTTTTTGTCTTTTATTATCATTTTAAACCCCTTATGGTAGAATTTACCACAAAATATGATTTTATCCAAACAAAAAGTGCGAAAATATCGCACTTTTTGAATTTTAGTCCTCAAATGGTGATTTTGGAGTGAACACAACTGCATTTCGCTTGTCGATGTCATAGAAAATGCTTTGAACATCAAGTGGGCGAGAAATTGAGATTGGCTCTTTTGCCGAAACCTTTTTCATGCAAGCGGTGTCGTAGAAAGGCGTCATAACATCTTTCATGATTGCCTTACGGAAAATCTTGGCAACAACCGTCCACCTTTCAAGTTGGCGAAGTTGCTGTTTGTCGATAAGCGGTTTTCTTGTACGCTGAACAGACTTGGAAATATTTTCTCCCTGAGAGGAGTCTTTGGTGTTTCGAGATACATTTTCCTCGTCGTGGAAAACTGTGATTTCACCACAAGCGTCTGAGAAGGCTTGAATGGTTGAAGGGTCTTCTGAGCCAAGGAACACCTCCATTTGGAAGTTGCCTCGAATGTTTTGTGCCTCATCAGCACCATACTTGATGTCAAGTTGTTTGTAAGACTGCAAAATGATTTCAAAGAAAATTCTTCTTGAACGAGAAACCGTCACCATTGTACCAAAGTTTGGCACGGCAGGCATATTCCCAAACTCGTCAAGAATGAAGTAAACTGGGCGTTTGAGCGTGCCCGTCTTGCCATTTTTTGGATTGACCGTCCTGTTTGCCACATCAACAAGCACCTTGTAAAGTTGGCTTATGCAAAGCACACCAAGAGGGTGTCTTTCTGTTTTGTGGTCTGGGATACGAATGAAAAATACTGTTGGTTTTTCTGGGATTTGCGTGAAGTCAATGTCCGTCCCACTGGTGAGATACAAAATTCCGTCATCACCAAGGGTTTTGCCGATTGAAGAACTGAGGGTTGAAAGGAATGATTTTTGCGTCACACCACTCGCACCAGTCACGCCCGACATAAGTTGTTTTACATTGCCATGAATTTCGTCACGCCCGTCCGCATACTTGGCAAGCGTTTTCAGTGCACTCTCACGCTCACCCGCAGGGTCACGACGCATCGCAATCTTGTAAAGATTGAAGAAATTGAATTTATCAAGTGTCATGCCAAGACGCTCGTCACGAGAGTCCTCAAGCATGGCGTACATAATGCCTGTGATCAGGTCACGACAACCATTCGCCCATGTTGGGTCTTTGCTGTTCGGGTCGTCTGGAATAAGCGAAAGGGCAATGTTGCGAAGGTCACTTTTTGCTTCGTCTTCAAGTTGGATTTTCTTTGACTCCAACTCCATTTTCAAAAGTTCCTTGGTAGGGAAAGCCTTTCCGTCAAACCCATACCAAACCTCTCCATATGTCGCACCACGAAGGACGGTTGCGTCAAACTTTTTATAGCCCATGTCCTCTGGCTTGCAGTTTGAAAACTTCTTCACCTCTTTGATAAGGTTGCCCGCACGCTGATATACCTTGTAGGCAATCTCCATTGGGTTCCACATCGAAGATGCGTATGGGTCGTTGAGGTTGAGCACAATAATCTCATACCCCTCCTCTCGAAGCACCTCGGCATTGTCGGCATAAAGTTCCCCCTTCGGGTCGGTCACAACCATACTTGGCTTCTCTCCCGAGTGTGCCAAAATTCTTATCGTTGGGTTTGCAAGCAATTGCGTTTTTCCAACGCCCGTTGTACCCAAAACAAGGGCGTGAGTCTCTGGCTTCATGTTGATTTCATATTTCCCACCAATTTGCTTGTTACGAAATACAAAACCAGTTTTGTCTGTGTATGGCAGGTCCTTCCATGTGCAATAAACAAGTTCCTTGTCGGTTTTCATTTCGTCAGCCGTGATAAACTTGCTGTCAAACGCAATGTCGGTTTCTTCGCCACTTGTGGTGCGTCCTGTGTTTGACCCACCACTATCTTTTTTCTTGCCCTTTGTGGTGATGCCAAGAATAAAACCCGCAAACGCCCCAACACCCAAAACTGCAAGCGGAATCGGCTGAGCGAGCAGTGCAACTATATCCGCACCTTCCCCCGCCATTGCATAAGCCACACCAACACCAATGGCATAGCCCACAATGCCGAAAAGAAGGGTGAAAATAAGTGCAAATTTAAGTTTTCTTTTCATAAAATCTCCCCTATATACGAAGTGTAACACTTTTGAAAACAACTGTCAAACATTCTTTGAAAGATTATATGACAAAGGGAATTTTTAGATTGTCACCTTTATAAAGTCCTCCCCCTCACAAGCCTTCCCCAAGACTGAGGAAGGTGTCAAGGCGTATGCATTGACGGAAGAGGGTCAAAAAAACCTCCCTTTGGGAGGGAGGTGGCAAACGGAACAGACTCCGCCGAGAATTTAGAAACGACTAACGATAACCGCCCAGCGTAAGGCTGGTGACGGAAGGAGCAAGCAACCTATAAAAGCCTTCCCCAAGACTGGGGAAGGTGTCACGCAGTGACGGAAGAGGCTCATAAAAA
>CAZVYB010000042.1:0-8502 GCA_964631405.1 uncultured Lachnospiraceae bacterium
CCTCTTCTATATTTAGCACCACAGAGATATGATTTGATAGGCTTAAAAAAGCGTCTTTATATTCGCACGCTTCTGTCACAAACAAGTCACCCTCTCCAATTTTCAAATTTGAGTTGATATTTTTTAGTTGTCCGCCAATATGAATGGTTGGGTCAAATTTCCCCTCCAACAAAATTGAAGCAATCATGCCCGTTGTTGTGGTTTTGCCGTGCGTGCCAGCAACAGAAATCGTATTTTTCTCTTTTGAAAATTCGCCTAAAATTTCAGCCCGAGGAAAAATCTTTTTGCCAAGTTTTTTTGCATATTTTATATCGGAATTATCTTCGCCAATTGCTGAGGTACAAACCAAGCAATCCGCCCACTCGACAAAATTTGAGTTTTCACCACTGACAACCTCAATCCCATTTTGGGTGAGGTTTTGAGTGACAGAAGAAAGATGGTCATCGTGCCCCTTTATATCCTTTCCTCTATCTTTCAAAAGCAGTGCAAGGGCTGACATACTTACACCACCAATGCCTAAAAAATAAAATTTTTGATATTCGTTTAACATGAAATTATATATGAAAATTTACAAGATTTGGTTTTTGTTTGTAACAAAAAAATATCCAAGCATCATAAATATTTGCATGAAAATAAACAATCATGATATTTTGAAAATTGAATATCAAAAAGATGTCCCTATATCGCAAATCACAACCTACAAAACGCAGGGCTTTGTTAAAGGAGTGTTTTATCCAAAAAGCGAAAAAGAGTTTATCACCACCTATGCCGTTTTAAGAGAACATGAAATTCCCTTTATCGTTATTGGAAATGGTAGCAATTTTCTTATCAGCCCAAAGGCGAACATTTTGGCAATTTCAACAAAAAAGTTGCATCAAAACGCCAAATTTCAAGATAATGTTGCAACATTTTCTGCATCTGTAAATTTATCAAAGGCATATTCCTTGTGCAAACAAAGAGGTTTAAGTGGATTTGAAAAACTGGCGGGAGTGCCAGCAACGATTGGCGGAGCAATCAAAAATAATGCCTCATGTTTTGGTGTGAGCATTTTTGATTTTTTAGAAGAAATCAAAATTTTTGATGAAAAAATCAAAAAAATATCCAAAAAAGATGTGTTTTTTGGATATCATGCCACAAATTTGAAAAATATTTTGATTTTATCTGCTTCCTTTCGGTTGAAAGAAAAAGAAAGTTGCAAAATAGTCCAAGAATTTCTTGGGTGTCAGCAGGCAAGAAATTACAGACAACCAAAAGGGTTTTCCTGCGGAAGCGTTTTTAAAAACCCGCAAAATTTCTCTGCCGGAAAATTGATTGAAGATTGTGGTTTAAAAGGATCATCTCATGGAGGTGCAATCATTTCTCCTATTCATGGCAATTTTATTCTTAACCAAGATAATGCCAAATTTGAAGATGTGAAATCGCTTATTGACCTATGCCAAACAACAGTCAAAGCCACCTTTAACATTGACCTTGAACGAGAGGTTGAGATAATTGAATAATTCTGAATTTTTTATAAAATTATAAAAATTCCTCTTAATAAGGAGGAATTTTTAGTAGCCAAGGTGTTTGACTTTTTCAGGTTTATTACGCCAGTCTTTTTCCACCTTTACAAAAAGTTTCAGCATAATTTTTTTTCCCAAAAGTTGCTCGGCGAAAGTTCGGGTTTGACTGCCTATTTTTTTAAGCATTTCGCCCCCCTTGCCGATAATCATGCCCTTATGCCTCTCCTGTTCACAAACAATGTCGGCATCAATATATACAATATTTTCTCTCTCGTCAAATTTGATTATTTCAACAGCAATCCCGTGTGGCACTTCTTCATGCAAAAGGTTGAGTGCCTTTTCTCGAATTTCCTCTGCAATTAAAAATTTAACGCTTTTATCGGTATAATAATCTGGTTCAAAAATATAAGTCGGCTTATCATATTCAGGAAGTTTTTGTATGATTTTTTCAAGCAATTCCGTCAAATTTTCACCAGTTTGCGAAGAAATTTCGGCATCAGCATTAAAAGGTTTTTGTTTAGGGAGGTCAATTTTGCTTCTTACAATCAGTTTATTATCCCCAAGATGGTCTATATATTCAATTTGTTCTTGGTCGGGTAAAGTTGTTCCGTCAATTAAATAAACTACAAGGTCAACCCCTGAAACTGCCGAGCGAACATTTTTCATCATTGCTTTTGAAAGAGCATTTTTTGTATGGTGTATGCCCGGAGTATCCACAAAAACAATTTGAGCGTCTTCCCGTGTCACCACCCCTAAAATATTTTCTCTTGTCGTCTGAGGTTTTGCCGAAATGATTGCCACCTTTTCGCCAACAAGTGCATTTACAAGGCTACTTTTCCCCGCGTTTGGTTTGCCAACAAGGGCAACATATCCCGCCCTAAACATCTTGTTTCCCTCTTGTTATTTCAAGGTTTTCAAGAATTTGTTTGCTAGTTGCCGTCATGATTTTTTCGTCGTCGATTTCAATATGGTCATATCCCAAAAGGTGCAAAAGTCCGTGAAGAGCCAAAAATCCAACCTCTCTTTTTTTGCTGTGCCCATATTGTTTTGCCTGTTCTTTTGCCACCTTTATGCAAATGACAACATCGCCTAGATACAGACTTCCGTCAGGCTCATTCTCCTTGGCAAATTCTTTGATTTTCTGAGGGTATACAATATTAAGCATAGGGAATGAAAGCACATCTGTCGCCCTGTCTACATTGCGAAAAGACTTGTTGAGTTGGGCGATACGCTCCTTATTTACGAATGTCACAGTCAGCCAAGCCCCTTCGTACGCATTGTCAGTTTGCATCAACGCCTCTTCATAAATGCTTTTGATAAGTTTGCGATATCTTCTGCCCACATTTTCAAAGTTGATTTTCATTTATCCTCCAATGTTTCGATTGACGGTTGTGATATAACAAATTTCATAGCAACCGCCCTCTTCTCGAATAGTATAATTTTCTTCTTTTATTATCTCATTTTCTTGCACAAAAATCAAGGTTTTTTCTCGAAGAGAGGCAATTATTTCCTCTTTTTTGCCCTCAAACGGCGAAATTATCTCTTGGGTACGAGTTTGATAAAAGATTGTTCTTTTCAATTTAAGTGGCAAAAAAAGGTTTTTTGAAATATCTACAATCTCCTCTTCCACCTCATATTCTTCAAACTGAATTTGAGGCGAACGACGATAAATGGGCAAATTGTTGAACATAACAACCCCCGCTTGTGCAACTCTTCCAGTCCGTTCCACCACGATTTGATAATCATAGTGATATCCCCTTTCGGCAAGCCAAACATCTGCCCAAATCTCTGCCTTGGGAGAAACTGCAATTTCCTCCCCTTCGCTGTCGTAAACATATGGATAAACAAGCACATCTCCCGCTTTGACAAGTTGCCCCTCATTGACTGCAAGCGTGCCTTGAACAAGTTGAATTTGAGTGATAAGCCCATCGTATTCACTCTTTAAAGGTTGATATTCCCCCTCCATTTCTTCTGGGAGGACGCCTTCGTTTATATTTAATACAAGAGCCTGCCCAACGATTGCTATACTGAGTGAACTCACCTCGGGAAATTCCTCCTTCACCGCCCTTTCAAGCCCTTTGGTGTCAATTTTGCTTTTGATTTTGCTTGGCAATGTTTGATTGATAAAATCTTTCAAAACTCCCTCTTGAAGTTGAGCCTCTCCCACAATTTCAATCTTCCAAATATATTGATATTGCAGGCCATAAAAGAGAGAGCATACGCCAAGAGCCAAGATAAGCCCATAAGATGTGACAAGTCTTTTTATTTTTGACAATATTCCAGAATGGGAGAGGTGCAAAATTTCCATGCCGTTTTCGAGCAAAATCTTTTTTGCTATTTTTCTTTTTGAAAAATCGGTTTCAAATTGACAGAAGTGCTGGTCAACCCTCTTTAAATTGTAAATTTTGGTTGACTTTGAAAGTTTGTTCAGCGTTCTTTCTTGATTCAGTCCCTTTATTTTAAATTTGGTACGGCTTCCCTTTTTCATCAAAATATCTCCGTTTTGACAATTTTCCCTTCAATAAGCATGGAATTATCAGTAAGTTCTGCCAGTGTCAGCCCCTCACCGTCGACAACCACTCTTCCCTTTTTGACCTTGAAGGCGATTGTTGTTTCGCTTAAAATTGTAAGCCCAATATGCCCCTCGACATAAAGAACATTCCCAGAAATGTTTATCAAATGAAAGTCATGAATAAGATCCTTAAATCTCGCCGTCTTGCCCTTGATTTCATCAAAAAAATTGAACACCCTTTCCCTCCATATAGAATAAGATATGCGTGTTCAATTTCTTTTATATTTATTTTTTTATTTAGTCATCAAATTTATTAAATATGTTATTGAGAAGCACCTGTTGCATTTCAGGTGAAAGTTTTTTCAGCCTTTCAATCATCTTTTTATCAAGCACCTTTCTTGAAAAAGCGTGTTCGTCCATAAATCTTTCAAACTCAATTTCACGCTTTTTTCTCCCCTCTTGTTCCATCTCAGTTTTGTCAAGAAGTGGCTCGGTTTCGATTTCTTTTGGCATAGGCTGTGGTTTAGGCAGAGGCTCAGACAAAGGCAACTCCTTCACCTCTTCCTCTGGGGCGTAGTCCTCAACAACTGGTTGACCAAAAGAATGGTTGTTCATTGGGTCAACGGGCGGGCTGAGTTCAACCTTGATATTTCCGTTGTGCAAGGCATTATCACCCTCTCGGCTAAGTTCTTCCTTTTCTCTTTGAAATTTTTGAAGATTGTCACGCAAGCGAAGATATCTTTTTTTATTTGCCATTCTTATGCAAACTATAGCAAGAATTAAAAGAAGAAGTATTCCGCCCCCAACAATCAAAAGTATATGCCATGTTTTCATTAAAAATCTTCCTCGTCGTCGGTCTGTTTATCACTGATAAAAGCCTTTCTCATAGCGGTATCAGCCTGCAAGTTCATAAGTTTATAATAGTCCATAATTGAAAAACGCCCCTCCTTGATTGCCTGAGAAATAGCCATCGGGATTTCCTTTTCAGCCTCAACAAGTTGCCCCTTGATTTCTTCGGTTTTCGTTCTCATGCGAATTTCCTTCATTTCTTCGCTGTGTTTGTTTCGTTCTGCCTCAATTTGGGCATAAAGTTTTTCCTTTTCAATTGCACGAATTTCAATTTCCGCATTTATGTCACGACCAGTTTCAATCCCCCCAACATTGATGTCAAGCACACTGAACATTGACCTTGCCGTTACAGCACGAAGGTCAATATTGGCAATTAAATATTTGTTTGGCTCTTTCAATATGTCCTTGTGATTTTCAATTTTTGAAATATTTTCAAGCACGCAAGATGCAATGGTCGACTTCAATTCGTCAAGCCCCAGCCCATCAACAAACTTGTCAAGTTTTGTTTTGATTGAAATATTAATTCGGGCAACAATCTCCACCTTGTCAAGAGCAAATCCTCGAATGTCGTCAATTACAACAAGCCTTGAATTGACAGCATCAGTCACAACCTGCAAAACATTGTGTGATGAAAGTTCAATTGCCGAAGCGGTTTCAAAAGAAAGTTTAAGACCGCCATGTTCTGCCAAATTTAGTGCACTTATAACCCCTTTCGCATCGCCACCAGAAAGCACGAGGCTTTCAATTTGTGCAAGAGTTATTTGTTTTTTAGATTTTTTCGCCATAACATATGCTTCAACAATTAAGTTCACATCAAGTTTTCGATTTTTTATGCTAAGCAATTTAAATGTTGGAATGTATGCCCCTGAAAAAAGTGCGGTAAACCAATTTTTCATAGGCACAAAGCAAAGGTAAATGATAAACCCAAGCAATATCCCCCCGAAAACCGAAACCAGCACAATTTGAGCAGTCCCAAAAGCCAAGAGTGTTGATAAATTCATATATCCCCCTATTCTTATAGGCATATTATATCACATTGAATGGGCGATGTAAATAGGCAAAATCAGGGAAAAGTGGCATAATTTTCATAAAATTGTGAAAAAACCACAAAAAAATATCTTATTTTTCAATTTCCAGACCTCTGATAATAAAACAAATATTGCTGAGCCTGACCTGAAAGGTCTCCAAACATAGAAACAAGATTGTGCCGTATACGCTCTCTATTCACCTCGTTTGGATAATGAGAATTGTACATTTTTTCTATCCAAGTATCCACAGGAAAAACATCGCCTCTATGATAGCCAAACAGCAAAACGCAGTCGGCGACCTTTGGCCCAACTCCCGAAAGTTCAATCAGTTTGCCACGAAGTGCAGTCGTCGCCAAAGATTTATATTCTTCCAAAACCTCTGGCGTGATTTGCCTGCACACCTTCACAAGATACCCCGCACGATATCCCGCACCCATTTTTTTAAAAAACTCTTCGTCGCAATCTTTCAAGACTTCATATGTAGGAAAGGCAAAACCGCCTTCACAGGGCTTCCCCAGTTCTCGGCGAATATTATTCAAAATCAACATAATTCTCTTGATGTTGTTGTTTGCCGAAATAATAAAAGAAATCAGCGTTTCAAAAAGGTCTTGATTTAGTATACGAACGCCATAACCAAATTCAAGAGGTTTTTTCATGATATCAAAATATCGCAATTTTTCTTTGATTTTTTCATAATTTTCGTCAAGTGCAAAATATTTCACAAAAAATGGGGGATTTTTTGTTTTTATAACATATTTATCACCCTCTTCCTCAATTACGGCAAATTGATTTTGAGGATAAATACAATATTTTTTACCCTCTTTGTGATAGCAAAAAACCTGCCCACATTCCAAAATGTGTTGGGGATTGAATTCATTTTTTGAATAAACTTCAATTTTGTCCTGAAAAATTTTATATTTCATATAAATATTTTACTATACTTGATTAAAAAAGAAAAGAAAAAAATTAAAATAAAAATATTAAAAAAATATTTAAATATAAAAAATAATTTAAAAAACAAAAAAGACGGGAAATTTCCGTCTTTTGATTATTCAGTTACGATTGATACAATCTTTTTGCCGTTTGAAGAGCCAAACTTAACTTTTCCGTCACAAAGTGCGAAAAGTGTATAGTCTTTTCCAAGTCCAACATTTACACCCGGATAAACTTTTGTTCCTCTTTGTCTTACGATAATTGAGCCAGCAGTTACATTTTCTCCGCTATAAGCCTTAACTCCCAAGCGTTTGCTTTGAGATTCACGACCGTTCTTTGAAGAACCACCACCCTTTTTATGAGCAAAAAGTTGAGCATTAAACTTAAACATTTTTTACCTCCAATTTTGCATATTTTTTTTCATCTATAATAATCGACCTAAACGACTGCAAGCAGGTTTCAAACAGCGTTTGAACTTCTTTTTTTAAAGCATCACGCCCCTCAACCTTGACCTTCAAATAGCCGTCAGCAATTTCACAAAAGGCATTTATTTTAAGCACCTCTTGCACGCCAACTATCGCCAGTTGTGCAATCGTTGATATTTGGCAACATAACAAGTCCTTGCCAAAATCATCTTTGCCAGTGTGTCCACTGACCTCAAAGCCGACTATCAAATCTTGTGTTTTGTAAAAAGTAATCTTCGTCATAAAAACGCCTTACTTTTTGATAGATAAAATTTTCAATTGAGTGAATGGTTGTCTGTGACCTTGCTTCTTTCTTTCGTTTTTCTTAGGTTTGTATTTGAAAACAACAATTTTATCGCCCTTTCCGTGAGCAACAACTTCTGCTTCACATACAGCACCTGCAACCAAAGGATTGCCTGCAACAACAGTTCCATTATCACTGATAAGCATAACATCAAGTGTCACTTTGTCGCCAACAGCATTTGAAAGTTTTTCAACGCTGATAACATCGTTTTCGCTTACTGTGTATTGCTTTCCACCACTTTGAACTACTGCGAACATCTTTTTACCTCCTCTAACCAAACTCGCTGATATGTCGGGTGCACTGCACAAGGCATTGACTTGAAAAATTACCCTATTCATGCGGATACGAGAGTGATTATACCACTCTTCCCCCAAAAAGTCAAGGAAAATAAGAATATAAAAACCATAAAATTTGTATCAACCATCAAAATAATAGTAAATAGTCGTGTCTTGGGTGATGGAAATTGTCTGCGAGCCCTCTCTAAACGAAATCGAACCCACATAAAAAGTTCCCCGATCTGGATTGTTTGTAATTGTAAAGGTCAATTCATTCACATCTTCAAAGGTATATGTTTCTTTTCCTTCATAAGTGAGTTCGCCTGCCAACTCTCCATTTACATATATATTGACATTAAAACCAGTGAAGTGTGCAAATTTTTGATGTGTTATAAATACTGTATAGCCTTGTTGGGCGGGAGCGGTGTATGTTATGTTTCCGCCAACCGAAAAATCAAGGTCTGTCATCGCCCATACCCCAACAAATGTCAACGCAATTGCAAGTGCTATAAAAGATATCGCTGATAATATTTTAAATTTTGTGGTCATGTTTATTCTCCTTTTTTGACACCCTCCGCCTTTTCGAGGCACCTCCCGCGGTTTCGCAGGAGGCTTCATAAGGTTGCATTCTCCTT
>CAZVYB010000043.1:0-8315 GCA_964631405.1 uncultured Lachnospiraceae bacterium
TTTTTTAATAAAAACCGCACATGCCTACTTAGTACTTACTGTACAATATATAATATATATATAAAATATATATTTTTATTTACCCTTGTTTAATATATATATTTTTCTCTATGAGAAAAAATTAAATATAAGAGATATTTAATGAGGAATTTCTTTTTTGCTTCTTTTTTCTTTATTTTTTACAGCAAACCGAGGGTTGCCCCCTGGCTTTTAGGGGTGAATTTTAGACGCAAAAAAAACGCATAGCATTTGCTTTATGCGTTTTTGAGGTTAAATTATGTTTAAAATTTGTCTTTTTAAGATGTGCGGCTGTGAATTTATTTCATGGCATCACCCCCATTCATGCCGGCAAAATCTTCATAACGATAGATTTTGGTCATGCGCCGTTGACCGGGTGCATCTGCACTACCTGTTGGCAAGACCATATGCGGTGATGTTCTGCGGGCTATCTCTCGCAGTTGCGCCTTTGACATATGGATACCAAACTGCGCCATGACTTCCTTGTCGATGTTGGACAAGCAGAAGTATCTGTTCTTCGCCACCTGATTTTGTACACTAAGTCCCATTTTTAGCCTCCTATGACAAATGCAGAGCCATTTTAAATTGAAAAAATGGTCATTTTTGCCGACTTTTTTAGATTTTTTGAAAAGCAAAATCGCTCTCGTCGCAGATTTCGAGGTCGAATTGGTCATAACTCGTCGTACATCTGCTGGATTTTTTCCATAACTTTACGGCGAGGTTTGTTGTCGCCATATCGCCAGCGAGATATTTGCGGGTGAGATATGTTGAGCTCTTTGGCAAGTTCCGTTTGAGTGATTTTCTTTTCTGTCAAAATTTTTGAAATCATTTCGTCAAGCGAAATTTGGTTTTTTTGTTGCATTTTTTCCTCCAAAATTTAAAAATTTGTTGAAAATTTGAAAATTTTTGAAAAATTAAAAATTTAAAATCGATATTGCGTTTGTGCGTTTTGCCCAAAATCAGTCAAACAAGTTGACTGATTTTGGATAGGCAGACGCATAAAAATTCGTCGTAAGCCCGCCGTGGGTGGTGGCGTCGCAAGACGGGGGCGAGGGACTGCTCCCTCTGCCTCTCCGTCCTTGCTCTTTGCCTACCACTCCATCGGCTTGGTTGTCCCGTCGTCTGCCTTTTCTACGACCTCTGGCGAGGTCGTGGGCTGGACAACAGGAAGCCCTGCCTCGGGCTGTTCTTCGCCCTCTGGGCGTTCCTGAGGCGTCTCTTCGGCTTGTGCTTGGGCGTTCTTGAACTTCAAGAACTCGGCGTACTCTTCGTCCTCTAACATCTCCTGCAGGCGTCGCTGGCGTGCTTCTGCACGTGCAATACGTCTGCGCTCAAAGAAAGGAGGTCTCTTCTGGTACTTTTTAGAGTTGTCAACTACGAATTGTACTAAACCGGTCAACGAGTCGCCCACGGTCGCTATTGACGCCACAATTGAATCAATTGTAGCGTCGGCGCCCTCGCCCTGGGGAAGTGCACTAATACAAGTAATTAGTTGACCGAGCAGGTCGAAGTGGTCTTGTATGGTCTTAAGTTCTTCATGTTCCAATTTTTGCATCCTCCTTTTTTGCTTTTTCTTCTTGCTGTTTAGTATACGCAGAAACCTCCACAAGCACTTTTTTAAGCAATTCAACTTCTTTTTCCACTGTTTGAAGTCTTTTCTTTTGACTCTCAGCCGGATTACCCTTTTCTTCCGCCTCTGTTGATGAAGATAAGTGATTGATAAGGTCATCGACGGTTTCGATTTGCTTGCATTTTTCAAGGGTAAAATCCTTGTTTTCAAGGCCTTTAAAAAATTCGTAGCGGAAGTATTTGCTGTCGTACCAGAGCCAAGGGTTATTCGGCGTGTAGATGATGATTGTTTTGTCAATAAGACGTTCGTCGCGAGAGTCAAGGTAACTTTCAAGGTTGCCATTGTCGTAGATAAGGTTAACCTCCCACCACGCGCCGATTGTGTGCCCATATTGGCTTTTTATGCCGTGCACGGGCAAAACTTCAAAGAAAACTGAAAGGTCGCGTATATCCAATGCAATTCGCTTTGGGCGCTGGGTTGAGATAAAGAGGAATAGGTCAATCTGGCGGGATAATTCGCAGGCCGCAGACACGTGAGAGTCTGTTTTATCTTTACTATTAAAAATCCCTTTTTGTCCTTCATCAAAGAAGTATTGACCGCCCGGCATGATAGGGTCGGTTTCGAACTTGTCGTTCGGTAGCCCCCAGCGCTTTGAATTGAAGCGGTAGGCGCAACGCTTCCCGAAAAAGGTTTTCTCTTCAAAAGAAGTGTCGACAAGTACACAATGGTCTTTTGGCGGGTGTAAATTGTAACCCGCCTGGTTTAACTCGTTGCACAAATTTTGCGCAATACGCACACTGCGTTGAGCCATTGCTGATTTCATAAATTCACGTTGAAACCAGGCGGCGAGGGCTGACTTACCCTTGCCTCTTTTAGCCCAAGCGACAACTATTTCCGTTGGCGTGATAACGCCGTCAGCAAATAGGTCTTCGATGCGCGTGTATATTTTTGCGTGTTTGTTTTTCGCTTCCTTTTTGATTTGAGCAAAAATTGATTGTTGCCTTTTCTCGCGGTCATGCTTTATCTGCTTTGCCGTTGCCATGTTATTTCTTCTTTGTTACAGTCTTTTTAGCGGGTTTCTTTACAGTCTTTTTGGCTGTTTGTTTTTTAGTTGTTGTTTTTGGCGTTGCAGATTTTACAAGTGCCGATTGATATTTGCCAGAGGTTATGCTTTTGCCGTTGTCAATCCATTTAGTCCCGTCTGGTGCTGTCATTGCTCCTTTGACATCGTTCCAGCCGTTTGGTTTTTTGTTGTAAACTCTGACTGCTGTAAATTGTTGTCTTCCTTGTTTGTCAAGACCCGCCTTCATAAGGGCGTACTCTTTTGCCGTTTGTTTCTTTTTGATTTGAGTTGGTTTATTTTTTGTTTGAGTTGGTTTATTTAGGCTTTTAGTTTGTTTATTTTTTGTTTGTGTCGACTTTGGGTTTGTTTTTGTTGTTGTTTTTGTGTTTTTTGTTTGTTTTTTCATGTTTTTTCTCCCTTTTTTAAAAATTTTGTCACAAATGTATTGATTTTTTCAATACTTTTGCGTATACTAATAATGTCAATACTTGATGTTGATGTTGCACAACCTGCAATCGTGCATCACTTGGCTGAAACGCCATGATCTGAGGCTGAATAGGGACGCCTATTAACAGTGGACTAAGGACTCACGAGTTGAGTTCTTTTTTATTTTCTTTTATTAAACTTTTTGATTAAAATTTGATTTCTTGCCCTTTGACCTTTTGGAGTTTGCGGGTTGTTTAGACAATGATTTGTTATCTGTTTAACATTTTCATTGCTTAAATCTCGTTTTTTAGAATTAAGACTAAACTTTTCGCCAACAACAATAGGATTTCCTTCGTTATCTTCTATTTCAACAAATGGCTTATACTGACTCTTTCCGTCTCGATAATCCGTCAAGGAATATTTACCATGTGTTGTCAGTTTGACAATAACAACTTGACCTTTATCGTTTTTTGCAATTACTCCTGCCGTTCGATACAAGTCGTATTGTGACGGGTGGTCGGGTTTTATGTCTTTTTTGCCTCGCCCAGAAGACAAATACTCGTCCCTGGTTTGCAGTGTGGAACCAATATGAACTTTGCTAGGTTTCTTGGACGCCGTTTTATTCGGCGTCCTTTTTGAAACTTTGGTAGGCTGTTTCCTTTTCGTTTATGCCTCCGTGTATTCGCTTACTGGGTTTATTTGTTCTTTAATATCGCACCAAACATCGGCGACAAGATACTTGACATATGCCGTATCTGGAACGTAAATTATTGAATCACTTTCAAAAGTTGTTGAGGTGATTGTTGGCACTTCGTTCGCATCAATTACGATTGTCGCTTTTACATAACCGAAAAGATTGCTACCAAGCTCTTTTACTCCATTACCAATAGTGATAGTTTTTGAATAACCAGAAGAGCCAATGTAAAAGGCTCTATTACCTACTGCTTCCACGCTATCTGGAATATCAATGCTTTTAAGTGAAGTGCAGTCATAAAAAGCATTATTTTCTATCGTTTTAAGCGTTCGAGGGAGTGTTATTTCACTTACATTGCTACTTATAAAAGCATTTGCACCAATAGTTGTTACACAAATGTCTGTGCCATTTATGTAGGTTTGTGTTGGAACCTCTGCCCACGCTGTGTATGTTATATCCCCCAATGATTGAATTGAAGTTCTATCAGTTGTAAGTTCATGTTCTGTGCCGTCTGCATCATATATGGTCAATGGCATCTTGTCCTGATTTGAATTCCAAAAAGCATAAAGAGTGTTGTAGTCGCTCCATTCAGTGTAGACATTCTCTATTTCGCCAAGAGAATATGAAGTTGGAATAACTACATTTTTATCTTCACCAAAATATGATACAAGAGCACCATCTTCAAATTCAAAGTGTCCTGCATCCGTAGACTTCTTAAACATAGCATAGAAGGTCGTTGGTGTGTTGATAATTACCTCTGCAACCTTATCTTCGTTTAGTCCGTCACGAGTCCAGCCAGCAAATGTGTATCCCGCACGAAGTGGAACTTCCGGTTCGGTTGCGGTTGTTCCTGTGGCAACGTTCTTTGAAAGTGTGGCTTTTCCATTCACTACAAATGACACCGGTTGTAAAAGCGTTGTTTCATCTCCCGGGTCATCTGGAACATCTGGTGTCGGCCGTTGTTCTTCAACAGCTGGCTTAAATATTTCTGCCAAGTATAGCCCCGTTCCGGTCACACCCAAGAGAACGCAACCGGTACAAAGCAAGGCAATTGTTACTTTTGTTTTCTTTTTCATGTGTTTTTCTCCTTTTTTTAGATTTTTCTTGACTTTTTGTCTTTTCTGTGTTATTTTAATTGTAAGAATTTCATTGACCTTATTTTTAAGGCATGGACGAAAGGTCCGAATTGAAATTCTTTTTTTATGTCTATTTTTTATTATTCTTGCTATACTTATCTTTTAAATGTTTAGGCATATCAAGATTTTTATTGTGAGTTTCCAATAATCTTTTTGGCAGTTTTCTTGGGCTTTTCAAATACATGGGGTTAGGGCGTCTGTCTTTATCGGGATTTGGTAATATTTCTTCAAAACCTTTATGATATTGACTTGTTGCTTCTCTATGTACAAAACCATCTTCCAACTTTTTGTTTTTCTTGTTTATCACAATCTCTTCGTCAATTATCAATGTTGTTCTTTTCTTTCCTATTTTCAATCTTCCCCAAAATGGGAATTCGTCTGGAAAGTCTTGTTTATTTTTTTGTGGTTTAGAAGGCACCGATTTTGGTGCCTTTTTTAAAAGGTTTTTATCCATTTAAGCCTCCACGTACTCGCTTACTGGCTTGATTTGGTTGGCATAGGCTTTCCATGATGTCTTATACGCCTCTACGGCTTCGTCTGGGACATAGATTATTAAAAAGTCATGATTAAATGTAGTATTCATTGTTGCAGGAGTTGTGCCTTCAAAAATAACGATTAAATCTTCTTCCATACCCTGAAAACAAGATTTGCCAAGATTTGTAACACTTGCAGGGATTGTTAAATTTTTCAAACTCGTACCTTCAAAAGCACAAGTGCCTATACTTGTTACGCTATCCGGAATTGTAATTGAAGTCAGGTCTTTACATTCATAAAAAGCAAGGTCTGCAATTTCTGTAATTGATGTAGGAAGAACAATCTCTTTGAGTCCTGTTATACCTTCAAAAGATTGCGATTTAATGGCTGTAACACCTTGTGGAATTATTGTATTTTTACAGCCTGCAAAAAGTGTGTTGGTTGCTGTTTCTATAATTGCGTTACAATTATCTCTACTATCAAACAACTCATTATCTGCATCAACAATGATTTCTTCCAAAGAAATACAACCCTGAACTGGATTTAATTTAGTAGGAAATTTGACGCTCTTTGGGATTGCTATGCTTTTAAGGGACTCGCAATTTGCAAACGAACCATAAATTTCTTCAACTCCATCTTCAATCACAACGCTTTTAAGATTTACGCAATTAGTGAAAGCGGAATATACGATTTTGATTGTCGCAGGAATTGTTACCTTTTCAACCAATAAGTTATTTTTAAAAGCCTCATTCCCTATTTCGGTTACTGCAAAATCTTCACCATCAACATAGGTTTGAACCTTAACATCTCCTGTAACAGGATATACCAAACTTTCACATCCAAAAATGTTATCATCTGTCAAAACAATAGTTAGTCCATTAGCGTCAACCACGGACAGAGTTTCCTCTCCACTATCAAAAAAATTGATTGATAAGGTCGTCAGCGTTTTCAAAAGTTTTGTTTACTGTCAACACCTCACCAAGAGAGTAAGACGCAGGGATAACAATATCCGTTTCCTCGCCTATATACCCCGTCAATCTCGTGCCATCAAAGGTAAATTTTGAAGCACTTGTTGGTTCTTCCTCCCAAATCGCAACAAAGGTCATGTTTTGTGTTACGGTGAGCGTCGAGAAGTCGACAATGTCACTCGTCCCTTCAAGAGCCCACCCTTGGAATATGTAGCCTTCTTTTGTTGGGTCAGTAGGTGGGGTTATAAGTCCGCCAGTTGCTACCGATTGAACAATAGGTTCTTGCCCTTCTATTTCAAATGTAATTGTTTGCGTGAGAGGTTGTTCGCCTCCATCGTCCGGAGGTGTAACTCCCGGGTCAACCGGCTTTTGTTGCTCGGCTGGATTGAAGTGTTTATATGTGAAGTATCCGCCCACAGCCAGTCCACCCAGAGCAAGCACTGCAAGGGCTGAGCCCAAGACTATTTTTGTTTTCTTTTTCATGTTTTTTCTCCCTTTAAAAATTTTCTTGACTTCTTGATTTTTTTGAGTATACTAAATGTAGAAAGTGAATAGTTCGGTATTGGTTTATCGCCTTTGTCCTTGTAACTCCCACAGACTTGGGTCTTTGTCACCCGTGGCACTTTCTTTTTTTATGTCATTTTTTCTTTTTTGAGTTTGTTTGGTACTTCACATTCTCTCTTGGTAAAGTATCAAACAATTCATCAACTCTTTTAATATCGTCACCTATAAGCCACAAATCCAATCTTTCCTTTCCCAAATGAGACCTTTTGCCTACATAAACTTTTGGGTATATATAAGATTTTTTATCTGGTTGATTTCTCTCGCTAGGATTGATATTGTTATCTAGCGGTATTGTTTTTACAATCTTTCCATTTATCTCTACTTCGTCATGGTGAGTTGTTGTTAGATAAATGATTGAATCGTCTTTTGACGTTTTTCTGTATCTTGCAGGGTGCTTCCTATGCGGATATTCTTTTGTATCCGCAAAACCCTCTTTCTTTTTTGAATGTTGCTTTTTTCCCATTTAAAACCTCGATATATTTCTAAACGCGATTGATAGGGTTGGGTTGCCTTTTTCCAGCACTTCGCAGACTCTGTCGAAGTTTTGTTGCTGACGAATCATCATGACAATCGAAATGGCTATCATCACCGCGACGATAATTGCAAAGATAATGGTTATGGCAAGCTCGAGCTTTAATTGCCCGATGCTTGCCCCCTCATATTTGTTGTTTTTCATGTTTGCCTCCTTTATTTAAATTGCGAATATTCTATCCGCGAGTTCTTCCCAACCCTCGGCCGTTTTGTAAGCCTCTAAAAGGTCGGTTGGAACGTATACGCACCTATAACCATTTCTCAAACCAGTTGTCGCGTACTCCCAGTTGTATAGCGCAAAAACCTCGTCGCCATGCAATATAAGTTCTGCATAGCTTGAAGTTTCGTAAAACCATTGGTCGTTTATAGAGCCAAAGTTCCCTAAAAATTCAATTCTTGCAAGGTTTGGCGCTTGGTACCAAAAATCTGTGGTTATAACCGTAATAGTTTCCGGAAGGGTTACTGACGTTACATTGATATCGAGTGAACGAAGCCAAAAATCAACTTTTGTAACTGTTATGTCATCGCCCGCAATCGGTTGTCCTTTTGCAGAAAGTGAGTAAGATGCCGGGATTACTATTTCGGTTGAAGTGCCGGTGTATCCAGTTACCGTGTTGCCGTCAAAGGTGAATGGCAGAACTTGTGCTTCCACGTACACCGCGTACAGTGCCGTATCTGCGAAAAATCTGGATTGATTGTTTACTTTGGTGCCAAATGAGTTAACCCAATGACTGAACACGTGGTCGGCTTTCTCTGGCGCGTCAATTAAATTTACAGCTTGTTCTTCGTTGAAGATTTGAGAGGTAAATACCTCATCATCAACGTAGTAGGTAAGTGTATGGTAATTCGACACATCGCCTTCGACGTATTC
>CAZVYB010000044.1:0-5968 GCA_964631405.1 uncultured Lachnospiraceae bacterium
GAGAAAAATATATTTACTAAACGAAGTAATATATAAAAATATATTTTATATATAATATATTAAGTGTATAGTATGTTTAAGTAGGTAAATGCGGTTTTTATTAAAATTGGGCGACGCTGTCGCCGGCTATAAAAGAGAAAATTATATGTAAGCCCTCCGAGCCTCTCCGATATAGCGTTTTTTATAATCAAAGTTATCGTCAAGGTTATCGTCATTAAAACTTGTCAAATGTAAAATCGCCTTAAATATAAAGGCATATAGCCTTTTAAAAATTTGCGTTTTCAATCCTTGCAAGCAGGAGGTCATCGGTTCGATTCCGATATTCTCCACCAGTGAAAATCCAGTCGAAAGACTGGATTTTTTATTGCTTAAAGATATTATCTTTTGCAAACAAATTTTCTAACAATCACCTCAAAAAAGACAAAAATCAATTCCTGCAAAACAAGCACCTGATGTGTGCTTTTTATTTTTTTATTCTGTTTATTTGTCCCCATTTTTATTTTTTTATGTAAAAATTCTTGGCAAGTTTTTTCTTTTTGATTGTTGTCCCGCAAAATCTTTCGATGTCCTTTTTCAAAAATTCTTGGTCGGCGGACGAGATTATTCCATGTTTTAAAAAATAACATTCGATATCAAAAATTTGATTTTTTAAAAGGGCGTTGATTTCCTCGCAAATTGATTTTGTTTCCTTCTCATAGTCGAGGACAAAGTTTGAAATCAAGTTCATCAAATCGGCATAGATTGCATTTGCAAGGTCTAAAAATTCGGCATTTTCATACCCAAAATTAAAAATGAAATTATATTTTTTACTTGCCAATTTAATCATGCACAAATCGCTTTTATCACATTGATTTCTCTTTAATTCCCAAATCTCCGATTTATATTTTTCGACGATTTTTAGAAATTCATTGCCATCAATTTTAAAATGACTTGTCCCCTTCCCTTCATTATTGTGATAGGCAGTGTTGCCACAAACTTTCACCCATCTATATTCTTTGGTTTGATCGTTTCTTATCATAATTTCCACATAAGGCTGGCAAGATTTTTTCATATTTTTCTCCTATACCCAAAGTTTACACCAAACGCAAAAAATTTCAAAATAATTCTACCATAAAAAAAAGACCATATTAAATGGTCTTGTTTTATTATTCGTTTTCTGCTTCAATATCGTCAACAAGTGTTGCGTTTGTGCCAAGTTCTTTATTGATTTCATCAAGCAAAAGTTGTTTGATTTTATCTTCAACTTCCTCGGCGGTTACTGATGCAGAGAAGTCATATTTTACATTAAACATCTTAAACCCTACAAATTCGCCAGCATCATTTGTAAGCACAACAATTGCATTTCCGTTGACTTGCATTGAGTCGCTTTTCTTATCAACCTTCTTAGAAAGCGACCATTTAAGGTCAACATTGCCCTCAATATCAACACCGTTGATTTGAGTTTGAATGGTTGTTCCTTCGATGTCGGTTTCCAGTTCCTTATCATAAGCAACCGAAGTTGTTTGAGCGTTTTTCATTTCTTCAATCAGTTCATATTGATCGAGAATTTCATAATCGTTTGCAGTTTGGAAAGTCACATAGTTGAAATATTTTTGTCTGTTTGAGCCCATACATTCAACAATCATATCAACCTTGTTTGTCTTTTTGTCATACGCACAGGTGATTACATTAAGTGCACGACCGTCATCGTTGAATGTAAAGAGGGTGTTGTTGTTGAGAATTTGTTGTTCGTCATTGATGTCAACATAGATAACAGGCTCTTGCATAAGTGAATAGATATATTCAATTTCGTCCATGGTCATGCCCGCAAGAACAAGAAGTTCTCTCACGCCAAGGTCGGCCTCTTCAGCCTGAGTTATCATATCGGCTTTGTAAGTGGCGAGGTCTGTGTTGACATTTTCGGCAGTTTCAACCCAAGTTGTAGCAATGGCAAGGTCGCCATTTTCTTTTGCGGTTGCATATGCGGTCATAGCTGTTGTATATTCAGTCAAACTGTTATCAGCGTTCAACTTGATGCCTTCACTGGAAGAAACTGCCTTTTTAACTCTCAAATAGTCGGTTACATTTTCCTCGTTTGTTGCGAAATAACTTACGCCACCAACAGTTTTGTAAGCCTGTGCAGAACCAGAATTTGGATTAAGGAAGGCATTGATTTTGTCAGCCTTTTCGTCGTCTGAAAGAATGGTGTTATAGTCATTTTCAATATATGCATAAATTTCTTCACCATGAAGCCCGGCAAGTCTTGCTTCAAGGTCTGCCCAAGCCTGCTCAGTCAGAATTTGACCTTCTTGTTGAATGATAACCTCCTCTTTTGCACCAATATCTTCACGAAGTTCTGCCTTGTCGTTTTCTCCAACGATGCCGATGTATGCTGCAATGCCACTAATAACCAAAGCAACAACAATACCTGAAACAAGAACAATTTTGAAAACTTTTGAACTAGATTTTGCAGAAGCGGTTTCTTTGTCAATCACTTGGTCAAGAACTCCCTTTACAACATCCTCTCTTTCAGGAGTTTCTCCATCTGGGAAGGTTACAAATCTAGCCTCAAACTCTCGCTCAGCCTCGTCGCTGACCTTGTTTGTTTTGAGATATTCTTCATATTTATCGGCAATTGACTTGATAATCATTATCATGCCGTCTTCTGTGTAAGTAGCACCGCCCAAAACGGTTCTTCCCTCTTTCTTGGCTTTCTTTTTGCTTTTTTCAAATGCATTTTCTGCTTTTTTGTCGGCAGATTGAGCCTTGATAACAGCCTTCCAAAGAAGTTTGCCTTCATTTACCTTCTTGCCAGTTGTTTTGATAGTCTCAACGCCAAATCCCTCAAAAATAAGGTCACGAACTTTATCGTAAAGCATAGCCTCGATTTCTGCTGTAAGCACGCCAGCATGAGCAGTGAGGTCTGCATTTGCAGTTGCAAGCCCCTCATTTTCGCTTGCAAGTGCGTCTCTTTCGGCAGTAAGTGAAGCAACTTTTGCTTTGTTTTGAGCGTTAAGTCTTGTTTGAACTTTAAGTTCGTCAGCACTTTTTCTCAAATATCCCTGACGAGTTTCTGCCTCTTGTTCAAGTTCGGCAATTCTTGTTTGCAATTCTGTTGGGTTTACGCTTCCAGCACCTGCAATAGCACCAGTAGCCCTTTCCAAAAGAAGTTTTCTTGCAATTTCTTCGGCTTGTGCTTTTTCTTCACGAAGTTTGGTTGAGTCTGCAAGAAGTTCTGCTGTTTTTTCTTGTGCGGTTTTATAGTCGGCTTCAAGTTTTGCAATTGTCTCCTTGTCAGCATCACCAGACGCCTTCAATTCTTCAACAAGTTTCTCAGCCTCGGCACGCTCTGCAATATAGCCTTGAATAAGCGTGAAATTTTCTTCAATTTGTCCTTCAAGTTTTTTCACAAGTGCATCTGCCTGCTCTCTTTCAAATTCAAGAGTGTCAGAAAGTTCACCAATTTTTTCATCTCTCTCTTCGATAAGTTTTTGAGCGTCTATAAGTTCATAAGCTGCATCTTCGCCAAGTCTTTTTGCTTCCAAAAGTTCAAGTTCAAGTTCTGTAATTCTCTTTTCTGCATAAGCAGTCAAAACCTCTGCGTCAACTTTGCCTTGATTTGCACTTTCATTTTCCTCTTGAAGAGATGTGATTTGTTCAAGTGCGGTCTTCAATTCTGCCTGTGCAGTTTCAAGTTGTGCTTGCGTGCTTCTCAAAGTTTCGTCGGCTTTTTCAGCAAGAGCCTTTGTTTCTTCGGCAAGTTTTGTTGCCTCTGCAACAAGAGCCTTTTGTCTTTCGGCCTCAGCCTCAGCCTCGCCGATTTTCTTTTTCAATTCTTCCTGCTCTTCAAGTTGACGCCCAAGTTCTTCAAGTTGAGCGGTTGCCCTAGCAAGTTCTTCCTTGCTGGCAATGCCCTGTTCTTCCAATTCTTTCACACGAGCCTCAGCCTCTTCGTACTTGCGACTAAGTTCTTCGCTTGACAAAAGACCAGCAGAAAGTTCAACAATTCTTGCCTCTGCGTCGTGTTGAGCATTTTCTGCCTTTTCAGCCCTAGTGGTGGCGTCCTTTATTGCAGCACCAAGCCTTTTAAGTTCGGCATTAAGTTTTCTTTTATCTGCTTTAAGTCCAGCAACTTCTTGTTCGAGTTCCTCTTCGGTCTTTATAGGGTCAGCCATATCATACCTCCAATCTTATGGCTATATTATAGCCGAAAGCCCCCACAATGTCAATACTGAATTTGCACAAAAACCAACAAAGTTTTTGCCAAAATGCCGACAAAAATGGGTATTTATTTAAATTTTTTTCTGATGTCAAATAAAAAACATCTTAACAAATTTAAGATGCTTACTTAATATATATTAAATCACTCTTCAATATGCTCGTCGAAATAGGTTGCCGACAGGTCTGCAAGGTGCAAGAGCAGACAGATTGGATATTTATAATATACATCGCCCATAGAAACACTGCCACTTTGCACACGGGGGTCATATTCGCCCATGTGCCAATTGATTGCAAGAGCCTCCTCTCGTGTAAGTTTGATAAAGGCAGAAAGAATGTATACAGATTTTTCACCATGACCATATGGAAGGGTGTCCTCATATTTCCAGTATGGTCTTTGCTCCCAACGGCCGTCGACTTTGACATTGCGGACATCTTCGGTGTATGTGTTGACCTTGCACACATCATGAAGTAGCCCCATGATTGCCACACTTTCAGGCGAAAACCTTTTCCCCCAATTTTCGCCAAACTCCCCTTCAAGAATTTTTACAAGACGCTTGTATACCTTGACCGAATGCTCACAAAGCCCGCCACGAAAATTTGAGTGACGCCTGCCACTCGCAGGTGCTGTGAAAAAATCAGATTTTTCAAGCCAATCTAAAAGTTTGTCCGCCCCTTCACGGTCGATATCATAAAATATTTCCAAAAATTCTTCTTTTGATGCCATTTTTTACCTCTTTATTTGAGGCTATTATACAATAAGCAGATAAAAAATCAAAACAAATTTCACCTTTCAAAAATATTTTCACATTCGATGATTTTGTTTGTTTTTTCAAACATCATTTCCTTTCGCTCTGCTAAGCCCTTGCCCAACAACTGCCCCTCGTCATAAAAAATGACCGCCTTTTGCTTGCGGTCAAACAGGTTTTTATTTTCCAAAAACACATCACCCTCAACACAATTAAAGACCTTAATACACACATTGCTCTCACCCGCAAAATCACCACGAAAACTAAATTTCCTTTTCAATTTTTGTGCGAATTTTTTGATAAAATTATCCTTCATTTTTCTTAAATTCCTTTCTTTTTTTTATTACAAAATAATTATATAAAAATCACAAAAAAATAGCAAAAAATATACTTTGTTTTGCCGTCGTAAAATAAATTTTTGCCCCCATCATTGCGTCATTTTCTTTGCCTGAAAAATAAAGGGTAATAAACAAAAATATGTGCAGAAAAATTGTATATAATTAAATTAAAATAGATAAAAAAAATAAAATATTTTTTTGCAAAAAAACAAAACAAAAAAAAGGAGAAAATTTGATGTTGGTTGATTAAAACGGACAACATCATTCCCCTTTTATTTATTTATTTTGAATAAGTTTTTCCATGGTGTCTTTTGAGTGCAATTCAATCACCAAAATTTCCTTCAAAATTTCCTCAATTTTCCCCTCACTTACACTCTCGCCTCTAGCAATTTTGTCTTTGTAAAAATCAATCTCCCCCATAAGTTCTCCCGCACGCCTCTCAAAAACAATGCAGTCCTCACAAAGAAGTTGCATGGCGTCATTCTCGTCCTCGTCAATGTCCTTTTTCATTTTAAAAAGGCTTACACAAAGGTCGGTGTTGTCCTGAATGTTTGCATAACATAGTTCCGCACGCTCTATCATATCAAAAATATGCTCACCATTTTCCGTCCCGTCAGCAGACTTGACCACACCTTCAACATCTTTCTTTAAAACATATTTCTTTTTGCTTTCCATAATTACCTC
>CAZVYB010000044.1:6068-8072 GCA_964631405.1 uncultured Lachnospiraceae bacterium
CACCTTCAACATCTTTCTTTAAAACATATTTCTTTTTGCTTTCCATAATTACCTCAAAAATACACTTTTCCCTTCTTTTAAAACTTAAATAAAACCTAAATCATGCTTGATTTCCTTCCTAAATTTACAAACTTTTTAATACAAAGTACAACTATCAACACTCCTAATAAAAACAAACCAATAAAAATCAACATAAACCAAACGGCTGAATCTGGTTCTTCTCCCACTATCACGCTTTCTTCTGGCTTCTTTGGGTTATATTTAATTGTTTCTATATAGCCAAGCCCATTTCCTTTATAAAGTTTTTCTGGGGTTTGGTATTTTGATTTCACAAAATAGTCATCGCCGTTGACCTCATATTTAAATTCTGGGGCATACCTACCTTCTTGGTTTTCTTCCACTTCAACAAATCTTACTAATTGAGCAGTCGTTTCAACGCTGACTGCCTTTTTATAATCGTTGATATGCACTGTATACATTATAGATAATACTATCATGATAATTGAACCTATAATTAAAAACATTCCTACATGCATCCATGTTAGGCGTACATATTTATCTCTAATAGACATTATTTGCCCCCTCTTTTGAGTTTTTCTATATGTTTTGATTATATCACAATCCACCTATTGTTGCAAGTTTTACAAAAAATTTAAAGTATCTTTAATGAAAAAAGAGGGTGTTTGCCCTCTTCTTCTAAAATAAATTTTCGTTTTATTTAGATTTGATTTCCAAAAGTTCCAACATCTTTTGAACTTCGCTCTTCCCTATTGTGATAAAATATTTGTGCTTTTTGCCGTCCTTCGTCCAAATTTTCAATTTGCGATACAAGAAATATCCATCACCAGATACCTTTGCTTTGACAATGTCATCTTTTGGATAAGAAACCGCTTTGTCATAGTTGATTTTGTGAGTTTCATAAGGTATGATGGTGATTTTGTCGTTGATTTTTACAATTGCATAGTAGGTTGCTGTTGCATTGGCAATCGCCATGCCAATCACCCCCCAAGCACCGCCCATTTTGGACTGACCAAAGGCAATCAACCCTTCCTTCACAAACCCCATTTCGGTCAACTCTTCCTTGACATTGATTTGCTTATATTCTTTTACTGCCATAATGCCCCCTTGTTGACCCCATTGTAGCATACAAACCAACAATAATCAACAATTTTTGACAAAAAACCTCAACACGATTTATGGAATAATTCTAATCAGCAAAATCAACAATGAAATATCCTTTTATTAAAATTCAATATTGAAAGCAGGACGAACAGTGTACGCAAAACTGTATAGATTATTATAGTTTCCATTTGTATTGATGCCGTAAACGCAACTAGTGTCACCTTGATTGACTACATTATAGTACGGGGTTCTAGTAGAATAAGTCTCATAGCCGTTCCACATTAAATTTGACTGCACTTCACTACTCCAAGTAGTAGGGATTGTCCCATCTGAGCCTAATTCACCACCACCAACAATGGTATAAAGTTCTTTTATACTCATAAGCCAAAGTTTTGCAGAACCTTCCGCAGTTGTGGTAATTGTATAAGGTGCATTTTGTGTCGTTCCAGTTGGAGGAGCATAGTTTCCGCTTCCACCAAGACTAGTTGCCCAACCTATATCTACATATAAATCTTGCACATCTCTTGCACTGATTGAACTATATATCTTATCACTCTCTTCAATCCCCATTTTGGTCACATATTCACCAGACAAGAAAGAAAAAACTGCGTTTGTAGCATAATCCTTTGGGCTTTCCGTCCCTCCGCTATAAGAAACACATGTTTCCAAAAAGAATGTTCCCGTGCCTGAGGTTGGAGCGGTTGAGCCTGTGAATTTCTCTCCGTCAAGTCCTACAAGTCGCCAAACTACATCAGTATCATTGTATGTGCCCATAGTTACATAAAAACCATTTGCATCTTGTTTCAAAATTGGTTCTGGTGCAGTTTCGTCCCTCAAATCAAAATCAAAGTCATAATCCACTGTTGCACTGGCGTTAGTGTC
>CAZVYB010000045.1:0-8028 GCA_964631405.1 uncultured Lachnospiraceae bacterium
CTTTCGTTTGAGAGTGCTTTTTTCAATGAATTTCACCCTTTGCGTGGGTGAAATTGCTTTTTTGTCATTTATATTTTTTTTAATTTTATATACAAAATTCTCCAATATGTGTTATAATAACTGCGTAAAAATTCTTACATATAAGGAGGATAAAATTATGGAAAGAATAATCAGAATTACAGGCGAGGGTAGGGTTTCTGTTGCACCAGACACCATTGAACTTTCTTTTGTCGTGGCTGAAAGCGATATGAAAGAGCAAACTGCACTTCAAAAAGCCGACGACAAGGTCTGTGCGTTGAAAAAGGTTTTTGCGGGGCTTGGCATTGGTGACAAAAATGTTATCACCAAAAACTTTTCAATCAGCCAAAAAACAAAATCTGTTCGCAACAAAAATGGCGATTGGGAATATCTTTTTGATGGATATGCTGTCAATTATTCCATGGTGGTATCTTTCCCATATGACACAAAATTTTTGGGCAAAGTCCTCAGTGAGGTGTCTGTCTGCCTTGACAAGACAAACATTCGCATCAATTTCACCCTAAAAAATCAAGAGGGGATTAAAGAGAAACTTCTTGCAAGTGCCGTAGCAAATGCAAAGGCTGACGCCGAGATTCTGGCTGAGGCGTCTGGCGTGAAACTTGGCAAAATTCTTTCTATTTCTCATAGTTACAACATGGTGCGTTTTGATTATGGCTCTCGTGGGGAGCGTTGTGTAAGCAAAATGGCAAAAATGGATTGTGAAATGGCGAGTGTTGATAGTTTTGACAACATGAATGTTGACGACCTCTCCTTTGAAGCACAAGTTAATATCGACTGGGAAATCTTGTAAAATCCTTGACAAAAAATGTAAAAATTTTGCAAAAAATGATTGTATTTATAGTTTTTTTAAGATATAATATATGCAGGAGGACAAAGATATGGCTAAATCAAGCAAAGACTACTTCGGACTTGGCAGATTGGTAAGCATTATCCTTGCTATTATCCCAATCACTGCTCTTATCTGCGGTATCGTAACTAGATTTAAAGAAGGCAAAATAGTTGCTGGCATTTTGAGACTCGTTCTCGGCTGGAACCTTATCTGGCTTATTGACCTTATCCTTATGATTGTCAATGGCAGAATTATGCGTCTTCTTAATGTATAATTTTTTCAAAAATTATACTCAAAATCTCTCCTTTTCGGGGAGATTTTTTCTTTATGGGCTTTATTTTTCAAAAACAATCTTTTTTTGTTTGACTAAACTGCAAAAATGTCTATAATAGTAGTTAGCCTATTAGCCGTAAGGGCTATTTTGCCTATTGCAAATTTCTCCTTATCGTGCTATAATGATTTGCAAAGAGAGGTTTTTTATGGTAAGTTTACTTTGCAACTGGTTTGATGACTGGGGCGTGGCTATTCGTGAGGGGCTTGGCGAAACTTGGCTGATTATCCTTCTTGTTGCCTTCTCAGTGATTGCTCTTGGGCTTTTGTCTAATATCCTTAGGGCGTCAATCAACAAAACTAAGATTGTCATCAAGTGGGGACAAATCTTGATGCTGATTGTTTTCGTTTTATTCATCGTCTGGTTTAGTATTTTATTATAGAATAAAAAAGGCTTTTAAAAGGAGTTTTTATGAATAAGTTGTTTACATCTCTTCTTCTTGACGGCGAACTTGCAAGTGATTTCGCAACAAAGGTTTTGCCTGTTTTGCGTTATGTGCTTTTCGGAATTATCGTTGCAAGTGCAATTGTTATGATTATCACAACACTTATGCAATCAAACAATTCAAGCGATAATCTCGACGCCTTCACCGGCACAAAGCAAGAAAGTTATTATTCTCAAAACAAAGGTGCATCTCGTGACAGCATTTTGAAGAGAATTACAATTGCGATGGCGGTTATCATCTTTGTTTGTGTGATTACATTCTTTGTGACAGAACTTATTGCGGGAATTAGATAATATGATTGCAAAAAAGAAAATTTTAAGTTTGCTTGAAAAAGATGGCTTGGCTTTCTCGGGGCTGGGCAATCTTTTTTCTTTTATTGCAAACACATATAATATTCCTATGGAAGAGGTACAAAAAGATTTCAATAAATTGGTCGCCGAGGGGCAGATTTTTGAGATAAAAAAGGGAAAGTTTATCACCATTCCGTCGCATGGATATGTGAGAGGCTCTTTTATTGGCAATTCAAAGGGCTTTGGCTTTGTTGATGTCGAGGGCGAGGAAAATGATGTCTTTATTCCTGCCAACATGACGGGAAATGCAATCGACGGCGACAAGGTCATCATCAAAATTCTTTCAAAAACAGAAGAAGGCAGTGATGGGCAGGTGGTGTCTGTTTTTAAACCTGTCACCTATGTTGCAGGCGTTGTGACCAAGGTCAATGGCGTGCCATTTTTAGAACCAGACAACAACCATATTCCATTCAAATTTAAACTTATTTCTTGCGGTATTAAATATTCTCCAAATGACAGGGTTGTCATCAAGGTTATTCGCAATAAGGCAAACCTCAGCGGAATGGTCACCGAGGTTTTGGGCAAAAGTGACGATATCAAGGCGTGTGAACTTGCGATAATTCGTGACCATCAACTTTATGAAGTTTTTTCAAGCGAGGTTGAAGCGGAGGTAAAAAAACTTCCTCAAAAGGTGCTTGCAAAACAAAAAAAAGGAAGGGTCGACCTAACGGATAAGGTGATTTTCACAATTGACGGCGAGGACGCAAAAGACCTTGACGACGCAATTTCAATCGTGCGTACTGACGATGGCGGATATATTCTTGGCGTGCATATTGCCGATGTTGGCGAATATGTCAAATATGAAACCGCACTTGACGAAGAGGCTTATAATCGAGGTACAAGTGTATATTTCCCTACCTCGGTTTTGCCAATGCTTCCAAAAGAACTTTCAAACGGAATATGCTCTCTTAACGAGGGGGTAGAACGCCTGACTTTGACTTGTGAAATGAAGGTTGACAAAAACGGAAATGTCAAGTCACATAAAATTTATGAAAGCGTGATAAAAAGTGTTGCCCGCCTCAATTATACAAATGTGTATAAGGTGCTTGTCGGTGAAAAGGCTGACGAAAAAACCGAGAGTGTGGCGGAAGAACTTAAAATCATGCATGAACTTTCTCTTAAAATTCAAGAGAAAAATCGTAAAAATGGTTGCCTTGATTTTGAAATTCCAGAAGTTCAATTTGTTTTTGACGATAAAGGAATGGCTGTTGGGTTTGAGCGTCGAGAACGAAATGACGCACATCGCCTTATTGAAGATTTTATGGTGCTTGCAAACCAAACAGTTGCAAAAGAGTTTTGTGATAGAGATATACCTTTTGTATATCGTGTGCATGAAAGCCCTCGTAAAGAAAAGGTGTACGGAGTTATGGACTATCTCAAAGGCTTGAATGTCAAAACGCCAAAAGTGCCGGAGGTTATCACCCCAGAATTTTATCAACAACTGATTGCTCTCACCGCAGGTCAGTCATTCACCGAAACAGTCAATAAGGTGATTTTGCGTTCTATGCAAAAGGCAAAATATACAAACCAGTGCCTTGGACACTTTGGGTTGGCTCTCAAATATTATTGCCATTTCACCTCACCAATAAGAAGATATCCAGACCTTACAATACACAGAATTATCAAAGAAATGCTAAAAAAGAAGGACATTTCTCCACAAAGAAAGGAGGACCTTATCGACTTCACATT
The DNA here is from genome assembly GCA_964631405.1 of uncultured Lachnospiraceae bacterium. Taxonomy (GTDB): domain Bacteria; phylum Bacillota; class Clostridia; order Christensenellales; family UBA1242; genus Caccovivens. The sequence goes on from CAZVYB010000045.1 coordinate 3,684, forward strand.
TGAAAGTGGAGAGCAGTCAAGTCTTACAGAGAAAAATGCAGATAAGGCAGAGCGTGAGGTTGACGACCTTTGGAAGGCGTACCTTATGAAGCCTCATGTAGGGGAAAACTTTGAAGGCGTTATTTCTTCTGTGACAAACTTTGGCGTGTTTGTGGAACTTGACAACACCGTTGAAGGTCTTATCAAAATCGAGGACCTGCCAGATAGCGGATTTTTGCTTTTTGAAAAACAACTCAAACTTAAAGGCAACAAAATGACCTTTGCCGTCGGCGATAGAGTTGAGGTCAAACTTGTTGCATCAAATGTCTATACAAGAAAGATAGATTTCGCTTTTGAAAGATTTGTTTGATAAGATTTATAAAAAGAGAAAAACTCTTGCTTATATTTTTAAATAAAAAAAGACTAGATACTATTTTGTGTTTAGTCTTTTTTTAGTAAGTTCCTTCTATATCTTTATTTTTGAAGAGTGGGTCGTTGAAGAAATCGTATATAGAAATATCCAATGCTTGGCATAAATCAAGGATTGTTCTTGTGCCAGGATTTTTGCTTTTTCCATAAAAAATACTTTTCAAAGAGCCCGCAGGCATACCAGCAAGCCTAGCTAATTTATTGGGACTTATATTGCGTTCTTCGCATAAAGCGTAAATCCTTTTTGTGATTGCTTCTTCTAATTTCATATATCCATTGTTCCCTAAGTTATATCTTCTATAATTTTAGCAAAACAATTTGTAGAAAACAGAAGATATATCTTCTATTTTGTGTTATAATAAGATAGAGGAGATGTATTATGAATAAAACAATCACATTTTTTGGTCATAGAGAAATATTTAATTACGATGAAATAAAGAAGCGACTTATGGAAATATTAAAAGAAAAAATAAAGAAAGGATATAGGGAGTTTTTAATTGGCATACATGGGGAATTTGATAGCATGGCTCTGTCAGGTTGTTTATATTACAAAACAAATTTAGACAAAGGCATAAGAATTTCCATTGTTCTCACAAGTTTAGCAGTATTAAAAAAAGGCAGAGTTGGTTACAACAATATTGAATATTATAAAAGTGTAGGTTGTGATACTATGATATACGATATAGAAGAAGTGCATTTCAAAAATAAAATTATTGTATCAAATCGAAAGATGATTGATGATAGTGATTTGATTGTTTGTTATGTAGATATGGATAAGTATAGAAGCGGGGCGAAGAAAGCGGTAAATTATGCGATTAAGCAGGGCAAAGACATAATCAATTTATATAGGGAAGAAGATAAGTCAATTTATGCTATGACCAAAGAAGAAATTGATGTAGAATAGGGAAAAACTAGACTGGCGAATAGAGTAATAGAAAAAGCAAGTGGGTGTTTTATGCGGGCAAGGTAAAATCATTTGCTTTTTTGTTGCCAAACTGAATAGCAAATGATATAATTGTGTTGAAATTTCGTAAAATAACATCAAAAACGCCATTTTTTTGAAATTTTTGCTTAAAAAACGCAAAAAAATTAAAATTGGGTATTGAAAATGGCAAATTACAATGATATAATAGGAGGCGAGATGAAGATAATCACAACAAACAAAAAAGCAGGACACAATTTCTTCGTTTCAGACTTACTTGAAGCGGGCGTGGAACTGAAAGGTGGCGAGATTAAGTCTGTCAGTGCGGGCAAAATCAGTTTAAGTGAAAGTTATGTCGCAATCAAAAACGGCGAGGCTTTACTGAGAAATTGCTATATCGCACCTTGGGGAAACAATCAAACCAGCGACAGCGACACAAGGCGAACAAGAAAGTTGCTTTTGCATAAAGCACAAATTGCCAAACTTGAAAGGGCGGTTCTTGAAAAAGGCTTTTCAATTGTTGCAACAAAAGCCTACTTCTCGCAAGGGAAGGTGAAGATTGAAATCGGTCTTGCAAAGGGTAAAAAACTTTATGACAAAAGACAGGTTCTGCGAGAACGACAAGTCAAGCGGGACATTGACCGAGCAATAAAGGGCGGTTAAAACCCATTTGGGGGCGTTATTGGTCTCGACGGGGAGCATTGTTTAAAATGCAAAGCACGCGGTGTCTTGCCTTCACCTAAAAAGAGGCTAATTGCAAATAAACGCAAACGAAAATGTAGTTCGTATGCCAAGCGTTGCTTGCGCAGCCTAAGCGAACAAAAAAAAATCGGTCTTAAAATTTTTGACCTATCCTCTCCATTCTCACCAGTTTGATAGAGGAGAATAATTCGGTGCTCTACAACCCAAGGTTTCCTTTGCTTTTGGTTGCAAGTTTTTAAAGGATAGCAAGCGGAAAGTTGTTTATGGCTAAACCATTTGTGAAAATCAAGCATAAACTAAGCGTGTAGAAAGATTTTAGGCGAGTTTTTCGGAAGAGGGTTCAAATCCCTCCGTCTCCACCAAAATTGGCGGATAGGTGGCAAGTTTTGATTATCACCGCTAAAAAATATAAAAAGGAAGGAAAAAGTTATGTCAAGTTCAGTTATCATCACAATTGTTGTTGTTCTTGGAATTATCGTTGCGGGTGGTTTCTTGTTCTACTTTATGGGCGACCTTCTTATGGGTCTTGCTGGCAAGAAAAAAGATGTTGACGCTATCAACCAAAAACAACTTAAAGAGCAAAAAGCACTTGCAGAGCGTGTTGAATCTCTTGAAAACGCTATGGAAGCGAAAAAAGACCCAGACATTGCACCAATTCTTTACGATGGTGCTGTTGTAGAAGAGTTTGAAGAAGAGGAAGAAAAACAGGAAGAAAAGGTTGAAGAGCCTGCACCAGTTGAAGAACCTGCCGAGGAAGAGGAGGAAGAACCAACACCTGCACCAGAGGAAAAGGAAGAGGACGACACTGCCGAATTTATCAGACAACGCAGAGCAGAACTTATGGCAAGACTTGCCAAAATGCAAGAGGAACAAGAGTCTGCTGAGGAAGAGGAAGAAGAGGCTGAAGAAGAGGAGTCTGTTGACCTTGAAGAAGAGGAAGAAGTTGCACCAACATCAGTACCAGTTGAAGAGCCTGCAGTGACAGCAACCCAAGTGCTTCCTGATAGACTTGCCGGCATGACTAAGGCAGAACTTGAAGGGCGTCTTGCAAGCGAACAAGAAAGACTTAAGGAAAACGAAAAAGACCTTCGTCAGTGCAAAAAAGAGTTTATCCCACTCAGAAGGGTAAAGAAAACTCTTGAAAAAGACGAAAACAAACTTCGCAGAAAAGAGGCACTTGTTGCAAAACAAAAAGTTGTACTTTACGGGGTAAACAATTATGCTGATATAGACGAAGAAAAGGCAAAGAAATTGGCTGAGGACCTTGACCTTCTCGACGGACTTAAACTTTCAGTTCAACACTGCCAAGAAGTGATGAGCAAGAATGAAGAACGATATCCTCTTCTTGAAAAGATTTTCACTTTGCTTTCAGCACAAAATGAAGAAATCAAAGAAGAAATCAAAGAATTGCAAGAAGCAATTGCAAAGTTTGACGAAGAGCCAACCGACGCTGAATAAAAATTGTATGTATTACCTAAAATCGGGCAAATAAGCCCGATTTTTGTATTTTTTGCACTATTTTTGTCGATTTGACCTTTTTTGTACAAAAAAGAGAAAAAAGATTTGTTTTTTGATATATATTTCGTTATACTTTAAACAAGATACATAATACACACCCATTTTTATTGGGGGGGGGTAAATTGTTCAACTTTTTTGCAAAACATAAAATATTCATTGTTGCAATTCTGGCATTGTTTATGCTGATGCTAGGTTCTTTTTTCGTATTCAACTCAAACAAAGAAACAAAAGAACCAAATGCCGGAGAAGTTACATTCACATTCACCTTTTCGGCGTATATTTCAGGAAGTAAAAACGGAAATACAACGGGCAATTATGTAGGTGCTGGTGGTGATACATATTCAGGTGCAATTGGCACAATTTCTGTTTCAAGGACGGGCAGTGGTGGCTCTTGGTCTGGCTCTACTTCAACAAACACCACATCAGGCTCGGCGTCATGCAAATATACAGTCACAAACAACAATCCTTTTGTTTGGAAGGATTGGTGGTGCTCGGTCACTCCTTCTATCAGTGCCACTTCTGGCTTTTATGCTTCGTCATCTCCAAGTTCATATACAAGCGGATATGAGGGATATTTCGGTGCATTGGTATGGGACGACTTTTATGGCAGTTTTTATTGCTATTTTTCTGCCAAGACCTATACGATTTCCTATAACGCAAATGGTGGGACTTTGACCGGTTCGTCAAAGAATACCGTCAAATATTATGATAGATACAAACTCAGCAGTGCAACGAGAACGGGCTATACATTTGCAGGTTGGTACACTGCTGCAAGCGGGGGGACGCAGAAAACAA
>CAZVYB010000046.1:0-7919 GCA_964631405.1 uncultured Lachnospiraceae bacterium
AATCCCTTCCGTCCTGCGGACACCTTCCCTTAAAATTAAGGGACGGCTTTTTTGTTGTCAATCAAATAAATTATTTTTTTCTTCCCCCTCGGGGGAAGGTGCTTCGCAGAAGCGGAAGAGGGTCAAAAGAATTGACGGAAATGGGGAAATCGGGAATTTAGACAAAGCAAACGACAGAAAGGGCATAACTGCCCTCGCCGAGCGTAAGGCTCGGTTTTTTTGTTTTCTAAAATTATTTGAAAATTTTTGTCAGTCAACATTGAAATTGGCCGGTTGGGGTTTATATAATGTCTGCGAAGGTTGCAAAAGGAGCAAGTGTGAGCGAGCAGGACAAAATCAAAAAAGCGTTATTGAAAAAGGCGTTAGGTTATCGAGCCAGTGATGTTGTTGAGGAATATTCCTACAATAATGGCAAGGCGGTGTTATCTAAGAAAAAGGTCACCAAAAAGCATTATGGGGCGGACATCTCGGCGGTAAAAGTGCTTTTGGAACGCTATTACAAAACTTATGAGGAGGAAGTTGGGGGCATGAGTGATGACGCTCTTGCCAGCGAGCGGTTGGCTTTATTGCAGGCGATAAAAAAGGGGGAAGATGGTGGAGATAAATGAATGTAAGCACCTTGCAAAATGTGATTTTCTTGGGTGCAACAACAGGGCAAAGTATTCCTTTTCCACTAAGGGGGTGCTTAGGCGTGATTTATGTTTTTGCGAGGATTGTTTGAGGGGTATGTATGAGGCGATTGCCAAAATGCAAGTTCCTAAGGGGCTGAAAAGTCCTTTCAAATTAAATAGTAAGTTGAGGGTGAAAAATGAAAGATAAAAATCAAAAAATTGTGAATGAGGTCTTAGAGGACTTCAAAAGTCGGGCGTCTGCTCGCAAGGGGTATGACCTTATTTGGCAGATGAACCTGAATTTCCTTATGGGAAATCAATATTGTTCGGTTGGTTATGGCGGGCAGTTGGAAGAGGCGGACAGGCAGTATTTTTGGCAGGAGAGGGAGGTTTTCAATCACATTGCACCTGTTTATGACACTCGTTTTGCAAAACTTTCCAAGGTCAAGCCTGATGTCAACATCATTCCTGCCACGAATGACGAGAGGGACAAGCAAACCGCCAAGGTGAGCAAAAAGATTTACAATGCTGTCAAAAGCAAACTTGCCATTGACGACAAAATAAGTCAGGGCATCAAGTGGGCTGAGGCGTGCGGAACTTGTTTTTACAAAATTGGCTGGAATTCCTCTCTTGGTCAGGTTGTAGGTTTGGGCGAAAATGGCGACGCCATTCGCTGTGGCGAGGTTGAGGTTTCGGTTGTCAGTCCTTTTGAAATTTATCCTGACAGCTTGGTTTGTGAGGAGATTTGCGACTGCCAAAGTATCATTCATGCAAAAGCCTATTCGGTGAGTGAGGTCAAGAGTTTGTATGGCGTTGATGTTGAAGAGGAAAAAATCAACACTTTCAGTCTTGACAGTGTGGACAGTGCGATTGGTGGGCTTGGTTTCTATGGCACTGCGACCAAAATGTTTGAAAGTGTCAAAACTGGTTGTGTGGTTGTGGAACGCTATCAAAAGCCAACCAAAAGTATGCCAAATGGCAGGTTGACGATTGTTGCGGGGGACAAGCTTGTCTTTGACGGCGACCTCCCTTTTGCTGTCGGGCATGACGGAGAAAGGGCTTATCCTTTTATCAAGCAGGTCAGCGTTCCGCAGGCGGGTTGCTTCTGGGGAACGAGTGTGATTGAAAGGCTTATCCCTGTGCAAAGGGCTTACAATGCCGTCAAAAATCGCAAGCATGAGTTTATCAATCGTCTTTCTTTGGGGGTACTCAGTGTTGAGGACGGCTCTGTTGACCTCGACAATTTGGAGGACGAGGGGCTTTGTCCGGGCAAGGTTTTAGTCTATCGTCAGGGGGCAAACGAGCCAAAGTATTTGCAGGGTGAAAGTTTGCCAAGTGGGATACTTGCCGAAGAGGAGATGCTTCTTGAAGAATTTTCAAAAATCTCGGGCATAAACGACCTTGTTGGCAACAATGCAATCTCTTCGCAGATAAGTGGTGTTGCGTTGGAACTTATGATTTCGCAGGACGAAACACGACTCAACGCATCAATTGAAAGTATCAAGGGGGCGACTCTTCAAATTGCACAAATGGTGCTTAGGCTTTATAAGCAGTTTGCCATTCTGCCACGGCTTGCACGCATCATTGGCGAAAATGGGCAGGTGGAAATGTTCTATTTCAATTCTGCCGACATCACAAGTGAGGACATCGTGCTTGAAAACACCACAGACAATCTGCAATCGCTTTCTCAGCGACGGGAACTTATCATGACCCTTCTTGACAAAGGTGTGTTGTATGACGAAAACGGCACTCTTTCAAACAAAATGAAGTGCAAAATTCTTGAAATGCTGGGCATGGGCGTTTGGGACAATGCACAAGATGTGGGAGAACTTCACATCAAAAAGGCGGGCAATGAAAACCTTAAAATTCTTGGGGGTGACACCTGCGATGTCTGCGAAATTGACAATCATGAACTTCACATAAACGAGCATATCGCATTTATGCTTGGTGAAGATTTTGAAAAATCAAGCAAAAAAAGCAAAAAAATTGAAGAATTTATGTTGAAACACATAAATAATCACAAAAAATATTTGGAGGTAAAATAGTATGGAAGAAAACAGAGAACAACCGATTACAACGCCGGCACTCGCTTTAAACGGAGCAAATGAGGATATTTTGGAAAATGATGTCGTGGGCGAAATCGGCTCTCAACAAACTGACGCTCTTGGCAAATTTAAGTCGGTGCAGGCTCTTATGGACGCGTACAACAGTCTGCAAGCGGAGTTTACCAAAAAGTGTCAGTTGCTGAGCGAACTTAAAAAAGACAAAACTGATAGTCCTCTCGACGACGGCGTGGCGGTCACCCAAAATCAGCCTGTCGTCAGCGAGGAGGCTATGGGGCAGTTCCTTTTGCAAAATCGTGAGGCAGAAGGGTTTGCGGAGGAAATCAAGCAAATGGTTGACTCGGCAAATCACAATACCACAAACCCATATGAGGTCGCATGGGCAAAAGTCCTCCTCGGGCATTTGAAAGAGGGGGAGAAAAGCGACCAAGTCATCAATCAATATGTTTTGTCAAATGAAAATGTAAAAAACAAAATCATTGAAAACTATTTGCAAGAATTGTCAAAAAGCAAACCACCATATGTCATGTCGTCGCAGGGGGGCGAAAGGGTGTCGGGCGTTGTGCCTGATGCCCCTAAAACCCTTGTTGATGCAAAAAAATTGGTGGACAAAATGTTTTCATAAAAGACATATTTCGACGATTTTGTTTGAAAAATAAATGAAAGTTTCACGCTTTTGCGTGAATGTGACAAATTCTAAACGAAAGCAACATAATTCGACGAAAAGGGTGATAATTTATCTTAAAAACATCATTTTTCGACGAAAATCAATGATTTTTTGCAAATTTTCTTTGAAAAAACAAAATTTTTAAGAAAACGAGGAGAAAAAATGGTAACTTTAAAAACAGCCGAAAACGCTCTTAAAGATGTCTATCTTGGCGTTGTGGCAAATCAACTTAATGTAAATGCCAACCCGCTTTTGGCAAAAATCAAACATTCTAGCAAAGATGTTTGGGGCAAAGAGGTAAGAAAACTTGCTCCGTTCGGCATCAATGGCGGTATCGGTGCGGGCAGTGAAACTGACGCCCTGCCTACTTCTTCGGGCAATGGATATGTTCAATTTGTGGCTGAACTTAAAAACCTCTATGGCAAAATTGAACTTTCTGACAAAGCCGTTCGTGCATCAGCAAACAACATTGGTGCTTTTGTCAATCTCTTGAATGACGAAATGGAGGGGCTTGTCAAGGCTTCTGCCTTCAACCTTGGCAGAATGTTGTATGGCGACGGCTCTGGGCTTATCGCAACAGTGTCTAGCGTGAGTGGAAAAACCATCACCTGCGACAAGGTGAACAATCTTATCGAGGGTATGCTTATTGATGTTTACACTGGCGAAACTAAGAAAAACAGCCAACCTATCAAGGTTGTTTATGTTGACAGGGTAAACAAGGCTTTCACCTTTGAGGGCGACGCCGAAATCGCTTCTGGCGACAAGTTTTATGTTCAAGGCTCAAAAGGCTATGAAATCAGCGGTCTTGGCAGAATTTTCGACGAAAGTCAAGACACAATCTATGGCGTAAGCAAGACCGAGCGTCCTTGGCTTAAACCATACACTTCAACCACTTCTACTGAAATCTCTGACATTCTCATTCAAGAGGCTATCGACTTCCTTGACATGAATGTTGACTCTAAAATCAACTTTATCACCTGTTCAAGCGTTGTTCGCAGGGCTTATCAAGAATATCTCGGTGCTTACAGACGCAACATCGACATCACAGAACTTGAAGGTGGATTTAAAACTATCACTCACAATGGTATCCCTGTTGTGGCTGACCGTTTTGTGGACGAGGATACAATGTATCTTCTTAACACCAACGACTTCACTATGCATGAACTTTGCGACTGGAAATGGCTTGAAGGCGAGGACGGAAGAATTTTGAAACAAAATCAAGGCTATCCAACTTATAGTGCTACACTTGTGAAATATGCAGAACTTATCTGCGACAAACCATGTGGACAGGCTAAAATTTCTGGTATCAAATCAACCGTAACAAATCCATTTAATGCATAACAAATGTTGAAATATGGGCAAAAAACACAATATTTTTCGGTTTTTTGCCCTTTTTAACATAAAAAAGGAGGATATTTTGGCGAATTTACTGAAAATCGAGCATGACCCGTTTTTTATTGCACAACGCCTTAAAGAAATTGACCCAACTTATCAAATATATTTCAATTTAGACCAAGGTTGTTATGAAGTGCATTCCTCGGGGCAGGTAAAAAACACATATTGCTTTAAAGTGCCATATGGGGTTTTGGACGAGAGGACGATTTCTTTTGCACTCAAAACCCGTGTGGAAAACATGGAGGCAATCTTGCGTGAAATCGACAGGCAAAATGACCTTCTTTATAACAAAATGCTAAAAGAACAGATAAATTTGTTTGAGGAGAAACTATGCGAGTAATTGATATTTTAAAACTAAGTCTTAAATTTTTGGATAAAGATGACCTTGCAACCAAACTTGCAGACGGTGAAACTCTTGACGAGAGCGAGGAGGGGCTTGTGGTTGAACTTGAAAACTCTTTCAATCTTATCCACCAAGAAATTTCCTCACTGGCAGTGCCAATTGTCAAGGTTGAGAAACTTAAAACTGAGAATTTTAAAATCCCTTTCACCCAATTTTCCTTCTCTCCAACCGCTATTTTGGCTGTCAAAGACGGCTATGGGCGGGGAGTGAAATATAAGGTTTTTGCCGACTATCTTGTGGCACTTGCGGGAGATGTTGAGGTATGGTACAGCGTCTGCCCAGAAGTGCTTTCATGTCAAGACGAGTTTTCTTCAATCCTTCCTGAGCGGGTGTTTGCATATGGCATTGCAAGAGAATTTTTTATCAAAAAAGGTCTTTACAGCGATGCACAAGTTTGGGAAGAGAGGTTTAAAAGCAGTCTTGAACTGCTCTCACCTAAAAAATCTTCTGTGCGTATTGCGGGCAGGAGGTGGCTGTGATACTGAAAAGGTTTAGAGCGGACGAAGAAGAGGGAAAAGTTTTTAAGTTTAACCTCTTCGGCGAGGGGATAAACGACCAAAAGGACGCCAGCACCCTGACGCTTGGAAGGGGACAAAAATGCTTCAACTTCACCACAGAGCGTGGCATTCTTGGTTGTGGCATGGGGATAAGTGATTTCGCAATGCCCCAGAACTATGACGACCTTGAAAATGATGTTGTTATTCCCGTGTACGGGACGCAGGTGAAAACTCTATGGAAATTGAAGTGGTTTAACAACATAACAGACAATGACCGATACTATCTTTTCTACTTCAATGACGAGGGATACGCCTGCTTTGACGACCTTTTTCAAGATCGCATGATGACAAACCTTATCCCAACAAATTTTACCCAAACGCCATATGCAACCTACTATCGCAAGGGAGAACAGGACGCAATCCTTCTTTCTGGTGAGGGCGACAACTTGATGATTGTCACGGGCAGTGGTACAACGACAAGTGATACCGCACCAAGAATTATCAATTGTTGCAGGCATTATGACAAGGTTTTTGCAATCACCGCCGACGCAAGAGGTTCGCTTATCTACAATGAGGACTCTGACATTCTGAATTGGACTGATGAGAAAACAAAAAATCTCGATTTCCATGACGAGCGTGGCGATTTAAATAAGATTATTTCTTTTAATGACTATCTATACATCTTTCGTGATTTTGGCATAACTGAAATCAGCGAGTACGGAAGTGATGAGGAGTTTGCTATAAGTCACATCTATCAGTCCACCGCGCACATTGAGCCAGACTCAATTGCACAGGCGGGCGATAAAATATATTTCTTGGAGGGGTGCGAAATAAAGGCGTTTAATGGCAGTTCTGTCAAAACGCTTGACCTTGATTGTCTTGGTATTTTAAAGGGACAAAACCAGCACCACGCATTCGGGGCTTGTCTTGATGGGAAATATTACCTTGCCTGTCGTGGCGACTTTGGCGACGGAAAAAAGGTTGGTTGCGAGGGGAGCGAAAGCGGATATTTCAACAATGTGCTTTTGTGTCTTGATATTGACAGCGGTCATGTGGATATTTTGCGTGGGGTTGATATCAATGAAATGATTGCCCTTACAAATAAATATAAGTCCAAAATTGCCATTTGCTTTTATCATGACAATATCGGCAAACTTGGGCAAATCACAAACGACGGATTGGTGTTTGGTGAAAGGTTTGAAAGTCTTTGGCAAAGTGGTGTGACCGATTTTGGAAAGCCAATGACCATCAAAAATGTGCAAAAACTTTCAATTCAAAGTGAGGGCGATTTGACCTTTACAATTTCAAGTGATATGGGCGAAAGGAAACTTTCAGTCAAAGGAGGACAAAGTGTGCAAGAGTTTTTTGTCAATCTCTTGGGCAGACAGTTTGAAATCAAAATTGAAGCACAAAATGCTGGCTCGGTCAGCATAGGAAAAATGAGTTTGGCGGTTTGTTTTAAGCAATGAAAATCATTTACAGAAATCATATTGAATTGTTGAACAAAAAGCGTCGCGAAAAAGAGGCGTCGCAAATAAAAAATATGCTTGATTTAAGCAAAAAAGAGAGGAAAATATGGATTTCTGGTCAGAACTTATAAAAACTGTTGTCAGCAATGGCATTTTTGCAATGCTGTTTGTCGTCCTGTTTTTTCAACAAATCAAAGAAAGCAAAAAGAGGGAAGAGGCATATCAAGAAACAATCGAAGAACTTGCCCGTCACCTTGTGCTTATTGAAGAGGTGAGAAAGGATATGAATGACATCAAAGAAATGCTTGTATGGAGGGAAGATGAAAAACTTTAAGTCCTATGGCTTCTGGACGGCACTTGCTGGGGCTGTCGTCGTCCTTATAAACGCTCTCGGTAAATGCTTTGGCTTTGCAGTGGAAGAGCAAATTGTCACAGATATCGTGATGGCAATTGCTGGCGTGCTTGTGGTGTTTGGCGTTGTGTCGATGCCTAAAAACGGTGAAACCCAAGAGGACGACACCGCAACTGATATTGAAAATGAGGAAATCATTGAAATTGAAGTGAATGAAGATAAAGAACAGACAGAAGAGCAGGTTGACGCAAACAAACAAGACCCAGAAGAATAAAACAACTAAATAACAACAAAAAACCCGACAACCTCGGGTTTTTGTTTTGTATAAATAGGGGAATTTAAAAAAAATTGCTAAAAAGAGTTGACAAAGTGGCAATGGGGGGGGGTAATATTTTAAGTGAAAAGGTAAAAGTGAAAAGTGAATAAGTCATAAAGAATTATTGACAGGAACAGATACCACTG
>CAZVYB010000047.1:0-7829 GCA_964631405.1 uncultured Lachnospiraceae bacterium
CTATGGACATAACTGCAATGCTTATCAAAAACCTTTGGAACACCCTTGGCAAAATCACCGGGCAATGCGAAAATGAAAATATTATTGACCTTATCTTTTCTAAGTTTTGCCTCGGAAAATAAGTTTATAAAATCTATCATGAATATAAAAGAATTCGTCTATTTTGATTATATTGAAATCATATTTTATTGATAAAATTTGGCAGGCGACCAATTATACAAAGGAGAAAAAATGAAAACGGAAATTGAAGCACGATTTTTGGAGTGTGACACTGAAAGTATTTTGAAAAAATTAAAAGAATGTGGGGCGACTTTTGTCGGCGACTGGCTTCAAATTCGAAACTGCTATGACTTTTCACCTGTGCGTGAAAATAGTTGGATACGGCTTCGCACCAACGGAGCGGAAACAACACTGACAATCAAGGAAATCCATGATAAAACAATCTCTGGGACGAAAGAGAGCGAAATTATAGTTTCCAATTTTGAAATAGCAGATGAAATTTTAAATAAACTTGGCTATCACGCAAGAAGCGTGCAAGAAAATCGACGCTTGCGTTATATCCTTGATGGCGTAGAAATTGACATTGACTTCTGGCCACATATCCCGACTTACATTGAATTTGAAGGAGAAAGCGAAAAGGCAATTTTTGATGTGTGCAAAAAATTAGGGCTTGACTGCCAAAAACTTGTCACTCTTGATGTATCATCAATTTACAATTATTATGGTCTTGAAATCAACAATATAAAAATTTTGTCACTTGAAGATGAGAGAAAAAACATTTTTAAATAGAATAGTTTTTTAAACATTTTTTTTATAAAACACATCAATTTTAAAGAATTTAACAAAAAAACACGATTTTTTCGTGTTTTTTTGCGTTTTTATTGAAATTTTCGATTTTTAAGATTTAAAAATCTTTTTTTTTCTACTTCTTATAAAGGGTGATAGGTCTTACCACTTCGATTATTTTTTGAAGTTCTTGGCTGTCAAGTTTATCAAGTTCTTTCATAAGTTCTTGAAATTGAACAGGGTATTCTGTTTTTGCGTCACAATCAGGTATCTTTTACTATACAAGCACACTGCGAAGTTTTATCAATGGTGACTATTTAACCCAAATGGGAATTTCAACCAGTGATGAAATTTATCAACTTATCACCCCACGCCCGCTAAGCGAAATGCCAAAAGATTTGTCTGGCAATTATTTTACAAGCACAGAAAAAGACAAACTTTGGTGTTTATCAATCTCTCAATTTTACAAGATGATGAGAGGGGGCGAAGCGACCGACACAAACAGTGTGTCAAATGAAGGTACAAAACCCGCCGAACATCTTGCATGGAGTATGTATTGGGGATATCAAAAGAGCTATGGTGGCAGTATTAACCACTACATATACAGCGACACAATGGATAATTGTTGTATGACTTTTCCTCCTGATAAAACTTTGTCAGTCCGCCCTGCATTTAATTTAGTGTTGGGGTAAAATATATTAAAATGCAAATTTATAAGATTAGGGTTTGAAATAAAAATTTTGTAAAAAATTATTAAAATAAAAAATACATATTTAAAATAAGTAAAAATTATTATTAGTTTATAAAAATCATAAACAGTTATTAAAAACATTTATTTGACATATTTTACTTCTATAAAAGCACTAAATTGTCAGAAAAAAACTCTATCGTTTTGTAGCATCGCCAAATTGGAATTTTTGGAAATGCTTTTCACCTAGATAGAGTTTTTTATGATAACTTTGATAGATGTTTTAAACTATAATATCTTTTATTCTTTCAAAAATTGGGACATTCTCTTTATAGCCTTTTGGATTTAGTGGACTTGGGTGATATATTGGAATAAGTTTATAAGTTTTATTGCCAAGTGTAACATCAAATTCACGCCCTACATAATCGGCAAACTTTTTTATTTTTGTTTTTAAAATTGCCTGCGTTGGGTGCAAACCCATTGTTAGTATAGTGTCCACTGGAAGGCTGTTTAGTTGTTGGGTCAAGATAGACATACAATTTTTTGAACATTTTTCTAGGTTTTTTCTTTCTTCAATGATACATTTGCAACATTCAGTGAAATATATATCCTCAATTGAAAGCCCTATATTATTTAATAATTTTTGCAAAATTCTTCCGCTTCCTTGCAGTTTCCCACCAACATTATAAAAAGCCTTTTTGCTTTCAATCCAGCCGTCTTTTGCAGGGCTTTCGCCTATGATTATAAAATTTGTCCTGCCTATTTGAACTGAATTTTCAATAAGTTTTGGCAAATCCCCACACAAAGAGCATTTTAAAATTTTATCTTGAATATTTTGCATTTGTAACCTCAAAAATATTATAGCATAATAAAATAAAATTCACAACTTAAAAAATATTTATTGAAATTATTTTTTAATTTCAAAATTTATTATAAAAAACATTTATTTCCCTGAAAAATAAAGGTTGATAAATGTTTTTTAATTTTTATTTTATTTTTTATTATATTATTTCTTTTTTTATTTCAAATATTTTCCCCTCAAAGTCTTTTGTTTTTTCAAATTCGGTACAAGTGATGATTGTTTGAGTTTTTGAGGTGAAATTTAAGAGTTTTTTTCGGCGTTCACTATCCAGTTCGCTAAAAACATCGTCAAGCAAAAGAATTGGATATTCTCCCGTACGGTTTTTGATAAATTCAAGTTCTGCAAGTTTGAGTGAAAGTGCGGTTGTGCGTTGTTGACCTTGTGAGCCATAATTTTTCACTTCAACGCCGTTTAAGAATATGTCGATTTCATCACGATGCACCCCCACGGTTGTGTATCCAAGTTTGAAATCTTTTTCTATGTTTTTGGCAAGAGCCTTTTGCATTTTGATTTCATAATCGTCGCCTTGAAAAGATGATTTATATTCAATTTCAATTTTTTCATTTCCGCTAGAAAGATATTCATGTGCCTTTTTGGCAAAAGGTGCAAGTTCTGTCAAAAACTGTCTTCTTTCAAGATATATTTTGGCTGAGAGTTCCGCAAGTGCCCTATCCCAAATATCTATGGTATCTTTTATTTCTTCAATATTGAATGTGCTTTTTAAAAGTTTGTTTCTGCTTGCAAGCACCTTTTCATATCTGCCGAGCAGATAGAAATATTTTTTATTTGTCTGGCTTAGCACCACATTGATAAAACGGCGACGCTCTTCTGGGCTTTCTTTGACAAGTTTCAGTTCCTCGGGTGAGAAAAAAACTGCATTGGCTGTGCCTAAGAGTTCTCCCATTTTGTGTATGCCTATGCTGTCAATTTTTACCGCTTTTTTATGTTCCCTACTGAAAAACATTTCAATTTCAACATCTCGGTATTTTTTTTCAAACTCTCCTTTGATGTATGCGTTGTCTTTATTCCACGCAACAACTTCCCTTTCTTTGGCAGTTTTGAAACTCTTGCCGATAATCATAAAAAAGATTGCCTCAACAACATTTGTCTTGCCCTGTGCGTTTTTTCCCACCAAAATATTGACCTTATCACAAAAATCAAAGGTCGTGTTTTTGTATGAGCGGTAGTCTTTGAGTGTCAATCTTTTTATCTGCATAATCTTATTTTAACAAAATTATTGAAATTTTACAATAATTATCAACCTTTTTCCCTTAAAAACAAAAAAAAATTTTATATTAGGAGATATCGATTTTTGAAATTTTATTACAGAAAGGGTGTTATTTCCGCTCACATCAAAAGACATCGCTTTTGAGGACGCCACGGAGGCTTATGTTTCCACAAATAAAAAACTTTCAATTGCTTAAAGTTTCGATTGTTTTATCTTGCACCCACACTTGACTTTTATTTTTAGGCACATTATAATCATAAATATAAAGGGCAGAAGGAATATGCTTTGTGCATTTTCCTTTTTGCTTGTAACAAAAGGTGGAAAGATGAGAGATTTAAAAGCGTTGTGGCAGGCTGTGCTTGACAAATTGGAACTTACCGTTTCAAATGTATCATTTATTATGTGGTTTAAACCAATCAAGGTGCTTGACCTTGTTGACAACAAGCATTTGGTGATTGCGGCAAACACTCTTTCTGCAAAAAATCAAATTTCACGCAACTATTTTGACAAACTGTCAACCGCTGTGAATGATATTTTTGGCAGTGACTTGACAATCGAGGTGCTTGACCCAAGTGAAGAAATTGAATACATCAAACTTCACGGCGAACAGGCGGGCGAAAAGGAAGTTGAGGTGACAAAAAATCCATTCAACGCAAAGTATACATTCAACAACTTTGTCGTGGGCAATTCAAACCAATTTGTTTATGCTGCCTCTCATGCAGTTGCTGAGCACCCTGGTGAAAAATTTAATCCTCTTTTTATATATGGTGGTGTTGGTCTTGGGAAAACACACCTTCTTCATGCAATCGGCAATTATTTGAAGGAATTTTCTCCAAACCTCAATGTTATGTATGTCACCTGTGAGCAGTTTGCAAATGACTATATTGAAAGTCTTGGAAGCAACAATACAAACAAGGCAATTTCAGAATTTAGAAGCAAGTACCGCAATCTTGATGTGCTTATGGTGGACGATATTCAATTTATCTCCAAAAAAACCAGCACGCAAGAGGAATTTTTTCACACTTTTAATGAACTTTATCAAAACAACAAGCAAATTATCATCACATCAGACCGCCCACCAAAGGAAATTGAAACGCTTGCCGATAGGCTTCGCTCTCGCTTCACAAGCGGGCTTATCCAAGACATTCAACAACCAGAACTTGAAACTCGAATTGCCATTTTAAGAAAAAAATGTCAAATGGAAAACTATTCTATTGACGACGATGTGATAAACTTTATTGCAGAAAAAATCAACACCAATATCCGAGAACTTGAAGGTATGCTTTCAAAAATATACTTCCTCGCAAACCTTTCAAACAAAACTTCAGCCACTATGGAAGAGGCCATGGAGGCTTTCGACGGTCAACTTGAAGAGGACAGAAACGACGGGCTTTCTGCCGACGATATTATTGACACCGTTTGCAAATATTTTGACATATCAAGACAGGACATTGTTGGCAAAAAAAGAAGCAAAGAGGTTGTTGAGCCTCGCATGATTGCAATCTATCTTATAAGTGAAATTTTGGAAATGCCACTTATTTCAATTGGCAAGATTTTTGGTGGTCGTGACCACACAACAATTATGCACTCTCGTGACAAAGTGACTGACCAACTTAAAACCTCAATCAAAACTCAAAACTTTATAAGCGAAATAAGAAAAATGTTGAAAGGTGGATAAGTAAAATTTTTTATCCACCTTTTATCCACATTTGGCAAAACTACATATTGTATGTTTTAGGTTATAAAATTTTTCAAAAACACAAAATATTGTAGACAAGAAAAGTTGTCCACATTTACACACTCATTATTATTACTATTATTACCAATCAATAAAAAATTATTCATTTTTATTTGGGCGGAAAGAAAAAATATATAAAAATTTGTTTGGGAAAAATAGAAATCATTTTTAAAAAGATTTATTTTTGACAATATTTTTGTTGACGAGTGGGCAATTAAATGATACAATTATTATGTAAAGTTTTATTTGTGCTTTTCGCATTTTTTGTAAGACTTGATTTTATTGTTTATCGCAAAGGAGTTTTTTATTATGTTAGTAAATTGTCAAGGGCTTGAACTTTCTGAGGCTCTTCTTATCGTCAGCAAAGCCATCTCAAATAAAATCACAAATCCAATCCTAGAAGGCATCAAAATTATCGCCGAGGACGACACCCTCACACTCTCTGCCACCGATACAGAACTTTCCATCGAAAAGAAAATTAAAGCACAGGTGAAGGTTGAAGGTGAAACTGTTGTTCCCGGCAGATTTATCACTGAGTTTGTGAAAAAACTTACAAATTCAACAATTGAACTTGAAGTTAACGAAAAAAACCAAATGGAAATTCGATATGAAGAAAGTCGTTCGGTTATTCAATGCTACAATCCAATCGAATATCCCGGCTTTAAAAGAATTGACACCAAAGACTATGTTGGCATTTCTAAAAAAGATTTCAAAGCCTGCGTTTCAAAAACAATCTTCTCTGTTGCAGTTGACGACTCTCGTCCAATCTTGAAAGGCGTTTTGTTTGACATCGCCGA
The DNA here is from genome assembly GCA_964631405.1 of uncultured Lachnospiraceae bacterium. Classification (GTDB taxonomy): domain Bacteria; phylum Bacillota; class Clostridia; order Christensenellales; family UBA1242; genus Caccovivens. The sequence goes on from CAZVYB010000047.1 coordinate 6,100, forward strand.
CGGGCAGGTTCAAGCGGTTGCTCTTGACGGATATAGGCTTGCAAAAGTCAAAAAAAGTGTGACAACAAACATAACCCGCTCAATCGTTGTGCCTTCTCGCAGTCTTAGTGAACTTAGCAAACTTATCGACGACAGTGACGACATTATCAACATCTACATTGACCAATATACAATCATGGCTGACCTTGGCGATACAAAGGTGACATCTCGTCTTTTGGAGGGCGACTATATCAACTATAAACAGATTATCCCAGCCAACTTTGAAAGTTTTGTGACTGTCAATAAGGCTCAATTTGAAGAATCTCTTGAAAGAGCAACCCTTCTTTCAAAAGCAAGCAACAACAATTTTGTCAAGTTTGAAATCAAGGAAAACAACATTTGTCTTACTTCAAATAGTGAACTTGGCAATCTCCGTGAAAATATTGCGGTGACTTTGCAGGGAAAAGACCTTGTCATTTCCTTCAATCCTCGCTATTTCCTTGAAAGTTTGAAGGCTGTGTCAAACGAGTTTGTGAAAATCTGCTTCAACAGTGCATCAACACCTTGCGTGATTGTGCCAACTACAAATGACGAATTTTTGTATCTCATTCTTCCAGTCCGCCTGATTGGATAAATGAAAGTGTTGTTATGTTGCTTTTCTTCGCAAGGAAGGTAACCAAAAGAAAACTATAAGCAAAAGAAGTTTGGGAAAATCTCCAAACTTTTTTGTTGTCAAACTACGCACCAAAAGCGACCGCTGACCGCTTTTGACGCTCCGCTTATTATGTTATAATGAAAACATATATAGTGCATGGATTCACTTTTGAAACAAATGAGTATATTTCTCAAAAATTCAATAAATACAAAGTCAACCCAAGCACCATCGCAGAAATTGAAGGCGACAGAGCGGGAAACCAAGACGGCGAGGGTGGAATAGAAAAAGAACAATACCTTTTTGAGGGAATTTTTTTTCGATTATAAAAGTATAAAAACTTTTTAAAATATCCGTCAGTAATGTTTGTTTTTTGGGTGTGGCTTGTGTATAATGGTGCGTGAGGAGAAAATTATGGACTTTTTTCAAAACCCAAATGTGATTTATTTTGCAAAGCTTCGTGGTGAGGCGTTGATACCTCGCAAGGAGCGTGAAAATGCCGGCTATGACATTTATGCCTGTCTTACTGACGATGTTTTGGTTGTTCCTCCTTACAAAAATACGCTTGTACCGACTGGGATTGCGTGGGCGTGCAGTGAGCAGTTTTATATGCAGATTGAGGAGCGTTCTTCAACTGGCGTCAAGGGTATCAAACGCAATGCGGGAGTGATTGACAGTGGATATCGTGGGGAAATCAAGATTGCAATTTTCAATGCCAACGACATTCCTCTTGTTTTTTCTGATATTGGAGAGGAAGATGTGCGAAGGAAGTATCCAGACCTCGACAAATTTATTTTCTATTCCACATCAAAGGCGATTGCCCAAGGTGTGATACATAGGGTTGAAGAGATGGCGGTCAAAGAGATAAGCCTGCAAGCGTTGCAAGGTATACCCTCAATCCGTGGTGAGGGTGCATGGGGTAGCACCAACAATACCGAAGAAACGGGCAATCTTCAAAAAGCAATCAATTCTTTAAAAGAACGCATGAGCAAACCAAATGTTTAACGATTATCGTTAAGTGGGCATAAAGTTCTCAACTTTATCTATTCCAAAAAAACAAATGTTTAAGGGCAATTTCGTCCAAGCCTTACGCTTGGCG
>CAZVYB010000048.1:0-7614 GCA_964631405.1 uncultured Lachnospiraceae bacterium
CAATTTTGTTGCCTTCTCCACCTTTTCGCTTTCTTTGATGTTTGAAAGGGTGAGGGGGATTGTCACATTTTCAAGAATTGAAAGATGAGGGATAAGATTGAATGACTGAAAAACAAAACCAATCTTCTTTTTACGATAGTCGTCAAGTTGCTTTTCTTTAAAAGTTTTTAGGTCTATACCGTCAATGTTGATTGTGCCTGAATAATCAGAATCTAACCCTCCAATCAAATTCATAAGCGTGCTTTTTCCACTTCCGCTTTCTCCGATTATAGAAACAAGTTCTCCCTTTTCAAATGAAACGGAAACATTGTCAAGAGCCTTAAACTTTTCCTTTCCTGCAAGTTTATACTCTTTGTTTACTTCAATAAGTTCCAAAACCTTCATAATGTCCTCCTAAAAGTTTTCGCCAGTTTCAAATTGGCTGTTGTATAATTCTGTATAAATGCCATTTTGTGCAAGCAGGGTATCGTGATTGCCAATCTCGACAATGTTGCCATCTTTCATCACGATAATTTTGTCGGCATTTTTGATTGTTGAAAGCCTGTGTGCAATCACAAAACTTGTTCGTCCTTCGGTCAACCTATCCATTGCCGATTGAATTAAAATTTCAGTGCGAGTGTCCACCGAACTTGTTGCTTCGTCCAAGATGAGCATAGGAGCATTTTGAACCATAGCACGGGCGATAGTCAGAAGTTGTTTTTGTCCTGCTGAAATGTTGCTGTCCTCGCCAAGCACCATATCATAACCCTTTGGCTCTGTGTGAATGAAGTGGTCAACATTTGCGAGTTTGCAGGCGGATACAAGTTCTTCATCTGTGGCATTTGGTTTGCCAAACCTCAGATTTTCTTTGATTGTGCCCTCAAAAAGCCATGTATCTTGAAGCACCATGCCAAAGAGAGAACGCACATAAGTTCTGTTCATTTCCTTGATAGAAATGCCGTCAATCAAGATGTCGCCATTGTCAATTTCATAAAACCGCATAAGCAGATTGACGATGGTTGTTTTTCCGGCACCAGTTTGCCCGACAATGGCAATTTTTTCACCGGGCATGGCTGTGAAATTGAAATTGTGAATAATTTGTTTGTCAGGACGATATCCAAAGTTGACATTTTTAAATTCAACTTTGCCTTTAACATCTTCTATTATAACATTTTTATTGCTTTCGTCAAGTTGTTCTTCTTCATTTAGAAATTCAAAAACCCTCTCTGCCGAAGCGACGGTTGATTGAAGATTTCCGAATATGCTTCCAATTTGAGAAATAGGTTGATTAAAGAGTTTTGAATATGTCATAAAAGTTATGATAGTTGCAAGGAATGTTGGGTCGTTGGCTTTGATTGCAAGGGTTGCTCCTACAATGCAAATAAGCACATAAACAAGGTTGCTTGTAAAGTTGACGATAGGGTGCATAAGCCCCGAAAAGAACTGTGCTTTGCGAGATGTGTTGCGAAGGCGTTTGTTGATTTTTTCAAATTCTCTTTCGGCTTTTTCTTCGCCGTTGAACGCCTTGACCACATTGTGTGAAGAAAAGTTTTCTTCGATATATCCATTGACATTGCCAAGTTCTTTTTGTTGCCAAACGAAATATTTTTGATTGTATTTCACCACAAAGAATACGATAATAAGAGCAATAGGCAATTGCAGAAGGGCAATAAGCGTCAACTGCCAGTTGATGGTAAACATGACAATAGGCATACCAATCAACATCACCGACGAGGTGACAAACATGGATAGAGTTCTGCTAAGGGTGTTGCCCACCATATCTACATCGTTGGTCACGCGGGATAATACATCACCATAACTATTTTTGTCAAAATATGAAAGGGGAAGCCTGTTGATTTTTTGAGATATGTCGCCCCTCAATTTCTTTGAAATTTTGACAGATACTTTGTTCATAAGAAAGCCTTGAAAATAATTGAGAAGCCAAGCAAGAAGATACATTCCAAGAATAATCAATCCATATTTGGTGACTTCGTAAAGTTCATATCCCATACTTTCAGGCGTTGGGATAATAAGTTCCATCATTTCGTTCAGAAGCCTTGGGCCAACAATAACCAAAACTGAGGAAGCGATTGCAAATATAAATGCAAAAATAAGAGATGTTTTGTGCTGGGTAAGTTGTTTAAAAAGCAGTTTCAGCGTCCCCTTAAAGTTTTTTGCCTGTGGGCGGGGAGGATTGATAATTGTTTCTTTTTTAGTCATTTTCCAGTTCCTCCTTAGAAAGTTGAGAAAGGGCAATTTCACGATAGACCTCGCAGTTTTCCAGTAAGTCTTTATGACTTCCCATTCCAACCATTTTGCCTTCGTTTAGGACTATAATTTTGTCTGCATTCATGATTGTTCCAATTCGCTGGGCGACAATGATTTTTGTGGCACTTGCATATTCTTTATTAAGATTTTCACGAACGACTTTGTCGGTTTTGTAATCAAGGGCGGAAAAACTATCGTCGAAAATCAAAATATCGGGGTTTTTAATTATCGCACGGGCGATTGAAAGCCTTTGCTTTTGCCCGCCAGATACATTTTTTCCACCTTGTGAGATGCGATGTTCCAGCCCATCGGGGAATGAGTAGACAAATTGCGATTGAGAGATATCAATAGCACGCAAAACTTCTTCCTCGTTTGCGTTTTCTTTGCCATATCGGATATTTTCGTCGATTGTGCCACTAAACAAAAGCCCTTTTTGAGGCACATACCCAATCATATCGTGCAATTGCTTTTGCTTATATTCTTTGATGCTATGCCCGCCAATCAAAATTTCTCCATCTGTGCAGTCGTAGAAACGGGGGATAAGATTGATGAGCGTGCTTTTTCCACTGCCGGTAGAACCGATAAAGGCAATAGTTTCGCCCTGCTTAGCGGTGAAAGAAATGTTTTCAAGCACATCTGCGTCGGCATCTGGATAACGGAAAGAAACATTCTTAAATTCCACAAGCCCTTTTTGATATTCACTCACACCTTCGCCGTCGCTTAGACTGAGAGGGGTATTCAAAATTTCATTGATACGCTTGCCAGAAATAATCCCTCTTGGTATAAACATAAACAGCATTGATAGGGAGGTGAAACTCATGATAATAAAGGTTGAATACTGTGTAAATGCTCCCATGAGTGCAATGGTTGAGGGATTTGTTTTTGCGAGAAATCCCACAATCCAGACAATGGCAAGCGAAGTGCCTTGCATAACAAGGGTAAGACTAGGCTCAATTGCCGACATAACCTTTCCAATAAAGAGGTCAATTTTGGCAAATTTGCTGTTGACTTTGTCAAACTTTTCTTCCTGAGATTTTTCTGCACCATTCGCACGGACAACCTTCAACCCCGTCAAATTTTCACGAGTCACTTTGTTAAGACTGTCGGTTGTTTGCTGAATGGTTTTAAATTTAGGCACAACGGTCACCATGATTACAACGACGACAATAGAGATAGCAAGCACAGAAACAATGTTCACCCAAGAAAGCGATTGAGCACTATTTTGGGTTGACAATTTGATGATGTTTATGATTGCAAAAGTAGCGGTAAGAGGTGCGTTAAACCCCATTGTGATCATTGTTGTCAAAACCTGTTGAAGTTGGGTTATGTCGTTTGTGGAACGGGTGATAAGAGAAGGAATAGAAAACTTATTGATTTCTTTTGCAGAAAAACTGTTGACTTTTGCAAAGATTTTTCCTCTCACCCTTGCCAAGAGGTGGGTGACAACATAAGATGCAAGAAAACTTGCACAGATTGCCGACAAAATCACTCCTGCCGTAAAACCAAGCATTTTTACGCAAGTTATGATAAGCGTGCCCCAGTTGCCCGAGAGGTCATTACTTTGAAAATAGTTGCTTATTTCAAGCGTGCATTGAGGAAGTGAAACATTGCACCAAACTTGCAAGCCGACAAACCCAACTGCAAGCAAAAGCAACAACCATTCCTGCCATTTTAGATATTTAAAAATTTTAATCATTGTCATTCTCCAATTCAAAATTTCCAGCATTGCTTAAAATTTGCATAATCACACTCTTGCAAATATCAAGTTGCTCCTTTTCAATTCCTCGGGTGAGTGCGTCCACCCATTTTCGTATGGCGATATTTGACTCTTCAATCACCAATTTGCCACTTTCGGTCAAGTTAATAGAACCAAGCCTTTCTGAACTTTGATATGTAATCAGCCCCTTTTCGATAAGTTTGGTGGCGGTGCGATGAATGTGTGCTTTGTCGCAGGAGAGTTTTCGTGATAATTCAATTTGAGTCGTTCCTTGGTGGTCGTTGAGCATACGAAGAAAAATGATTTCTGCACTTTTTAAGTTTAAATCCTTAAAAGTTTGGTTAAGATATTTTTGAAGTAGTTTTTTTATATTGGCAAGAGAATTTTCTAAAAGTTTTTCCATTATATACCTCGATTTTTTCAAAAACTGAAAACATTATATGCAAAAATAGTTGATAAGTCAACCAAAATGTGCTATATTTATACAGATTTACAAACAAATATTGTCGATTTTGTAAATTTTGCAAAAAATGTTTGCATACCTATATTTTATATGATAAAATAATCACATTGGAGGCTATTATGTGTCTATTTAAGAAGAAAGAAAAGGTTATTGACCCAATTATCCATGATGAAGAGGGAAATTTTACGCTGTCAACAGGCGTTCATATTTTAAATAGATGCCATAATGTCACCCTGACAGGCAGTGCAATTGTGCTTGAAAGTTTCAACTGCTCATTCAAAGAGATTTCCGGCAAGGCAAAGGCACAAATGCTTGAAGATGCAGAGGTTGACCTTTTGGCGGGGAAGGCAAAAATTGGTCTTTTCAAAAGCGGAAGGATAGGCACTGTTGCTGGCAAGGCGTCAATCACAACAATCAGCAATTGCCATATTGGCTATGTCAAAGATAGGGCAACAATTGGCACTATGAATGGTGGTTTCATTCGTTTTGTCGACGATAGGGCAGAACTTGCTACTATGACAGACGGAGAAATTATGTTCGCCCGAGGAAAAGCAAGAATTGTCACTATGATAGCAGGCAAAATCACTGGTGTTTATAATGATGCTCGTCTTGTGAGTATGCTAAATGGGCAAATTGAATATTTGTTGAATGACAGCAAGGTTGGCACAATGAATAATGGTTCAATCAAACTTTTTGCCGACAACAGTGAGGTTTCAACTTTCAATAACGGAAGAATTGAAGAAATGGTTGGCAAGGCACTTATTTCTGCAAATTTGAACGGAGAAATCGGCTTGCAAGAAAAACAGACAATCATTTTGTATTCTCCACAAGAAAGTTCAAGACGCATGGAAGAATATAGACAGGAAAAAAGAGAACTCCCAATAGAAGAAAAGACCGAACCAGAGGAAAAAAAAGAAGAGGAAACAAAACCGCAAGAAGAGGCTAAAAAAACCAAAAAAACAAAAACAAAACAACTGAAAATTGATGATTTGGCAAACGGTGAGGGCTAAATCACAAAAGGTAAAGGATGGAAATTTTTTTAGATGCGTTATGGGACGCTGTCAAAGATAGCCTGCTGGTTGTTCCCGTGCTATATTTGACATATTTGCTAGTAAGTTATTTTTCACATAATGATAATGAAAAATATTCAAAAATTTTGCATCGCACCAATAAGGCAGGTCCTGTCATTGGTGCTTTTTTGGGTAGCGTGCCACAGTGCGGATTTTCTTCGGTGATGAGCAATTTATTTTCAAAAAAAATAGCGACAATCGGCACTCTTTTTGCTGTGTTTATCGCCACAAGCGATGAGGCTCTGCCACTTATGATTTCAAAGCCAGAGTTCATACCGAAACTTCTTCTTTTGATGGCGTTTAAGATTGTTTATGCAATCATTGTAGGATATGCAATTGACGGCATAGTTGCTCTTGTCAAACGCAAAAAAGAGCCACTCAAAGAATATCACGATAAACATTGCCATCATGACCACCATGAAGAGGTTGAGGTTTTGGACGATGCCGGACAACCTCTTAAACATGAAGATTGTGAACATGAACATTCACATAAACATTCTTCATGCTGTGCAACAAATATATTTTTGGACGCTCTAAAACATACAGCAATCATCATTGCATATGTTTTTGTTGCAACCCTTGCGATAAATTTAATAAGAGGCTACTGCGGAGGACTGGAGCCTCTTGCAAAATTTTTCACCAATAATGTTTATGTGCAAATTCTGATTGCCTGCCTAATAGGCTTAATCCCAAATTGTGCATCATCTGTTTTTTTGGTGGAAATGTTTATGGAAGGGGTGATATTGTTTCCAGCCCTTGTGGCAGGACTAAGTGCCGGTGCGGGGATTGGTTTGATAGTTCTTTTCACCTGCAATTATAAAAAGATGGGACTAAATGTTTTAATCACGATATCATTGTATATAATCGCCGTAATTTTGGGAATAATCACGAATTTTATACCAATTTGGTGAAAAATAGTTGACAAAATGGAGATACTAACTTAGAATTTTAATAACTTGGGAGATTCTTATGAAAAATGACATGAACGAATTACAACAGAGAGAGATGCTCATTCGTTCCTTAGGGGTGTTTGAACTCCGTGCGCTTGCCCGAGAACTTGGAATTGTTTCTCCTACAACCAAACGCAGGGAAGAATTGATATCTCTCATTTTTGATATTTTAAAAAATGGCGGACAGTCGAAGATTTCTTTACAAAAAAGGGGACGCCCATACAAAAAACTTTCATCACTAGAAAATATTGTGTCCTGTATGCAGAATGACAATAGAGAGGCAAACACAATCACCGGCGTTGCTGTTTTTATGCAAGACGATGGTAATTTGAATTCATATTGCGGTGATGAACTGACAATGGAAGGATATGCCAGACAGTGCAACGACGGTAGTTTTTGTATATTTGATTACTCGGCTTGGTCGCACGCAATAATTCCAAAAAATATACGCTGTGCTGAACTTGTGACAACTGGTACACCTGTCAAAGTTCAGGCTGTTTATAGTGAAAAAAAATGCAAATATGTTGCTACAATGATTTTACAAATTGATGGCATAGATGCAGATGAATATTTGTGCAAAAACCTTGACCTTGGCGAAGAAATTATCAGTCAACAGGAGATCAAATTTGGAGATCTTGTTGCCAAAGAGGGCAGACGAAATGTGTATTCATTTGAAGAACCTTTATTTGAAGATAATAGAACACAAATGTTGCAAGAATTCTGCAAAGAAAAAGGCTATAAACTTATGGTACTCAGCGTGGATACTCCACAAGAAAATCAAATTATGTTTAAAACCTTAAATATCCCATCAACTTTTATGCATAATTATGGAGAAAATGAAGTTGACGGAGTAAACAAAATTGTGGACTTTGTCAACTATTGCAGTTTTTTGGTTGATCAAGGAAAGAGAATAGTTGCCCTTGTTCCTGATGTTGTTTCTACAATGAAAATACTAGATAATTATTTTGTAAAAGCAGAACCTACACAACAGGAAAGGATATTGCAGATCGGTCATGCAGACAATACAATATCGCTGATACAAGGTTTGTTTTCACTCGGTAGAGCATACAAAAGCGGTTGTAGCGGGACGCTGATTATGGGGTATAACAAACTTGATAAAGAGGAAAAATTCTTAAATTCAGATATTCTCAAAATCAGCAAAACAAT
>CAZVYB010000049.1:0-7614 GCA_964631405.1 uncultured Lachnospiraceae bacterium
GTTTTAGACTTATCTAGAATAACATAACTCTCAAACCTCAAATTTAAAAAGTTAGTTTTTCGCTTACGGCGATTATTCTTTTTTCAATAAGTCATTTTGTAGTTTATAAGTCTAAAATTTTGATATTTTTTACTATTTTACCCTATTTTTAATAAATTTTCAATCAAATTAGGCACAAATCTTTATCTATGATGATTTTTTCTGCATTTTTAAAACAGTGCGAGTCAACGCTTGAAATAAGAAGCACCCCTATCTGCAAATATTGAAGGTGCTTGATAAATGAAAGTAAATCCTCTTCATTCAAAACGAATTGCAAATTGACAAAGGCAAACACCATTGTGTTTTTTAGTTTTATATTCACATCGACAAAAGTAAGCAGTTTATCTATCAGTTTTTCTTCTTCGCTGACTTTGAAAGCCATCAACTTTGTAAGAGTCGCATAGGATAATTCCCCGTTGATTTCAAGAGGAAGGTCGATTTCTTCGAGGACCTTTTCGGCGAGAAGGTGCAGGCGTGAATTGAACTCCTGCAAATCTTGAATAAAGTCCTTATGCTTAAAAACAGAAGCGACTTTGGAGTTTATTGCATTTTCAATCTTTTTACCATTGTTTGACAAATTAAAAAAATCAGCAAGCACACATAAGCTATCTTCAATTTGTAAAATTTTACCATTATGGGACAAGACCCAGCCCCCGCCATCTCCATCTATTTGTGAAAAAAGTTGTTTTACAAGCGAATAAAATTCGTCTTGGTTTTCAACAATCAACGCATGGAAAAAATTGTTTGAAAAATCAATTTGTTTTTCGATGTTTTTATGAACAAGTTTCATATTTCCACCACCCTTTTTGTTGAGTCAACAATTTTTGATTGTGCACTGCCCACATAATATTCAATGCTTGCAAATTGCTTTTCTGTGACTTCCAAAAGTTCAACCAACCCTGAGGGTGGAATATTTTTCAAAAGTTGATTTCTTAAAAGTTTTGAAGAATTATTATTTAACACGAGCCTAGAATAAACCGATTCCTGCATCATAATAAACCCATTGCATAAAAGAAACTTACGAAACCTTCGATATTCTGCCATATCCTTTTTTGTGATGGTTGGCAAATCAAAAAATACAATCAACCTCATAATTCTTCTACTCATAATTACAAACAAGCCCCTCATCACCCTCTTCAAGAGCATCAAAGATATGCTGACAATAAATTGCGATTGCATTTTCTAAATATTGCAATTTACCGCAAATTTTGACCTGTTTTTCAAAAATTTCCAGCATTTTGTGCTTAAAATCATCATTTTCATGCAAATTTGTTGCAATTTCGTCAACAATCGGGCGAAAAGGTTCAACCAAATCGCATGAAAAATTAAAATCATTAAACTCGTTTTTGTGCCAAATCCCAAGTTGGGTAAGGTATCCATTTTTGACAATTTCTCTATTAAAGCATGATAGCAAAATTGTATAACCATAATTGAGAGCGAAATTTATTTTTGAGGCATCACCCCTTGAAAATTCCATACCAAAGAGAGCATTGAAATATACCTTTGCAGAATGCCCCTCACGATTTGAGGCATCGTTCGGTTCTATATTTAATGCGTATTGTTCAAGCATTTTTCCCTCTTTAAAATGTGCAAATTTTTTAAGAAGTCGGCTTTGATTTATTATTTTAAACTCCACAATCTTTGCCCAAACCCTTGATTTGATGTCCTCGTCCCATTTTATCTGTCTTTTTATTTTCTTTGCAGAATTGTAAGAGCCGTATAGCGGGACAAGTTCACTTTCTGGCGAATGTTTTTCATCGCAAAAAATTATTTTTACCTTGTTTTTGACAAGTTCGCTTAAAAGTGCGGTGGTGACAGAAATGGCAGTGGACTCTAAAATTAAGTATGAAATTTCTGGAATAAAAACTTTAATTTCCTCTTGGCTTCGACAAACGAGATAATTCATTTTAAGATCAAGTTTGCAACGCTGTTTTATAACGACAGTCCTGAACCCCATTTTGTTATAGCCTTATTTTCTTTTCATAAATTCCCGTTTGAGAACGCATGATAAGCGAAAGATTTTTATCGGTGATGTCTTTGTTTATCTTCACAATGCCCGTTGTTTTGCCATCATACAACTTGATAAATTTCACACCCTTTGTGCCAGTCGCAAGGCCACCTACGATTGCACGAAGTTCTCTCACCTGCTCTGCGATTGACAAATCCTTAAATTTGTCCCTTTCATCAAGAAGGGTGTCTGCGACTCTTGCAAGTTGAGCACCTTGATAACATTTTTTGCCAAGTTGTTTTGTAACCTCGTCATAAAGGGCTAGATTTTTCTCTTTGGTGATAAGCCTTTCTTGATTTAAAGTTTTATCCGCCTGAGCAAAGGCAATGAAATCATCGGATATTTCAACGCCTGCCAGATTTCTCTTTCTTTCCAATTCTGCAAATTTATCGAGGTTTTTGACAATTTGAACGCACCAACGCGGTGCGTGCCATTGATTTGCATTTTGCAGTCCATATTCTCTGCCCGTTTTAGCAGTAAGCCAATATTCACCGCCACCAATTTTTATGGTTGATTTTAAGTTGATTTTCGGTATAAGCAGTTTAGCATTTTCAAGATTGTATCTTTGAACAATATATTCAAAAATCTTTCTATCACAATCTTTTTGATTTTTAAATTTTTGATATGCCACCACTGGTACGCTTTCAATTGTTCTTATTTTTTCCCCTTTTTTCTGGCTTTCAATAAGCATATAGTAAGCAATCGTTTCTTTATCATAACCGCCATATTTGGCTATATCAGAAATAGGATTTTTGTCACCCTTCAAATTGATTTTTGCCTTGGTTTTTTCTCCTATAAGTTTGCTGTTCCTTTCATTTTTATAAATAGTCGCATCATAGAACTGGGCGTTTTTCTTTGTATAACTCATTCGACTGACAAGACAATCGTCCCTTTCGCAAATCTCTTTCACACGCAATATATCATCTTTGCCACGCCAAATAATTTCGCCTGTTTTTGGTGAATATACATTATTTTGGAATATTTTGCTGACATTTTTGGTTGTTTTGCTGTTTTTATTTTTCTGTATATAAAAGTGTCTTGGGTCGTCGGTGAAACGGCAATGCAGAACATTTCCGGCAACGATATTTATGTAAGCGTCCTTTGCGTGGTGCAGGTCATTGACTGTACGGCTTTTTAATAAATCTGCCTGAACTTTAAATTCATTGCTCATTTTCGCCTTGGAATACACAATCCTTCTTGGGTCATCAACCATACCCTTCAAAAGTTCAATCACCGCCTTCGCCGTTTGGTGAGTTTCCACCATTTGGCGTGCAATAAATTCGCCAATTTCCTCATCGCTCAAAGAGGTCTGACGAATAAGTCTAGCAAGTTTTTCTTCGCTCATCAGACCGCATTTATTAAGGGTCTTCCAAAAATATTGTTGCCCCTTGACCCATTCTGGGTGCTTGTTTGCAATTGGATAATCTGCCTCTTTTGCCCTATTATATTGGCTTCTGACAAGCACTTTGTTGTCGAGGCTATCGTCTTTAATCAATGCCTGTGGAATGATATGGTCAACATCACAAGAACGCTCATTAAACACCTCGTCGATTGAAAGAGGTTCACCCGTATAAGCACATTTGCCAAGTTGAAGGAAATATAGATAAAGTTTTTCACTTTTTATCTTGCTTGCGGTGTCGTCGTGATTGAGTTCATCAAGCAGTCTTTGAATATCCAGCGTCATACCAGCGACCGCATTCTTAAAATCGGCTGACTGATATTTTTCTAAAAGTTTGTTTTTGCGTGAAAGTTTTTCTCCTTCGTCAGGTTTCTTCTCTCTTGCAACCTCAACAAAGATTTTGTCTGGCATTTTGCCAAGCGTGCCTTTGACTTCGTCAATGATTTTTAAAACCTGCCAAACAGAGCGTTTGACGGCGGGAGAACAGTATAAATCGTCAACATCTTGATAGGCAATGCTATCAACCTTCGCTTTACGCTCCGCCCTCAGTTTTTCAAGCAATGTGAGATTGGTGTCGTTGACAATCTGCATAAGGTTTTGGTTTGTGTCCCAAAGCCTGCCAATGACGGTTGTCACCTCTCCAGTTTGCCTATCAACAAAATCAATTCCAGCCAAAAATTTCTTAGAAAGCCGTCCCCACCCCGAGCAGGTCAGCCCCCGCAGTTCTTTGATTTGAGCATCATTCAACCTATCGCCAAACTTTGCCACAATTCGCCTTTCAAGGCGTGCTTTATCTGCAATAATGGTTTTAAGTTTTATAACCTCTTCAATCATATCCAAATTTTTGTCCACAAACGACCTGCCAAAATTCTCGCTTTGAGCAAGTTTTACATATACGCCAAGATTGTTTTTAAATTCCTTGTTTATGCCACTAAAAATATATTCTTTGCTCTCTTCTCCACTTTCGGCTTTTAAAAATTCCCTCAACTTTTTGATTGTAACTTTGTTTTCCCTTGTAAAAAGTCCATCGAAAATTTGTTGTTTAAGTTGTACGGAAATTTCTTCGCCGTTTATTCTAAGATTGTTCAGTTCATCAAGCACCATAAATTTTGAATATAAAATTGATTGTTTCGGCAGGACATCTTCTCCCGGAAGTTGGCTACACTTGCCCGTCATGCGTGATATAAAACTCTCTTCCGCCCTGTCAAAATCCACCATTTTATCAAGCGTCCACGGCCTAAGAGGCAATTCCTTTTCTTTGATAGCCCAGTGTTCCACCCTGCCACCGCCATTTTTCTCGCCAATTGGTCCAACAAAATATGGGACACGAAATTCAATTATTTTTAAAATTTTTTGAGCATTAGTAAGCCCACTTGCATCTCTTTCCTTCAAAAAAGGATATTTTTCTTGATTTACTTCTAAAATTTTCTCAGCCTCATTCAAATATAGTTTATTTGAAAAAACAGCATTTGTTTTGCTTCTTTGTTTGTTCAGAAAATCGCCCTTTTCAATGGCTGATAAAATCTTTGCACGCCCCTCTTCAAATTCGGCATCGCCTTCGACGCCCCCAGAGAGAACCTTTTTGACATATGAATAAAAATCTTCACGCGAAACAGCACTCGTCCCTCCCAATCGGACAACCTTCTTCTGCCCGTCAAAAATACTTCCGCCTACATAAACCGCATAGTTAACATAAGGGAATTTCTTGCTTTGTCCCACGCGAAACATCTTTGAATATTCTTTCGGATAATATTGCTTGATAAATTTTTTGAACTCTGCCAACTGGCTTTGATGTTTTTCAAACAAAGCAACTTGTGCTTCACAAATATAGTTGTTGTCGCCCAAGAATTTTTTAAGTGCAAGTGTAGAAAAAACAGTTTTCAGTTTTTCAATCATTTGCACTTCTTCATCACCTAAAAATGAAAGCGAGGCAAGTTTGCCTTCAAATTCCTCATCATCAAAATTGATTTTCCCTTCAATGTCTCCATCAATTTCAAAGACATCTTGAAGATTGATTTTGCCGTCAACCATTGCACAAACAACAGCCTTTTCAGCCTTTGTCTTTACATTAAAAAATTTACAAAACTTTTGTTTTGTGACTTTTATGCCATCTTTTCCCTTGAAAATTTCAAGCATCTCCGCTTCTTTTACGCTATCAAATTTTTTAAATGAACTACCCTCAATTTCAATTGAATTAAAAATGTCAATAAATTCATTTACAACGCCCGCAAGACTTTGATTTTCCCCAAACGCCCCCTCAAACAAGAAATGACCTCTATGTTTTACAATATTGTGCAACGCCAAATACAAAAAGCGAATATCTTTTGCCGGCAAGCGTGTCAATTCCTTCCGAAGGTGATATATTGTTGGGTAATCTTCAAAAAAATCTCTATCACTATATTTCATGCCCTCAATTTCGCCAAAGAAAAGAGAGTCTTTTGTTTTAAGGTTTTCGCTTACCCCTTCCTTGTCCTCCTTCCATAAACTGCTGTATTTCAGCCTATCAAAAAAATTTGGGTCAACGCTTTCAACCTCCCCCGCAAATATTTCTTGAAGCCAAGAAAATTTCAACTTTCTTCTTTCAAGCCTCCTTCTGCCCGTCCTAAACACACGGCGTTCCTCAGCCGTTTGTGCCTCGTCAAACAGACGCACACCCCAAAGTTTTTTGCCCTTTGCCCTGACAATTTCATAGTTGCCGTTCGTGACCGCCCAACCACAACTACTTGTTCCAGCATCAATTCCCAAAAAAAATTCGCTCATTTTACTTGACTCCCCTTTCAATGTGATATATAATCAAAGGTGAATAACATAACGAGTTCAAATACATTTATTCAAAACATATCGCAGTGGCGAACGAGGTGGGGCATTACGCTCCACTTTTTGTTTGCCTTTCCACCCTTAATTTAACAAAAGTATATCATACATCGCCAATTTTGTAAAAGATTTTAAACGCTTTTACAAAACATTACAAAGAAACCCAAATTTCGACAAACGAAACTTTTATCTATAACCAAAATAGCCATAAAAAAAGTTCTCTCTCAACTCGATGCTTCGAGTTCGAAAAAGAACCACTTGGCGGAGAATTTGTAATGTAAAACGACTTATTTATATTCAAACTCAAGTTCTGTTTTGCGGTCGTAAATCTCTCCATTTAATTTATCAATCATACTTTTGGGTGTGCTTTTTCTTGCATAACAATAATTGCAACCGTGTCGGCAGGTATCATATCGTCCTATTTCTATCGAAGGCATACAGCCACAATGTTTGCGTTGCCCGTCAAGTTTGTTGTTTTTGCGTTTGACAGTTATGTTTTGCTCTTTAAACTTTTCGGTCAACAATTCTTCAAAGATTTCGCCATCAATGCATTTGCTTGGAACTATTCCATATTGCGACCAATCGCCACCTTCTGCACAGGCTTCAATTTGAATATCATTTTCTTTTGCGATTTTTGAAAAGACCGATAAAATTTGATGTTTTTGATTGTTAGAAGGAACAAAAACAGTTTTCGCGCAACCTTGATAGCTAGTTATCAAAAAACTTATCTTGCAGTGTTTTGTGTAACCTTTTAATACCTTGCAAAGTTTTTCAAATTCTCTTATGTGCCATTCAACATCTATTCCATCTGCCAATAAAATTGGGTCGTATCTCCAAATTACAGGGCAGTATTTTGATAATTCTTTAAAACTTTCAATTCTTTCCTCTAAAGAAGGTAGTCCTTCTTCAATATGTTTTGGATAGGCATTTAAAGTATAAAGAAAATAAAATTTAAAATCTTTTAGTTTTTCAATTTTTTCTAGCATAGGTGCAGGATTCTTTGTCCAAAACACAATTCCTTCAATGTTGCCTTGAATTTCAACTTGCTTTTCACCTAAAAGATTTGTTGAAATGTTTTTTATATTAAGTGGTTCAAGCTTAACTCTTGCAATTTGACTTGGATTGATGGGATTTGGAACTAAAACATAGCCTTCATTCAATTTATTAAAAAACCAATCACTATAAAAAGCAGGAATATCTGTTCGCCTTGAAACACTTAAAATCATTATTTTTCTCCTACAATTATTATACCCTTTCCATCTAAAATTTCAAAATGTTTAAACTTGAAATATCCTTTTACTTTTTTAAGCAATTTATCAATAAAATCTTGCTCTTCTTTTGGCATATGATAATT
>CAZVYB010000050.1:0-7076 GCA_964631405.1 uncultured Lachnospiraceae bacterium
GGCATACGCCTTGCCACCTTCCCCAGTCTTGGGGAAGGCTATTTATAGGTTGCTTGTTCCTTCCGTCACCAGCCTTACGCTGGGCGGGTGCAGTTATGCACCTTTTCTATCGTCTGCTTTATCTAAACACAAACTTTGTTTGTTCCAGACAAAACTAACATTTGCCACCTCCCTCCCAGAGGGAGGTTTTTTTATAAAGTGTGTGTTTATGACATTTCTTGTTTTTCTAGGACGGCGTATGATGTTTTTGTTTTATGTTGTTCTTTCATTGTCGGGAAAAGAAAGTGTTTTGAGAAATTTTTTTAAAAAACTTTTTATATTTGTTTGACAGGGTTTTGGGTGAGGATATATACTTATTTTTGTAAAAAAAATCGTACAAAATTGCTGTTTTTTGCTGTTTTGAACGCTTTTTTCGATTATTTCTTTTAAAAGGAGGCTTAAAGCCAACTTAAAACTTTTGGTTTTGTTGCATGAGGAAAAATAGAAAAAATGACCGATACAGATGATAAACAAGAGGGCGAACAACTGGAAATAAATTTATCTACTCCTAGTCAAGAGCCTATCACAGAAGAGGTGAAAATCAAGGGGCAATCAAAAAAATATGATTACAAAGTCAAGTCAAAGATTTTGACCATGCCGGAGGAAATCAAAGTGCCTGCCACGGCAAGTGACCTTGTGGTGGTGACCAAGGTGAAAGATTTGGTGAACTATATTTTTAAAATCACAGACAAGTCGCCAAAGAAATTCCGTTTCACATTTGTAAATCGTATGCACAACCTTTGTCTTGACATTGTGGAAGACCTGTTTAAGGCAAACGAGATTGACCTTAGGGTTTTGGACGAGGAGAAGTTTGCTCAAAGAAGGTTTTTGCAAAAAGATGCAATGACAAAGTTGAAACTGCTTGAATATATTTGTCTGCTTGCCTGCGAAAATGAGTGCATCACCTTCCATCAATATGAATTTATTGCAAAGAGTGGAGCGGGGTGCTTGATTTTGCTTGGGAACTGGTTGGAAAGTGACGAGCGAAGAAAATCTTGGCTTGCTCGCAAAAAAAGTTGATTTATTTGGGCTTGTTCGGTATAATAAAACCAAGTGTCGTATTTTGTCGAAAAATAACAAAATCGGGTCTGCCTTTTGATAATCAAAGGGTTTGCCACGGGGACGATGGTCAAGGGAGGAAACTCTGTCTTTTGGTTTGCTGTGGGCTTGATTTTGGGGTATAACAGATATCGACGCTAGGGTACAAATTTATCTAAAAAGCGTTGGGTTGCATTGGCTTCGCTCGCCTAACCCTAACAATTCTAACAATGCGTTCAATGTCAACAACAATGGCGATTGGAACAACAACAATGTTGACAACAATAACGCCGTTCGCCCCGATTTGCCTTAATAGTGAGATGGTCACAGCAGGTGCGTGACCCTGTGCCTAGGGCAAAGGAATTTGTGTCCTTGTCCTGCCAGTTGGTGGGAAAAACACTGTCATCGGAAACAGAGACGAGAAATTTTTTCTGTTTTTGCCTTGTGCCCGATGGCTTTTTTGTTTATGAACAAATATTCTGCCTATCCGATGTCTTTTGAGGAACTTACTTCCTTTCCTGTTTTGTATAAGTCGCACAAGATTGCCCGTCTTTCAAAGAGGCACAAGGGGGAGATTGTGGATTTTGAACTTAATCTTGCGTCAAATCTTTTTACCCTTGAAAAGAGGTTGAGAAATGGGACATATCATATTTCAAGATATAAAAAATTTTATATTTACGAGCCAAAAGAGAGGGAAATTCAGGCACTGAGATATGTCGACCGTGTGGTGCAACATTCCATTTGCGACAACTATCTCACGCCATACTATTCCCCCAAAATGATATATTCAAATTGTGCCTGTCAAATTGGCAAGGGAACAAGGTTTGCTCGTATGCTTTTCAAGAGATATTTGGTGGAGCATTATAAAAAGCATGGAATGAAGGGGTATTTTCTTAAATGCGATGTTAAAAAATATTTCGCAAGCATAAATCATGAGGTTTTGAAGGAAAAATTGAAGGAGTTGCCCGACGAGCGTGTGTATAAACTGCTTTGCAATTTGATAGACAGTTATCACCACAAAGAGGGCAAGGGGCTTCCTATCGGCAATCAAACAAGCCAAATTTTTGGAGTGGTTTATCTTGATAAGTTGGATAGGTTTATCAAAGAGCAGTTGCGTATCAAACACTATGTCCGATATATGGACGACCTTGTTATGATTTGCGAGGACGGCGAACGGCTAAGCCAAATTTTGACACTTTTGCGGGAAAAAATCAAAGAGTTTAAGGTGGAGTTTAACGCCAAAACTCAAATTATCCCCATCAAAAATGGAATTGAGTTTTTGGGTGGGCGATATTATATAGTTGAAAATGGCAGGATTGTCCTTAAAGTCAAACGCCAATCAAAAGAGAGGCTTCTACGCAACATAAAAAGGGTGACGCAACTTCAGAAAAAGGGCGAGGTGGCAGAAGAATATGTCAAAGGTTTTTATGCGGGGTATAACGGACATCTTAAAGATTTCAACGCCTATCACCTTCTTTTAAAAGTCAAAAAACTGAGAGATTTTGCCAGTTGAGAGTGGGGGATAGATTGTGTTGTGTTACTTTTCTTCAAAAGAAAAGTAACCAAAAGAAAACTATTCGCAAAAAAGGCTTGGAAAACTCCAAGCCTTTTTTGCAACCATTTTTTTTACTTATTTTTTATCAAGCAAAACAAAAAAGCCTTCCCCGAAACCAAGGGAGAAATGAAACATTCAGGACGGAAAGTTTGGAAAAAGTAAACGATAGAATGTGCATAATGCACAAAAAACTAGACGAGAGAGTTTTTTTGTGCTATAATGACTGGCGAATAGATGTTTTTTGCGTCAATTTTTGTTTTTATCAATAAAATTGACCGATTATTAGGAGTTTATTATGAAAAATAAGGCAATCACAAGCAGAGATGTTGATTTCGCTCAATGGTATACCGATGTGGTCAAAACGGCTAAACTTGCCGATTATTCAAATGTCAAGGGGTGCATCGTTTTTGAACCTAACGGATACGCTATTTGGGAAAAAATGCAAAGCGTGCTTGATAGGAGGTTTAAAGAACTGGGTCACCAAAATGTCTATATGCCTGCACTCATTCCTGAAAGCCTTTTGAAAAAGGAAGCAGAACTTATCGAAGGCTTCGCCCCAGAAGGTGCTTGGGTGACAGAAGGTGGCGGAAAGGTCTTGGAAGAGAGGCTTATGTTCCGCCCAACAAGCGAAACACTGTTTAGCGACTACTATGCGGGCAAGGTTAATTCATACAAAGACCTCCCCCTTCTTTATAACCAATGGTGCAGTGTTATGCGTTGGGAGAAGGAAACTCGCCCATTCCTTCGCACACGAGAATTTTTGTGGCAGGAAGGTCACACCGTCCATGCGACCGCAGAAGAGGCAGAAAAAGAAACCATGCAAATGCTTGAAGTTTATCGTGACTTTTTTGAAAACTACCTCGCCATTCCAGTAATCACCGGCAGAAAAACCGAAAAGGAAAAGTTTGCTGGGGCTGAATATACCTGCACGGTTGAGGCACTTATGTATAACGGAGTTTCGCTCCAAAGTGCAACAAGCCACTATTTCGGGCAAAAATTTTCAAAAGCATACGGCATACAATTCTTGAACAAGGAAAACAAACTTGAAAATGTTTATCAAACCTCTTGGGGTTGCACAACTCGCATGATTGGCGGGCTTATTATGGTGCATAGCGACGACAACGGGCTTGTCCTTCCACCAAAAATCGCACCTCGACAAGTTGTTTTTGTGCCAATTGGCAAGGGCGACGACCTCGACAGCGTTACGGCACTTTGCGACCAAATGTGTGACCTTCTTCGCAGGGCGGATATCACAGCATTTGTGGATAAAAGCGAAAAGTCGCCCGGCTTTAAATATGCGGAGCATGAAGTGAACGGCATTCCTGTCCGTATAGAAATTGGCAAGCGTGACCTCGACGAAGGGCATATCACACTCGCCCGCCGTGATACCCGCGAAAGGGTGCAAATCGCAAAAGATTGCGACATTGTGGCAGAGGTGAAAAAATTGCTTGACGCAATTCAACAAAACCTTTTCGACAGTGCAAAAAAGCGTGCCGACGAGAAAACTTATACCGCAATCACCCTTGACGAAGTGAAGGACATCATGAACAATCGTCCCGGTTTTGTCAAAGCAATGTGGTGTGGCGACGAAGCGTGTGAACTTGCCATGAAGGAAATCAGAGGCACAAAATCTCGCTGTATCCTTGAAAATCACCCTCATATCCACGACAAATGCGTTGTCTGCGGAAAACCTGCAAAACACCTTGTTGTATGGGGCATACAATACTAAAAATTTTGCTTTTTATTGTGTTGTTTTTCTTCACAAGAAAGGTGACCAAAAGAAAAATATTTGCAAAAAAGGCTTGGGAAACTCCAAGCCTTTTTTGGTGCATTTTATTTTTATTTCTTTTTAAAGAATAACACAAAAGCCTTTCATTGGCGTTCTCTATTCTTTTTCTCTATCCATTTCGTCAAGCATGGTGTCGATTTTGTCAAGCATTGCAAGAGAAGGGGCGGTCATTTTCTCGTTCTGGGCGAGGTTATCCGCTCTGCCAACCATAACAAGTTGACGCATAAGTTCATGTCCGTCGCCAGTTTGAGAAAGGTCGGAAATTTCCCTTTCAATCACTTGTGGGGAAAGTTGCTTCCAATGAGGGTTGTTGGTTGGGTGGTCTTTGATAAACATAAAAATATCGTGTTTATAAATCAGTTGGCTCATTTGCACCAATTCTCTCATGCCAAAGTCTAAAGAAGGCAGGCGTTTTTGTGCAATCTCGCAACTTTTGACATTATGTCCAAAGAAACTATCAATCATTTTGCCGTCTTTTTGGCGGGTGATGTGCGTTGCTGGTTTGCCGATATCGTGAAAGAGCATAACATAGGCAAGTTTGCGACGCTCTTCTTGCGACATACCCTCGGTTTGCTTGTTCATTTCTTCAACTGAGTGCAAAATATGACCGAGGACATTATATTTGTGCCAAGGGTTGTTTTGCTGTTGTTTTTCGCATTCTGAAAGTTCTGGCAGTTTTGTATCAATCCAAGTTTGGAATTTTATGTCGCCATTATAGGCATCATAAAAGTTTTGTGCCACATTTGGAGAAAGCAAAATTTGGTCAAGTTTGTTTTTGCAGGTGGCATCTATCAATTGTTGTTTTTTGTTGTCAATATCATCAAGAAAGTTGCTCATAACTATTTCCTTTTATTATATTTTGTTTTGAGGGAGGGGGTTACATACCCAGTTCTCTCCCCACTGTTTGGCTGTTATATTCCCAAAGTCTTTGAAGGGGAATTACCATGCGGTTTGTTTCACCTCGACGCAATTTTCTTGCCTGGCAGGTGCTTTTTATTTGTGCGGGCAGGTCATAAGAGAGTGCCATTTTCATTGCCTGAATGTTTCCGTTTGAAAGGACACCGTCTTGGATAAGAGTTTGAAGGTTTTTTACTCTGTTGAGATAGCAGGTGTTGTCATTCACCTGTTGTGGTGTTGCCGATGAGTAAGGCGTGGCAATAAATGATTCAAACTCATATTTATGTTTTCCACAGTAATTGAAAATTGCCATAATGTCAAGGTCAATTGCAATCACTCCTTCATATCTGTCGCTATTGGTGTGTCGATAGAAAAAATAGTTTTTGATGTGTCGGTCGCCGTCGGTGCAAAGTTCGTCCACGAGAAAGATGTTTTGCAGTGCTTCGAGGCAGTCGGGTGTCATATATTGCAAAAATTCCTCTTCCAAACTTATGTCATAAAACATCTGCCATTTATATTTGCCAAAAACCTTGTTGCGAATTTGAGAGTATTTCAAATCCTGCCCCGCAAGCACGCTGACAAGTCCGTCAAGCGTGGACACATCTTGCTGAATGGTTTTGGTATAGTATTTTTCTCGAGAATTGACCATATAAGTTTGAGGTGTCAAAATGCCAATTTTTTTATACATTTTTGAGGCTGTGATTGAGGCAATACCATGCTGGTTGCAAGATTGCTTCAAAATGCACCTTGGCATATTGTCGCCAATCACAATTTTTTGGACATTTTCTGCGAGATATTTAGAGGTCAACACATCTTCTTTTTTTATTGAAGCAAACTTTTCCAGTACCCCCGCTTTTTGAAGGTCAACCAAAAGTTTGTCAGCCAAATCTGTCATGGCATACCTCCTCGTTTCTTTGAATTATTGTATCATGCAATATCCCCGCTGTCAATATGAATGGCAACAAAAAATCACGGGCACACCGTGATATATTTGTTTTGAAAAAACTATTCGTTTTCCGCTCCGTCGTTGGATTGAGGGTTGGTTTTTTCTTCAACAATCTTGCTGACTGGTTTTTTGGAAGGTGTTTCGGCTTTTGACATTTCTGCACGCTTTTTCATTGCCTCAGCCTTTGCTTTTGCATAGCCTCGCATTCTTTCCTCATAAGCGGCCTTTCTTACTTCTGGACGCCATTCGTCAAGTTGTTCAATAAACTTTTTGCTATATTGTGGCACAGCCTTTTTATCCCCACCGTAAAAAGAGAGATAATATCCAGTTGAAGAGCAAGCCACATTATAAAAGTGAGATGCCATTTCCACAGGCATATGCTTGTATGTTTGAGGGTCAATGTCCATAAGGTAGAAAGGAAAATCATTGAAAACCTCTGCCACATCTTCGCCCATCTTGCCTTTGTATCTTTGATAGATAGGCAAGCAAGCATATTTCACCGCAGTTGGATATTGACTTGAAAGCCAAAGAAGAAAATGCCCTTCAGAGCGAAGCCTATCACTTGCGTGTGCAAGTTCCTCAATGCCATATTTGAAAATTGCTTTTTTAACAAACGCCTCATTGTCCTTCATGCTTTTGCTGGCGTGTTTGAGGTGAAGCATACCCAATTCCAACATTCTTTCTTGAAAACTCATTTTCATTTCCATAAAACACCTCCCTTTTGAATACAAACAAAATATCTATGTAAAGAGTGTAACTCACTTTTTAGCGTTCGTCAATAGCCTTTTTGCGAAAAATTTTGGAAATTATCC
>CAZVYB010000051.1:0-7051 GCA_964631405.1 uncultured Lachnospiraceae bacterium
TCACCGCATACCTTGACCAATTTTTCAGCAGTGTCATCAATGTCAAATTCACCGCATATATGGAGGGGCGACTTGACGATATTGCTTCAAAAGGGGAGGACTGGAAAAGCGTTGTTTCAAGTTTTTGGAATGGGTTTGAGCATCTTCTTGCCAAAGCCGACGCAAGCAGTTTGACAATGAAAGAGCCTCCAAAAGAAACCGATATTGTATGTGAAAAGTGCGGGAGCAAGATGCTTATCCGTACAGGCAGGTTTGGAGAATTTTTGGCGTGCTCAAACTTCCCAAAATGCAAAAACACCCGCCCAGTCAATGAAGAGAAAAAGATTGTTGGAGTTTGCCCGGAGTGTAAGGGAAAACTTGTTGAAAGAAAAAGCAAACGAGGCAAAATATTTTTCTCTTGCGACAACTATCCTGACTGCCAATTTATGAGTTGGGACATCACAACGGGCGAGCGTTGCCCAAAATGCAATAGCCCACTGATTGTCAAAGGGAAAATCGTGAAATGTAGCAAGAATGATTGCGACTATAAAAAGGAGAACTAAAATGGAAAGTATGTTTAGAGGGACGACCATTTGTGGCGTCAAAAGAGATGGCAAAATTGCCATTGCGGGTGATGGACAGGTCACACTTTCAGAAAGCGTGATTTTCAAGTCAAATGCACATAAAGTGAGAAGAATTTATGACGGCAAGGTTGTGATTGGCTTTGCTGGCTCTGTTGCCGACGCTTTTTCGCTTAGCGAACGCTTTGAAAATATGCTCAACAAATTTTCTGGCAATCTTATGCGAAGTGCGGTGGAACTTGCCGGCACTTGGCGTGAAGATAAGGCGTCAAGACAACTTAATGCAATGATGATTGTGGCAGACGACAAACAACTTTTGATTGTCAGCGGAACGGGCGAAGTGATTGAGCCTGACGACGATGTTTGTGCAATTGGCTCTGGCGGAAACTATGCCCTTTCTGCCGCAAAAGCACTCAAACAAAACACCAATCTTTCGGCAAGAGAGATTGCTCAAAAGTCGCTTGAAATTGCAGGGCAAATCTGCGTTTTCACAAACGACCATATCACCGTTGAGGAGGTATAAATATGGACTTAACACCAAAACAAATTGTTGAAGAACTTGATAAATATATCATTGGTCAATCAAAGGCAAAAAAGGCGGTGTCAATCGCCCTTCGCAATCGCTATCGCAGAAGCAGACTGCCAAAGGAACTTCGTGAGGAAATCACTCCAAAAAATATCATTATGAAAGGGCCAACAGGCGTTGGTAAAACAGAAATTGCAAGACGCCTTGCAAAACTTGTCAAAGCACCTTTTATCAAAATTGAAGCGACGAAATATACAGAGGTCGGCTATGTGGGCAGAGATGTTGAAAGCATGGTGCGTGACCTTGTTGAAACTGCCGTGCGTATGGTGAAAGATGAAAAAACACATGAGATGGAAGCCAAGGTAAAACCTCATGTTGACACCAAACTTGCGGACGCAATTTGCGACGCAAGACGGGCACAAAATATTCCTGTTGACCGCACAATTGTTGCCGAAGAACTTGCAAATGGCAAACTTGAAAGCGAATTGATTGAAATCAGCGTGGTAGACAATCCTCCACCAATGGTTGCCGTTGGAGGGCCAGAAATCAACATTGGCTCGATGTTTGACGGCCTTTTGCCACAACGCAAGAAGAAAAGAAAAATGTCTGTTTCTCGTGCAAGAGAAATTTTGACAAATGAAGAATGTGAAAGGGTGATTGATAAGGATAACCTTTATGCTGAGGCAATTCGCCGTACAGAGGAAGAGGGAATTATTTTTATTTATGAAATTGACAAAATCATTGGCAAAGCAGGCGGTTCAAACAATCAAGATGTTTCAAGAGAGGGTGTTCAGCGTGATATTCTTCCAATTGTGGAAGGAAGCACGGTTGCCACAAAATATGGCAATGTAAAAACTGATTTCATTCTGTTTATCGCATCGGGTGCTTTTCATGTGTCAAACATCAATGATATGATACCAGAACTTCAAGGCAGATTTCCAATCCGCGTGGAACTTGACAACCTCACAAAAGATGATTTTAAGAAGATTTTGACAGAAACAAAAAATTCACTTCCATTCCAATACGCAAGCATTTTAAAGGTGGATAACATCAATCTTATTTTCACCGACGACGCCCTTGACGAAATTGCAGATATGGCGGCAACCGAAAATGAAACAAGTGAAAATATTGGCGCAAGACGCCTTCAAACAATTATGGAACTTTTGCTTGAAGACATTTCCTTCAACGCATCAGGCGACCACCCAATGCTTGATGTGACAATTGACAAGTCTTATGTTCAAAACACATTTAAAGAAACAAAGAAAAAATTTGACCTGAAAAAATATATTTTGTAATAAGGCGAAAAAAGAGCAAAATACAGGCAAAAAATGCAAAAAAGTATGTCAAAAACGCAAAAAAATCAATAAAAGGGGCAAATTATGGATAAATCTCGCACGCAAATATTGATTGGAGAGGAAAACCTTTCTCGCCTAGCCCTCCTTCATGTCGCTGTTGTAGGCACGGGGGGCGTA
This sequence comes from uncultured Lachnospiraceae bacterium, assembly GCA_964631405.1. GTDB lineage: Bacteria > Bacillota > Clostridia > Christensenellales > UBA1242 > Caccovivens. The sequence goes on from CAZVYB010000051.1 coordinate 2,559, forward strand.
GGCAGTGCGACAGCCATTATGCTTGCACGGGCGGGCGTTGGTAAGATGACAATTGTTGATTTTGACGAGGTTGCCCCTTCAAATGTCAATCGCCAAATGATTGCCTTCCAAAGCACAATCGGCAGAAAAAAGGTTGAGGTGCTTCGGGAAATCTTGCTTGACATCAATCAAGAAATTTCAGTCACGGCAATCGACGAAAGATTGACAAAGGAAAATGTTGAGAGACTGACAGCGGGGGCGGATATTGTTGTTGATGCCATCGATAGCGTCTTAGACAAAGTGGAACTTATTTGTCACTGCTGGCAAAACAATATCCCAATAATTTCCGCTATGGGTGCGGGGAATAGATACTCTCTGCCTCATTTTGAGGTGTGTGATATTTTCAAAACCCATGACGACGGACTTGCAAAGGTGATAAGAAAAAAACTTCGAGAAAGGGGAGTGGGCAAACTTAAGGTTGTGACAACCAACAGACCGGCACAGTGCCAGCCTCAGAGCGAAGTGGGAAGCATAAGTTATCTGCCCGTCATGAGCGGTTGCACAATTGCAGGAGAGGTTGTAAACATGATAATAAAGGGGGAGTTATGAAAAAAATCAATGAAAAGGAATTTGACGAATGCGTAAAGACTGGCGTGTCAATCGTCGACTTTTATGCCACATGGTGCGGACCATGCAGAATGTTTGGAGAAATCCTTGAAGAGATTGAAGAGGAGATTGGCGACAAGGTCAATATTTACAAAGTTGATGTTGACGAAAACGAGGGCTTGTCAAGAAAATTTGGCGTCCTTTCAATCCCAACCATTTTGATTATGAAAGACGGAGAATTGCAGGAAAAACATATTGGAGTTTGGTCAAAAGAGGACTGCATCAAGGCGGTCAAAAAATATTTATAAACCAAATTAAAAATTTGATTGATTATTTTTAAAACAACTTAAAATTTCAAAAAAATGGGGCAAAAACCTCATTTTTTTTGTTTTTTACAATAATTTTTTGCAATTTGGGGCATTTTATGGACAATCTGCCTATTGACTTTGGAGGCTATGGGTGTTACAATATTTCTGTAAAAAATAAGGCTCAATTTACATATATTTTAAAGAGGTGAAAAATGGAAAAGAAGGTTTACTTAGACAATGCGTCAACCACTTATGTTTCAAGCGAAGTTATGGCCGAAATGCTCCCATGCTTCAACGCCATTTATGGCAATAGCAACTCGGTGCATAGTTATGGCAGAGATGCGTCGGCAATCGTGGATAGGGCAAGGGACAGAATTGCACACGCAATCAACGCAAACAAGTCACAGGAAATTTATTTCACATCTGGCGGGACAGAGGCAGACAACTGGGCAATCCGTGGCATCGCTCATGCATACTCAAATAAGGGCAAACATATCATCACCAGTCAGATAGAACACCATGCCGTCCTCGACGCCTGCAAAAGACTTGAAGAAGAGGGGTTTGAGGTGACATACCTGCCTGTTGACTCTCACGGACTTGTCAAAATCGTTGACCTTTTGCACTCAATAAGAAAGGACACAACGCTTATTTCAATTATGTCGGTCAACAATGAGGTGGGCACAATCCAAAACATCAAAGCAATCGCAAAAATCGCACATGACTATGATGTGATTTTCCATACAGACGCCGTGCAAGCACTGGGTGCAATCAAACTTGATGTTCAGGATATGGAAATTGACGCTATGACCCTTTCAGCACATAAAATTCATGGGCCAAAAGGTGCAGGTTGCCTCTATCTTAAAAACGGCATAAGAATTGAAAACCTGTTTGACGGAGGCAGTCAAGAGCGTGGCAAGCGTGGCGGAACTGTCAATGTCCCAGCCGTTGCAGGCTTTGGCAAGGCGACAGAAATCGCCGTGAGAGATATGTCAATAAACCAACAAAAACTGAGAAATGTAAGAGAATATTTCCTAAAACAAGTTGGCGACAATATCGAATTTGTTTCTCTCAACGGTCACCCAATCCAGAAGGTAAATGGCATCGTCAACCTCTCTTTCGATATGGTGGATAAAGAGTCACTTCTTATGCTTCTTGATATGGAAGGCATCGCCGTTTCAGCAGGCTCGGCTTGCACTGCAAACTCAATCGAACAATCTCATGTCCTTAAAGCCATGGGACTTGACGACGAAAAGGCAAACGGTGCAATAAGATTTTCATTCGGCAAAAACAACTCAAAACATGACATCGACCACTGCGTTGAGGTTTTGAAAAAATCGGTTGAACAACTTAGGTCAATCTCAGCACTTACAAAAGCGGGGAGGAAATAATCATGTATTCAAACAGAATTTTAAACAGATTTAAATCACCAGAATATGCAGGCGGTTTGCGTGGGGCAAACGGCACCGGCAGGGCGGGAAGCGAAGCAAGCGACCTTATCAAAATATATATCCTCGTTAGTGACGACGGTGTTATCGAAAGGGTCAACTTCAAAGCATACGGCGGGGTTTGTGCAATTGTCGCTGGCGACTGTGCGTGTGAACTTATTGACGGCACAACCTTGGAAGAGGCTCTTCGTGTCAACAACTATGCAATCCTTCAAGAAATGGGTGAAATCCCAGAAGAGCGAGAATATGTGGGGACACTTGCAGAAGAGGCAATAAAATCGGCAATCGAAGACTACTATAAAAAAAGAGAAAAAGAACTTAAAAAGAAAAACAAATAACTATTAAAAGCCTTTCTTAAATATGAAGGGCTTTTTTGTCACGCTTTCATGTCGCACCCGTGCCGACCTTTGCCCGCCACGGACGCTCCTTGCCCCGCTCCGCACCTAAACGGAGTGTTACCCCGTTTAGACGCTCCGCTAATAAGGTCAAGATTGAAAAACTGACAACAAATCAACGCCTTATAAAAAGCCTTCCCTTAATTTTAAGGGAAGGTGCTTTGAGCGAAAGCGAAAAGCGGAAGGGACTTTTTTAATATAAACCTCGTATGATATCTTTCTATACATAATATCACAATTTTTGCAGATAATAACGGGGAGGAGGGGAATATGAAAGAATTTACAATGATTTTGGGCTTCGGCATGGGACTTGTCGCCGGTGCACTTTTGTATAAACACTCAAAAGATGCAAAAACAGTCGTTGATAAAGGCGAACAAACAGTCAAAGAAGAATTCCAAAAAATGGAAAATAAATCCAAGAAAAACTAAATAAGAAAAAACCCGTTGGCAATGCTGGCGGGCTTTTTGTTGTCTCTGTTTTGCGAATTTTGTCGAAATTGCCAAATTATAAAGAAAATTCATTGAAGGTGATAAAAAAATTAAGAAAAACAATATTTTTTCTCGAAAAATCAAAAAATTTGCTCAAAATGCTTGACTTTTTCTGGGGGGGGGTATACTTGAAATAGGGAATTTTTAATAAATTTTAAAAAAACTTTCGATAAAAATTTGCATAATTCGACATAATATGATAAAATATGTCAAAACGAGGTGGTTATATGAAACTTAGGACAAAACTATTTTCAACAATTTTGATGTTCAGCCTCACCATAGTCACACTTATGGTGGGTGTTTGGGCTGTCAAATCTGCCAGCGTGTCAATGGGCGGAACTCTTTCCTTTATCGCACCCGGCGTTGAAGCCACAATCTCGGCGGGCACAATGACAAACGGGGAGTGGCAAAACTCAGCCGACGCAGACACAAAACTTCAAGAAGTGCAAATCACCAAAACAGACACAGAATCCACCCTCACCACAAAATTCGCCTCTTGGCAAGACATCAACCTTAATTTTAAGGAAACAGGTGACGATATCACAATCACATTCTCAATCACAAACAACTCTTCTTCCACAGCAATCGACATTTCAGTTTCCGCATCATACGCCTCAGCCACAAACTGCACAATCGCAATCAATACATCGTCAGTTTCTCTTGACGCAGGTGACTCACAATCATTCACCCTCACCATGAAAATCACAGATAAAGACCTCAACGCCTCTATGACCAACTTCGCCGTGGTGTTCAATATGCAGATGGTAGATCCTCCAACCCCAGCCGAAGATGTGTCATACCTAACATTCTCGTATGATGATACAACAATGACAGCAAGCGTGACTGATTGTGATACATCTGTCACCTCAGTTGAAATTCCTTCGAGACTTTTATATAACGGAAATACTTATGATGTTACAAGTATTTATGATGGGGCATACAACACGGGAGCGTTTTATCAGTGCACATCTCTTGCAAGCATCACAATCCCAGATAGTGTGACAAGTATAGGTACTTATGCCTTCTATGGTTGCACAGGAATTATAAGCGTAAAAATTGGCAGTGGCGTGACAAGTATAGGCTCTTCTGCCTTCCGAAATTGCACATCACTTGAAAAGGTTGAAGTGAAGGCAACATCAGTGCCAACTGGGGGAGTTTATATGTTCGATAATTGTCCACTTACAACAGGAATTTTAGTGCCAAGTGCAAGTGTGACTGCATACCAATCGGCAACATATTGGAGTGATTATGCCGATTATATCAAGGCGGGG
>CAZVYB010000052.1:0-7026 GCA_964631405.1 uncultured Lachnospiraceae bacterium
GATACCGTCGTTTTACCAGATGACTCTGGCCCATAAATTTCAATAACTCTACCACGAGGGATACCGCCAATACCAAGTGCAATATCAAGTGTCAGGCAACCTGTTGGAATGACATCAATAGGCTCATTCACCCTATCGCCAAGTTTCATAATTGCACCCTTGCCAAATTGTTTTTCAATTTGCAAAAGGGCTTGGTCAAGTGCATCTTTTTTTGCGTTTTTTACAACTTCTTTTGCCATTTTTTACCTCTTTTATTTATCTTTTTTCTTTTCTTGTTCTTCTTTTTCTATTTCTTGTACAATCTCGTCATCTTCTTTATTTTCTTTAAAAACATGGCGATTTCTTATAAGGTAACTTGCGCCTGAATACATTGTGAGCAAAGTTGTGAGTGCAAGCAAAATCATAAGAATAAATCGCACAATTGGAAGTGCCTTATTAAGCCCGCCCGCATCGAGGGCTGGTGCGATTGACTGCTCAAAAAATGCAAGGAACATATAAAGTGATGTCACAACATATTGGGCTGTTGCTTTGATTTTCCCGCCCATATCAGCGGCAAGAACTGTGCCTTTTGCCGCAGCAATTTGTCTAAGAGCACTTACGATAAATTCTCGTGCTAAAATGATTACTACGCAGATAATTCCAAGCCAACTTGGATAAACTACAGGTGCTCCTCCATTGACAGGTCCGGCACAAATCAAAATCAGCCCCGTCATAATCAGCACCTTATCGGCAATCGTATCAAAAAATTTGCCGAGGGTTGTCACCTGATTGTTTTTTCTTGCAATATATCCATCAAGAAAATCGGTAAGGCAGGCAACAACAAACACAATTGTTGCAACAAGTTTGCTGTACGGAATGAAATCCGCAAGGTAGAAAAACACAATCACAGGAATAAGCAAAAGCCTTGAAAGTGTGATTTTATTTGGTGTATTCATACAATCTCTCCTTTATAGTCGCTTCCGTCAAAGTCATAAATTCTCACCTTCACGAAGTCTGCGACGCCTATAACATTATTATCCACAAAACGCACGCCAAAGTCAACTGTTGGCGAAAGTTTTTGGCTATGTCCGATATATTCACCCGTCATTTCGTCAAAATAATCTACAAGAACCTCAATCTCCTGTCCCAGCATCTCCCCTGCCTTTTCAAGCACAATTTTGTTTTGAAGTTTTCGGATTTTCTTTGTTCTTCGATTTTTTGTGAACTCTTTTAGTTGTCCCTTCATATAGTAGCTTGCAGTATTTGGCTCTTTTGAATAAGAGAAGAAACCTGCGTAGTCAAACTTTGTTTCTTTGATAAACTGGCAAAGTTTTTTAAAGTCTGCACCGCTTTCATTTGGATAGCCCACAATGAATGTAGAGCGAAGGGCAATTTGTGGATAATCGCACCTGATTTTTTCTATCAAGTTTCTCGTCCCCTCTTCGTCAACTCGGCGACGCATAGATTTTAGTATTTTATCGTCGATATGTTGGAGTGGGACATCAAGATATTTGCACATCTTTTCATTTTTCGCAATATAGGTAAGCAGTTTATCGTCAAGTCTTTCTGGGTATATGTAATGAAGGCGTATCCACTTGATTTCCTTGATTTTTGAAAGGTTGTCGCAAAGTTTGATAAGTGAATTTTCGCCGTACAAATCTTCTCCATATTTTGTTGTGTCTTGGGCAACCAAAATCAGTTCTCTCACCCCTCGTAAAGCAAGGTCTTTTGCCTCGGCAACAAGTTCTTCAATTGGCGTGCTTTTATATCTTCCTCTTATGCGAGGAATTGTACAGTATGAGCAAACATTATCGCACCCGTCAGCAATCTTTAAATAAGCATAACTTGGGCTGTTTGTAAGCACCCTAGAAAATTTCTTGGCAGGTTTTGATTCTTCCATGTCGTAAAGTTTTTCAATCACACCGCAGATATTGTCATTTTCTCTTAGCCTTAAAAAGGCGTCAACATCTGGAAAATTTGTCTTCATATCTTCATAGTTGCGTTCTGGAAAGCAACCTGTGACAATCACTTTTTCAATTTTCCCTATTTTCTTCAAATGTTCAAACTGCAAAATATTCTCGATTGCCTCTTCTTGGGCTGGTTGAATAAAAGCACAGGTATTAACAATCACTATATCAGCGTTTTCCGCCTCGTCAATGATTGTAAAACCATACCCCTTCAATCTGCCAAGCATTTTTTCTAGGTCCACCTTATTCTTGTCGCACCCTAAACTGATGGCAGACACAAGTTTTTCCCTAAGTATTTCCTTAGTCATATATATCTCCAAAAATTGAATAAAATTCTTCTATTGAAATGTAAACCGCACGCTGTTTTGAGCCCTCCGCCGAAGAAATATATTGGCGTTCCTCCATCTGGTCGATTATTCTTGCAGCACGAGGATAACCTATCGACAATTTGCGTTGTACCATAGTTGTTGACGCAACGCCGTTGTCAATGCAGATTTTAAGTGCGTTTGGCAAAAGTGGGTCCATGCCATTATTGCCCTCGCCCTCTCCGTTTTTGGAGTTTTTCCCCGGGTTGTTGATAGCGTTGAACGCCTCCTCGTCAAAAATTTCCTCATTATTGGCGGTGATATAGTTGACAATATCCTTGGTTTCTTGGGTTTCGATAAGGCAACCTTGAAGTCGCAAAGGTGCAGAATCGGCAGGTTTATAAAGCATATCGCCATAACCCAGCAGTTTTTCAGCACCTGTCGCACCCATAATAACCTCGCTATCCACTCTGCCCGCAACTTTGAAGGCAATTCTGGCAGGAAGGTTTGCTTTAAGTGTGCCAGTCACCACATCTGTCGAAGGTCTTTGAGTGGCTAAAATGAGGTGTATGCCTGCGGCACGAGCCTTGCCGGCAAGACGGCGAATTTTATCTTCAATCTCATTTTTGGCAACCGCCATAAAGTCGGCAAATTCATCGAAAATTATCACGATATATGGCATTTTTCTTACCTTATTTTGAAGGACTTTTTCTGTCTTGTTATACTCGTCAATATTTCTCACGCGTTCTTCCGAAATAAGGTTGAAACGGCGTTCCATCTCGTCAACCGCCCACTGTAAAGCGTTGACCGCCTTTGTTGGGTCGGTAATCACCCTTGGCACGACCATATGAGGCAGACCTTCATACATTGAAAGTTCCACCTGTTTTGGGTCAATCATGACAAATTTCACTTCGTCTGGCGATGACTTATAAACAAGTGAGGTTATGATTGTATTTAAGCACACGCTCTTACCAGAGCCAGTTGTACCTGCCACCAAAAGGTGTGGCATTTTTGCAAGGTTGCAAACCTTGACATTGCCTGTGATATCCTTGCCGAGTGCGAATGTGAGTGGTGAAGGGCTGAGTGAAAATTCTTTTGACTGCAAAACATCTTTTATGCTGACTTTTGCAACCTTGCTGTTTGGCACTTCAATGCCCACAACGCTACGCCCCGGGATTGGCGCTTCTATTCTTATCTGTCCTTTTGCCGAAAGAGCATATGCGATATCGGCGTCAAGTGACAAAATTCTTTTGACTGATATGCCTTCTGGCATTTCAATTTCATAGCGGGTCACCGTTGGTCCAATCACAACATTTTGCACCTTGGCTGGCACTCCAAAATTTTCGAGTGCGTTTTCAAGTGCAACCCTCTTGGCTGGCACTTCGTCGCTGAAAATTGAAAGGTCGTCGCTTTGGGTTGTCAAAAGGTCAAGTGATGGTCGGTTATATTTATATGGTTTGATTTTCTCTTCTTTTTTCGTGCCCTCGTCGTCAAGGCTGACAAAACGCTTTCTCCTTTCCATTTCGTCCATTGGTCTTTCTGGGCGGATTATTGTTTGCTCTTCTTGCAATGGTCGGGATTGAGATTCTTTATCTCGTGAAAACAGTTTTTCCCCTGAATTATCTCGGGTAAGAGGATTTTCTCTTTCAAAATTTCTATCTCTTGAAAGAGGGTTTTCTTTTGGTTGATTGTCGTTTGCGAAAGCGTTTTCTCGGGCAATTCCCCTATCAAATACCCCATCACGGTTTGGCATTTCTCTTTCATATGTTTCTTGTGGTGGTTCTATGATTTGAGGCTCTTCCTGCGTCCCAATTTCCTCAAAATTGAAATATTCTTCCTCGTTTGGCTCTTCTGCGAGGCGTTCTATCTTCTCCTGTTCCACTACGCTACGAATGATGTCCTCTGCCTCGTTGGTGATTTCTTCTGGTGTGATTTGGGTAAGCGTTGGTGGCTCTTCAAATGAAATTTGTTCCTGTTTTAGTTCTGCGATATTTTCCCTTATCTCGCTGATTGGTGGAGTTTGAGATTTTTCTTGTTGTGACTGCACTGCAAAAGTGGAGCGTGTCCTTCCGCTTGCCTCAGCAATTGACCTAAGTCTTGATTGTTGGGCGTTGAATTTTTCAAGGTCAATTTGTGGGGTGGAAAGCAAATATTCTCGCATATTCAAGTTTTGTGGAAGTTTTTTCTCTTCTGGCTCAGGTGGAAGTTCCAGTTTTTGTGGTGCGTATGGTTCCCCCACTCGCTGTTTATTCCCGCCGACAAGTCCCAATTTTTCACGAGCCGTAAGTTCCCTTTTCTCCTCTTCCTGAACATTGCCTGCAAACATCACATCAACTTCTTTTTTCTGTGCAATTTTTGGGTTTTCTGGTTTTAATGTGATTTCTTCCTTTTTCTCTTCATCATGTCTGCGAGGATTGAAAGGCATTTGTGGTTTCTCTTTTTCCCGAATTTGAAGGCGGATTGGATTGTTCTGTTGCTGAGTTTTTCGCATTGAAAGCAATGTTTCAATGAAAAAGGCAAGGCAAACCACAAAAGCCACTGAAAGTATGACATATGTGGCAGGAAGCCCCATAAGGTATGCAAGGGTTGTTGGCAAAAAGCCGACAAAAATCCCTCCTGCGGTGAATTGTTTATGATAATTGAGGGCAACATAATCGCCATATGACATTTTGGCTGGTGAGCCAATTATTATCAATTGAATTATTGTCAAAAATAAAATTAGAGAAAGGGTCAACAAAATGGCGTATTTTTTTGACATAACATATTTTTTATTATTCAAAAGGGCAAGTGCAACAACAAAGCCAACTATTGAAAGTGGATAAACAAAAACACCAAATACCCCCAAAAGAAAATATTGCAAAAATGGAAGCAGTTTTGTCACTGAAAAGAGAAAGACAAAGGTGGATATTCCCAGCAGTGACCACCCTGCTATCTTTTTTATATTCTTATTTTTATTTTTGTTTTTCTTAGAAACTTGAAATGTTGCCATATTATCCCTTCTAATCAATATTTCAATTTCTAATATAGCACAAATAAAAAATATTCTCAACTATCAACAACATTTTTTGAGAATATTTTGCAATATCAAGGCGATTTTTGATTTTTCAACTTTCCACGCTGTCTATGTTTTGGCTGACAGTGGTCAGTGTCAGTCCCTTTTCTTGCAGTGTTTCTATGATTTTGGGCAGGGCTTTCAGCGTCGCCTCTGTTGGGTGCATAAGCACAAGGTCACCACCGCCAGCGTTTTTGACCGCCCTATTATATATCAAGTTTTCGTCATGGTCACGCCAATCTATGGTATCTCTTGTCCACATGATGGTTTTATACCCCAATGCGGTCGCACAGGCAACCGTTGTGCGGTTATACGCCCCGCTTGGTGGTGCAAAAAGGGTCATATCAATATCAAGCAGTTCTTTCACAATGTTATGAGTGTTTTTTATTTGGTTGATGTTTTCCTCTTCGCTTATCTTATCATGGTCTTTATGATGATATCCATGATTTCCAATTTCATGGCCTGCCTCGTATATCTTTTCGAGAGTTTCGCTGTTTTGTATAGCCCAAGTCCCACCTATAAAAAATGTAGTTTTTACCCCCTTTTCAGCAAAGCAATCAAGCATAGGCTGGATAAATTCAGTACCCCAATAAACATTTATCATAAGGGTGATTTTGTCGCCACTTTTGTCGCCGTTATAATAAACTCCGCTCACCGATGTAGAGGCAGGCACTGCACTTACGCCCGCAACTGTCGCAACACCTCCGACGACACAAAGCATAACGGCAATCACCACATTGACCGCCCATTTCCTCAACTTTATAACCCCAAAATGAAATTTCTTCATGCTTTAAAGTATGATAGTTAAATGGTTTTTATGATTGGTCAAGATAGATTATTTGCTAAAAGTCGTGAGGTATTATGGACACTTTTGGAAAGCGATTGCGAGAACTAAGGCAAGAAAATGGGTTATCTGCCAAGGAGTTGGGAAAAATTGTAAAGGTAAATGACAGCAGTATCATTCGTTGGGAGAACGGAACGATGAGTCTTAAACTTGAATACATTGTCGCCCTTGCCAAGTTTTTTAATGTGTCCGCTGATTATCTTTGTTGTTTAAGTGACGAGCCGTAACTCCCACCGCCTCTTCCGTCACGAGCCAGATGCTCGGCGATTATCGTATAGTTTATCTAAACTTTCGGCAATGTCTGTTCCGTTTTCTATGAACCTCTTTCGTCGCTATGCGACACCTTCCCCGGTTTCGGGGAAGGCTTGTGCTGTTGCGTTCTCCCCCAGCCGGCTCTGCCGACAGCCCCCTCCCAGAAGGGGCTTTTTGTTGTCCCTCTTCCGTCCCAACTGGGGAGGCACCCAACTCGTTTTACGCGGACACGGCAGAGATAAACCCGTGCCTAACCGCTACTCGTTCGGTTCCCCGTCCCAATCTCCCTCCGTTCATAAGGACGCACCTGCGTGCGATTGATTTCCGCCTTCCCCCGAGTGAAGGCTCGAGCCTTACGCTCGGCGACTATCGTCCTCTTCTTCTAAACTTCCTGTCGCATCTGTTCCGTCATAAACATTTGAAAACTAAAAAAGACTAGGGTAATTCCTAGTCTTTTTTATCAATTAAATAAATATATGGTAAAGTTATTGAGCAGGGTGGGTGCAGTTATGCACCAGTTTTATCGTTCGCTTTTTTTCAAAGTCAAACTTCTTCTGGTCCATTTCTCTTCCCACATTGTACTTCGTTGAGTTTCCTCAACTTCCTCAGTTTGCACTGTCGACTTCT
>CAZVYB010000053.1:0-6794 GCA_964631405.1 uncultured Lachnospiraceae bacterium
ATAGAACTGCGTACACCCTCCGGCGTGATGATGCGTATAAGCGGTGAATTTGACATTGATGACACTGCTGAAAAATTGGTCAAGGTATGCGGTGATTTTTCTGCCAAGTTCTGTCGGTACAAGATATTTAGCCTGCTTTTCTGTATATTTTCTTGTCTGCAAAATTGTGATGGTGGCAGAGTATGTTGCCGGTCTGCCAATACCCTTTTCTTCCATTGCTTTGACAAGGCTTGCCTCTGTGTATCTTGTTGGGGGCTTTGTAAATTTCTGCTCTGGCAAAAGTTTTTCGCAAGGCAAAAGTTCCCCTTCGTCAAGTTTTGGAAGTTTGCCGGCAATCCCCTCTTTTTTGTCATCTTCAACAAACTCTTTATACACGGCGGTATACCCCGGAAATTCCATCGTTTTTCCGCTAACCTTAAATCCATAATCCTCGCAGGTGCAGGTCACCGACACGCTGGCGTATTCTGCCTCGCTCATTTGACTGGCAAGAAAACGCTCGTAAATAAGTTTATAAAGTTTATAGTTGTCAGGCGAAAGGGTTTCCTTCACCATGTCTGGTGAGATATCCATCGTGATTGGACGGATTGCCTCGTGGGCGTCTTGTGCCGAACCCTTTGATTGATAGAAGTTTGGTTTTTCTGGGATAAACTCTGCTCCAAATTTGCCTTTGATATATTCTCGGCAGGCGTTTTGTGCGTCGGTTGAAACGCGGACAGAGTCAGTTCTTATATATGTGATAAGTGCAATCCTGCCCTCGCCTTTGACCTCAACACCTTCATAAAGTTGTTGAGCGGACGAGGTTGTTCTTGCAAGTGACATACCAAGTTTGTTGAGTGCGTCCTGTTGCATTGTGCTTGTTGTAAAAGGTGCAGGAGCGTGAGATTTTGTCTTTGATTTTTTTACCTCTTTGACAAGAAAATCTTTGCCTTTGACAGCATCAAGAAGTTTATCCACCTCTTCTTTATTCTTTGGCACAAATTTTTTGTTTTTGTATGTGGCAAGAGCGGTTTTGATTTCGCTTTTGTCTTTTTTGAGAATTGCGGTCACCGACCAAAATTCTTCTGGAACAAATTTTTCAATTTCAACTTCTCTATCAACCACAAGTTTGAGGGCAACAGATTGTACCCTTCCCGCACTGAGTTTTGGTGCAATTTTTTTGCAAATGATTGGTGAAACTTTATAGCCCACAAGCCTGTCAAGCACACGCCTCGCCTGCTGTGCGTCAACAAGTTTTAGGTCAATTTTTCTTGGCGATTGAAGTGCTTTTGTGACAGCCTTTTTGGAAATTTCATTAAATTCAATTCTGCATGGTTTTTCTTGGTCATATCCCAAAATATGAGAAATGTGCCAAGAAATTGCCTCTCCTTCACGGTCGGGGTCGGTCGCAATCAAAACTTCTTCCGCCTTTTCGGCACGCTTTTTTAAATCCTCAATCAATGTTTTTTTGTCGGGCATGATTTCATACTTAGGTTCAAAATTATTTTTGATGTCAATAGCAAAACTCTTTGCTGGCAAATCTCGAATATGTCCCTTTGTCGCAAAGACCTCATATCCATCGCCCAAATATTTTTTTAAAGCCTCTCGTTTGAAAGGTGATTCGATTACTACTAATTTCAAATTATCCTCCGCGTGCCCTAGGCAAGGCAAATCATACCTGCGGGCAGTCTTTTTATTATCCCACGAATTTCCAAAGTTGTCAAACAAGTATTGATGTTTTTTGCACTTATTTTGACATTTTGGGCAAGTTCGTCAAGGCTGAGCATACCATTTTTCAAAATTTCAACAATTGCGTTTTCATCTTCGCTTAACCCCAAAATTTCGGTTTTTGAGGTGCTATTTTGCGTTTTTTCTTCAATTTTGAATGAAATTTGTCCCTTAAAGTCGCAAATTATGTCATTTGCGGTGACAACGCATTGACCTTGACCCGACCTTATTATGTCGTTTGGCAGTTCTGCCATTGCACAATCAATATTCCCCGGCAGGGCGTACAAATTCCTTCCATATTCAAGGGCGTATTCCTTGGTATGAATTGTCCCGCTTTTAAAACCCGCTTCGGTGATAAGCACGCCATCGCTTAGCCCCGCAATAATTCTGTTCCTTATAGGGAATGTATATGTGTTTGCCTGCTTTTTAGGACGAAACTCACTGATAAGCAGTCCCCTTTCTGCAATCTCCTTTGCAAGTGCCATATGCTCGGCTGGATATATGTGGTCAAATCCACTGCCAAGCACGGCAACCGTTTTCCCACCACATTCAAGGCAGGCACGGTGAGAAATTGAGTCTACGCCATACGCAAGCCCACTGATAATCACAATCCCCTCTTTTGCAAGGTCGCTCGCAAGCCTTTCTGTCACCATTCTGCCATAACTTGTCGGCTTTCTTGTGCCAACAATGGCAACCGCTGGTTTGCTTGCAAGTGATAGGTCGCCCATATAGTACAATATGCATGGGCTGTCGTTTAGTCCTTTCAATTTTGAGGGAAAATCGTCATCGGCAATTGTGGTGATTTTTATCCCCCGTGCCAGCAGACCATCAACATAGTTTTTGACAAGGTTTTCATTTGCAAGAGCCTTCATTTCTTCCTGCTGAGAAGGGGATAAAATATCTTTTGGGAATTTGCATTTTTTAAAATCCTCAATCGTCCACCCTTCTGCCAAAAAATCAAGCACTTTATAAATTCTTGTGCTGGTCAGGTCAAATTGCGATAAAAATATAATTAAATTTCTTTTTTCGTCCATTTATTTCCCTTATATTTCCTTGCGAATAAATATTTTTGTTATTTATTTTTATACTTGATATTTGTTAAAATAATTTCTATTTAAATATACATTTTTTTAAATAAAATGTTTTTTTTAATTCCAATATTTTCTATCAAGCGAGCGGTATGAAATTGCCTCTGCAATATGCACCGCCTCAATATTTTCACAGCCTTCAAGGTCGGCAATTGTGCGGGCAACCTTTAAAATTCTGTCATGTGCCCTCGCACTGAGTTTCAGCCGTTCAAAGGCAGAACGCAAAAGTCCCTCGCCGGCACTGTCAAGCCTGCAATATTTTTTTGTTTGAGCAACATTCATTTTTGCATTACAGAAGTTTTTGCTTCCTGCAAAGCGTTTGACCTGCACCGCCCTCGCTCTATCAACACGCTCCTTAATTTTAGCAGAACTTTCTTCCAGTTCCTCACTTTTCAGTTGTTCATATGTCACACGCTCCACCTCAATATGTATGTCAATTCTATCCATAATTGGGCCAGAGAGTTTTGACAGATATTTGTTGATTTGTGCAGGTGTGCACCTACATTCCTTATCCTTTGAGCCATAATTTCCACAAGGGCATGGGTTCATACTTGCAATAAGGGTGAAATTTGCCGGGTATGTGATTGTTGCGTTTGAGCGGGCAACGGTGATAACGCCGTCCTCCAATGGTTGACGCAGTGTTTCAATCGTCTGTCTTGTATATTCGGGAAATTCGTCCAAAAACAGGACGCCATGGTCGGCAAGAGAAATCTCCCCCGGTTTGCTGTTTGAACCGCCACCCGTCAGCGATACCGTCGACGCAGTATGGTGAGGACTACGGAATGGTCTGTTTGCAACAATCCCCCTTTCAAGGTCAAGTTCTCCTGCAACCGAATGCACCTTCGTCACCTCCAACGCCTCTTCAAATGTTAGGTCTGGCAAAATTGTTGGGAAACATTTTGCAAGCATACTTTTCCCGCTCCCCGGAGGTCCAAGCATAAGCAGATTATGCCCGCCGGCAGCGGCAATTTCAAGTGCCCTTTTGGCAATTGCCTGCCCCTTGACATTGCAAAAATCAAGACCTCCCTTTTGAGTATTTTGAATTTCGCTGAAAAGACATGGCTTGACTGGTTCAATCACCTCGTCGCCCTTCAAAAAGTCAAGCGTTTGCAAAAGACTTTGCACGCCGTATACCTCAATCCCATCAATAAAACTGGCCTCGACGCAGTTTTCTTGTGGAATGATAAATTTTTTATAACCAAGTTTGCGTGCAGAAATCAAAAGAGGAAGCACCCCTTTCGCCTTTTTCACTCTGCCGTCAAAAGATAGTTCCCCAATATAGCAAAAGTCTTTCTCTCCATGAAAATTACATTCATTGTCACAAGCCAAAATGCCAACAGCCATAGCAAGGTCATAAATTGCACCCTCTTTCTTGACATCTGCTGGGGCAAGATTGATTGTTATGCTTTTTATCGGGTATTCAAGGGCTGAATTTTTTATTGCGTTTTTCACCCTTTCTTTCGCCTCTTTGATTGCAGTGTCGGCAAGCCCGACAACATCAAAACGAGGTAGTCCATTGCTGACATCAATTTCCACATCAATAGGGAACCCCTCAATTCCCTTTAATCCAAAACTAAGCACTTTTGAATACATAATTGCTCCTATAAATTTGATTATAATACAAAACCGCCCCATTTTCCAAACAATAAGAAGACAAAAAAGAAAAAAGGACATTTACGCCCTTTTTTACAATCAAATTGGGCAAAATATCCTTTTTGTTTTTCAAACACTAAATTTCTATGCCGAGAAGTTTGCTTCTAAGTGCACGAATTTCCTTTTTCTGCTCTGGGGTCACCCTGTTCGATTCACAAGCCTTTGAAAGCGTGCGGTTGCGAATGACATATCTTGAAAGTTTTTGAACAAACTTCAACATATAGTTATAGTCCAAAATAAGAGCGTCAAGATAAATCCAAGCAAGTGCCATTTCTACATAATAATCTGTGCATTTCACAACTTTATTAAGAAGGTTTACTGTGCCTCTTACATCACTTTTTAATATAAATTTTTTAAACCAAACAATGCCGATACGCACCTCGTATGGTCTTTCGCTAGCAAGTAGCCCCTCAAAAAATGCTCTTTCGCTTTCTACGCCAGTCAAACGAGCAAAAACAGGGTCGCAAGTGCCCCAGTTGTCTATGTATGGGATATACTTTTTGATAAGTTCAATCTTTTCTGCTGGCGACTTGTCGCATTGAGTGATATAAAGTCCTGAAAGCAAAATTTCGTCATGATTGCGTTTTGGAAGTTCGTCAAAAGAAACCCCCTCTTTTGCAAGTTTTTTTGCAAAACTGCAAAGGACTGGCGTTTTTACCCCCATAAGTTTATAATCGCTGGAAATGGTGTTTCTATCAAAAACCATTTTTTCTTCGTCATAATTCTCCTCAATAAATTGAGCAACCCTTTGTTTTATAGTCATAATCTTAATCTCCTAATTTTATTATACCCCACCCCGCACCTATTGTCAAGCGTTTGCAAAACTTGTCGAAAAAAAATTCACCCCTCCCGACAAAAAAACAATCAAAATATGTCGAATATGAGATTTTTTTAGCAATCTAGCCTATAAAACTTTTTAAATCCACTCTCTATAATTTACTCAAATCAATGTTGAAAGCGGGGCGGAGGGCGGGAGTTTCCTCAACTTCGTAGACGAAAACACCATCCTCGTAGACAAAGAACGCAAAATCGTCATCATAAGGGTTAGGCGAGCGAAGCCAATAATGATAATTCCATGCCGTATTTTCCTTCACAGAACTCCAATCAGCATCAATAGTGTTGTTTGTTATTGTTCCACCACCGACAAGTTCATATATCTCCGCTACACTCATAAGCCACAGGCTATCTTCTGTTGTGTCATATGTGCCTGTTGGAAGAGTGCAATTATCTACTTGGCATGCGTCGTCTGGAAGCCATGCCATATCTTGATATAGTTCACTTACTGAGCGTGGGGCAATGGCTTTGTATGTTGTGTCATTTGCAAGGTTAAGGGCTGTTACATAGTCACCTTTAAGGTATGTTCTTATCAAACTTGTTGCATAATCGTTACCATCAGAAGTTGAAGCATTAAATTTTGAGTGTGTTGTGCTTATATATGTTTCCAAAATAAATGTGCCAGTGCCTGAGGTTGGTTTTGTTGAAGATGTATATCTTTCTCCGTCAAGTCCTACCAATCTCCATCTTATTTCACTAATTGTATCTGTACTTCCCATAGTAACATAATAATATCCATTTTCTTCGTCATACTTTAAAATACTTTCTGGCTCTGGTGCTGTGTATGTGATATTCCCGCCGATGGTGAAGTCGAGGTCGGTCAATGCCCAAACACCAACAAATGTCAGCACAATTGCCAATGCTATGAATGATATGCTTGATAATATCTTAAATTTTGTGGTCATGTTTATTCTCCTTTGCGAGGGCATTATTCCCGTTTTATTATCGCTTCTCTCTTTCCCTCTTCCGTCAAGGCTTACGCCTTGCCACCTTCCCCCAAGGGAAGGCTTTTGCGTTCTCCCTTCGTCCCTTCGGGACACCTCCCTCCCAGAGGGAGGTGTATATTAGGTGTTTATTGATTTTGTTTCTCTTAATTCCAACCTTATGAGCGGAGCGTCAAAAGCGGTCATCGGTCGCTTTTGGTGCGAAGCGATGTTTTCTTTTTTTCTTTCTTCTTTTTACCTTTTCACTATTCCCTCTTACTTATCACCTAGATTTTACCCCCCCCCATCGACATTTTGTCAAGCGAAATCGCAAAATATTTTTAAATTTTTTTGAACCTCTTCCGTCAGTCACCATCGTGACTGACACCTTCCCCTGTTTCGGGGAAGGCTGCGACCAGATGTCGCCCGCCTATCGTCCGCTTTATCTAAATTCAACCTTTGTTTGTTCCATTTGACATCGTCCAACGGCCAAAGTGGAAGGCTTTTTAGGAGCATGCTGGCAGGGCAACGCTCTGTCCGGCGTGCGACTTGTTTTTAGGCACAAAAAAAGGCATTGCCTTTTGCAATGCCT
>CAZVYB010000054.1:0-6474 GCA_964631405.1 uncultured Lachnospiraceae bacterium
TGTTCTGTTTGGTTATCACTAGAGTATCTAGCATATATTACAGCTGTTTTCATTTGGTTTAACTCCTTTTACTTTTTATTTTCTTTTGTCTTTCGACAACAGGCGAAGAAACGAAAAGGGATTAAACAATTTTACTTGGCAATCTTTATTTTTTAGTCAAGGTTTGAGAATCAATGCACTTTAACCTTGACTAAAAAGAGTTTTCGTTTACACTTCGCCTATCGAAAGACATATCTTCTACTTGTCTATGACAAGCACACGTAAGAATCCCAATTTTAAATTTCGCTTGTTCAAGACAAGCACATCTAAGGGCTGCATTTTTCTGTTTCACTTGTTTAAGACAAGGACACGTCATTATCTCATTTACTTGTTCAAGACAAGGACACGTCATTATCTCATTTACTTGTTCAAGACAAGTACACGTTCTGCAATTATTTTGCAATTTTATGAGGTTGACAACATTGTTTAATATTTGCTTATAGAAATATCCATCAAAAACATTTGTGTCTAATTCATTAAGAAACTCAACTTTTAATTTCAATATTGCCACCTCCTTGTTAAAAATGTATCACTTAAAATTTCAAATTGCCATGAACTTTTTTGACATTTACGCACACTTTATATGCCTAATTTTTGAATTGACTTGAAGAATCTTGATAATTCTTTAACAATGTTCTTCAATATATAGCCACGAAAAAACAAAAAGTTAAGGTTGAAAACAAAAAAAGTCCGTATTAAACATACGAACTAATACAAAAAATACAGAAAACGGAACAATAAAAAATGAGGTTGTGCAGACAGCCTGCGTGCCAACCTCATTTTTGTTCCGTTTTCGTTTTAGTGGATATGTTTTATTTTTCTAGACGTGTGCTTGTCTGCTCGAGCGAAGCGAGAGCACTTGTTCAAGACAAGCACACGTCCTGTCGTCAAATTACTTACTAAACATAATAAAATTCAGCTATATAATCTATATCATCAATGTTCTCTGTATATTTCAAACTATCATTTTTGTCTATAGTTTTTGCAACAGAATTTGAAGTAAAATAGTAAATTTCACTATCAATTTTAAAAAGATTAAAACTTTGAATTGAAATCATATAACCATTCTCTCTGGTTATATTTGCATAAAATTCAGTATTGCTTTGTTTTGTGAAGTTGCAGGTAATCACATTATTGTTTTCTAAATAATAGTAAAACCAATTAGCAGAATCAAAATTCTCAACGTCAAATTTGTCAACACTCACATTACAAGCACTTGGCCAAGATTCTCCATACCCTCGAGTATAAAAAGCATTTCCAATACGAGTATCATACTCTATAATATCTATCCATTCGTTTTCTTTTGGTTCACCAAACATACTTTGCATATCAGCTTCTGTTATTGTCTTTGTTGACGAGAAAGTTGAAACAATTTGTTTTGTACTTGAGTTTCTTAAGACAAAAGCACCAAATGTAGAAGTATCATAAACGTTTAAAACTAGGCTTCCAGAAGATATATTTGCAAAATTTTTGTATTTTAAAAAAGTTGTCGTATTTCCTTGTTTATTACCTAATCCTTTAAAAGAAGTGCTACAATTTCTAGCAATCCTGTAACCATAAAAATTACAAGATTCTCCTTCTTCTAAATTTACCACTATATTGACATTGTCATTTACTATAATTTGTCTAGTAAAAGTAATTTCATTTGTATCAGAGTATCCTCGTAAATAATATCCCTCTTTTGGGGAAACTGTAATATTTATTATTTCGCCTGGTTCATATTCGGATTTCAGATTATCAATAGACAAATGCCCTCTTGAACTATCATTCATTTTTATAGATGCAGTATAAGTCAATTCTGTTTCAGGTGGTACTTCTTCAGGTGGGTTATTTGAACATCCAACTAAGATTAACGGAAATAGAAATAATGCAAAAATTAAAAACATAAATTTTTTCTTCATAATTATACCTCTATATTAGTATAACACATTCAATGCTAAATTTGAATAGTTTTTTTAAAATTTTTTATATTTGTTTCGATTTACACTGCTTATGCTCTACCAGAATAAAGCACTTTCGTTTATGAAAGTGCTTTTTTCAATGAAATAAATCCCTTCGGGAATTGTGAAATGCACTTCGTGCGTGAAATTCGATTTTATCAAAGTTAATATTCGCTGAATGGGAATTTGAATTTTCCTTGTAAAAAATTTTGTTTTCAATTATAATGGTTTTAGAGAGGTAAACATGAATCTTTTAAACATAACAATTTCCAACCCTGAAAAGAAAATTGAGTATCCTTTTGTTTCCCCCCTTTTTCAAAAAGGTTTCAAACTTGACTTTTCTCCAATCACAATAATTGTCGGGGAAAACGGAATTGGAAAATCAACACTGCTTGAATCAATTGCCGATAAACTTGAATTTCCTCTTACTGGGGGTGGGGCGAATAATCGTGAAATGTACAAAGACATTAGTTTTGCACTGAATCATTATTCCGACGCATATAACACATTTTCTGAGTCAATAAACAATAGAAGATATTATCAAAGCACAGACAATCTAGAACTTGCGAAAAATATGAATTGTGTATGGAGAATTAAAAGCAAAAAAGGTGCTTTTATCCGAAGTGAATCCTTTGCTATGATGATAAATATTCCGAAGTTTAAGCACGCAACAAATTTAAGCCACGGTGAAGGAATTATAGAGGTAGTAAAAAGCATAAATGACGACGGCGTATATATTCTAGACGAGCCCGAAGCGGGACTTTCCCCAATAAAGGTAATTGAACTTATGGCTTCAATTCTTGGTAAAGTCAAAACCACCCATTGTCAATTTATCCTCTCTACGCACAGTCCTATTTTAATGCTTACTCCCACCGCAAAACTTTTATATATAGACGAAAACTCTATATCGGAAATCAATGCCGAGCAAACTTCTCACTTCAAACTTACAAAACAGATTCTAAACAACAGTGAAGAGTTTTTGAAGCGTTATTTTGAATCAATATAATAAAAAATTTATCATAAAATATATCTAATCTGGAGGATTGTGGATTTTATTTCACATCAAACGAATTTGAGAGCAAGTGATTATTATATTGTTGAAAAATATTTTACAAAATTTTAAAATGTTTTACAAAAATGCTTTACTTTTGAAAGTATGTGTGCTATCATTATCCTCGTAATCGACTAAGGTCGATTTACATAATGGTACGGGAGGTGTTCTCCTGAGTTATTTGCACCTCCCCTATCATTATCCTTCATTTAACAGGGCTTGAATTGAAAATTCAAATTCAAGGTCTGGAAAAGATAAAGTAATTTTGCAATTTCCGTCAAGTGAAAGCGTGATGTTGCAAAAATTCTTGGCAAATTTTCCTTCACCCTCAATTATGACATCATAATTTAAAACTTCAATCTGAATGTTTTGCGAATTGCAAATTTCAAAACTGAATTGACAGGTTTTTGATTGGACATATATTGTATTACCTTCAAAATAACAATTTGCGGTTGGTGTGAAAGATATTGTATAATTTTGTTCGCTAACTTTGACTGTAAAGGTTGTTTCACTCTTCTTATCGCCATAAGATGCCGACAAAGTCACATTGGTTGTGCCTATGCCGACGGCGGTGATTTTCTCGTTGTCAATGTCAATTATATTTGCCTTATCTACGCTTATATTTATAATTGAAAGAGGGTGAGAAATTTGATAATAATTATATGCACTTTCACCTAAACAGAGATTGACATTTTGAGCGGTGCAATAGAATTCTTCTTCCTCTTCTTTTTTATCAATCAAAAAAGTGAGCAGTAAAATTGCTGATACTGCAAGCATAGCAAAGCACGCCAAAATTGTCGCCAACCTTTTATTCATTTTATTATTTTATCAATTTTTGTAGAAAAAGTAAAGAAAATGGAGATTATATCCTAAAAAGCATGAATTTTTATTATAATTCATGTTTTTTATTTTCAATTTTTTATCAGCATCAAAAAAAGAGGTATAAAAACCTCTTTTTTGTGTATTATTCGGCAATTGCGTCAGTTGGCATTGGTTCTTCTTCCTTGACAACGACTGGCATAACTGACCTATATTTTTTAAGACCAGTACCAGCAGGAATGAGTTTTCCAATGATGACATTTTCTTTAAGTCCAAGAAGGTTGTCAACTTTGCCCTTGACAGCAGCATCGGTAAGAGTCCTTGAAGTTTCTTGGAATGATGCGGCAGAAAGGAAACTTTCTGTTGAAAGTGATGCCTTTGTGATACCAAGCAAAATTC
Organism: uncultured Lachnospiraceae bacterium; assembly: GCA_964631405.1. Taxonomy (GTDB): domain Bacteria; phylum Bacillota; class Clostridia; order Christensenellales; family UBA1242; genus Caccovivens. Next base: position 4,249 of record CAZVYB010000054.1, read on the forward strand.
TCTTAACAGTGGCAGGAACGCCTCCCTCTCTAAGGATTCTCTCGTTTTCTTCGTCGCATCTATACACATCAACAATTTCGCCCGGAAGAAGTGAAGTGTCGCCAGAAGCCTCAACTTTGACCTTTTTAAGCATTTGTCTGATAATAAGTTCTACATGCTTATCATTAACCTTAACACCTTGACCTCTATATGTGTCAATAACTTGGTTGAGCATATAGTCTTGAAGTCCTTTTACGCCCCTCATTCTCAAAAGTTCGGCTGGGTTGATTGCACCTGCGGTCAATTGACTGCCCGGTTCAACAGTTTCGCCATTTTTAACGAGAAGGACGATTGGTTTCTTCGCCTCATATTCGACATCTCCGTCACGAGATTGAACGGTGATATAGTAATATTTAGGGTCTTGTTTGATTGATACTTTTCCTGCAACTTCAGAAATAAGTGCTTCACCTTTTGGTTTTCTTGCTTCAAAAATCTCTTCAACACGAGGCAGACCTTGTGTAATATCAAGAGCGGAAGCAACACCGCCGGTGTGGAATGTTCTCATGGTAAGTTGGGTACCCGGTTCACCAATTGATTGAGCAGCGATGATACCAACTGCCTCGCCAACGGTCACCATACTCTTATTGCTCATATCCCTACCATAACATTTTGCACAAACGCCATGTTTGCAACGGCAGGTAAAGAGTGAACGGATTTGCACCTGTTTGATGCCTGCGTTTTCAACAGCAGTCGACTCCTCTTTTGAAATCATTTCGTTTGCTTTTACAATGATTTCGCCAGTCTTAGGGTCAACAATATCTTCAACAGCAACTCTTCCATAAATTCTTTCGGCAAGGCTTTCTTGAACTGTGCCGTCAACAACAAGGTCGCCGACAGTCACGCCCTTCACCTTTTCGCCAAGGTCGGCAAAGCAGTCCTCTGTTGTGACAACAACATCTTGTGAAATATCTACAAGACGGCGTGTAAGATAACCTGAGTCTGCCGTTTTAAGGGCTGTATCTGAAAGTGACTTTCTGATACCTCGGGCTGTGATAAAGTATTCGATTGGCGTAAGTCCCTTCACGAAAGAAGATTTGATTGGTCCTACTCTTTCGCCAGATGCGGTAACCTTCAAACCAATCATGCCACACATTGAGTTGATCTGGTCGGTGTTTCCACGAGCACCTGAAACATACATGACTTTGAATGGGTTATCCTCTGCCATGTTTCCAACAACGGCTGAAACAACTTTTGATTTTGTTTCCTCCCAGAAGTTGTTGTTGAGTTTGATTTTTTCTTCGTTTGTGATAAGTCCTCTTTTGAAAAGTTTTTCATTTTCAATCACTTTTGCCTCAGCCTCTTGAATAAGTTGTTGTTTTTCCTTTGGCTCGGCAATATCAAATGCATTCACGGTAAGAGCACCGAGTGTTGAGTATTTATAACCTGTTTCCTTGATTTTATCTACAAGGATTGCACATTCTGTTGTGCCATGTTTATCATATGCACGAGCAAGAATGTTTCCAAGGTCTTTCTTTACAATATTTTTGTTGAGTTCAAGTTCACAAATATTTTCTGGGTTTGTTCTATCAACAAAGCCAAGGTCTTGTGGAATTTGCTCATTAAAGAGTATTCTTCCAACAGATGTTTCAACAACTTTTGAATATTTCTTGCCTTCAACCTCTTTTGAAAGTCTCACCTTAATCTTTGCTTGAAGGTGGAGGTTTTGTGTTGCATAGGCAATTTTTGCCTCTTCTGGCGAAGCATAGATATTTCCTTCACCAAGTGCGTTTGGTTTAAGCATAGTCATATATGCACAACCAAGAATGATGTCTTGTGATGGTGTTACGATTGGTTCTCCATCGGCAAGTTTCAAAATGTTGTTTGATGCAAGCATAAGAGTTCTTGCCTCTGTTCTTGCGTCAAGTGAAAGTGGCACATGGACAGACATTTGGTCACCGTCGAAGTCAGCGTTGAAGGCAGCACAGACTGATGGGTGAAGTTTGATTGCCCTGCCCTCTACAAGCACAGGTTCAAACGCCTGAACTGAAAGTCTGTGAAGTGTTGGAGCACGGTTCAAGAACACTGGGTGGTCTTTGATAACCTCTGCCAAAATATCCCAAACAACTGGTTTTGCATTTTCAATCATTCTTTTTGCTGCCTTAATATTATGTGATTGATTAAGGTCAACAAGTCTATTCATAATAAATGGTTTGAAAAGTTCAAGTGCCATCTCTTTTGGAAGTCCGC
>CAZVYB010000055.1:0-6375 GCA_964631405.1 uncultured Lachnospiraceae bacterium
TTTGAGCCTCTTCCGCCAGCCTTACGCTGGGCGACTATCGTCCACTTTATCTAAACTCTTGGCTGTATCTGTATGTTACAACTAAGTCAACAAATATTTCATAATTTTTGAGGGGAATTTTGATAGGGCTTAAAGAAATAAGAAAAAAGAAACATCTTAATCAGCAAAAGGTGGCATATATTTTAAACATCTCTCGTGAAGCATTGTCGCACTATGAAAATGGCAAGCGAGAGCCTTCTCTTGCAACCCTTGTTGCGATGTCAAACTATTTTAATGTGTCAATAAATTATCTAATTACTGGCAAAGAATTTGAAAAAAAGTGACAAAAAGCACAAAAAAACACCAAAATCTTTAAAATCTTGGTGTTTTTTCTTTTATTGTTGCTATGAAATATTTACAATTTTTCTAACTGATTGTGCTTCCGTCTTGGGCGTCACGGTCGATTGTAAGAAGTGAGAGATTGCCAATTTCGTCCTCGGCACAAAGTATCATGCCTTCGCTGACAAGTCCCTTCATTTCTCGTTTTGGAAGGTTTGTGACAACCACAACTTTTTTGCCCACCATTTCTTCTGGTGTATATGCTTTTGCAATTCCGCTTAGCACTGAAATTGTTTTTGTGCCGATTTTGATTGTAGAGTGCAAAAGTTTTGATTTTGGCACAGCCTCGCAGGCAAGTACCTCGCCCACTTTGAGTTGTACCTTTGCAAAATCGTCGATTGTGATTTGCTCTACCTCTTTAAATTCAATTGGCTGAGCGTTTTCAAGTTTTTGTTTTGCCACGATTTGGTCGATTGTTGGCTTTATATCTTCCATTCTTATTCTATTAAACAAAATTTGTGGGTTTTGTGTGACTTTATATTCCTCTTGCAAGCCAAATTTATCAAGGTCTGAATATTCTCTTGCCTTCACGCCAAGTTCTGCAAAAATCTTGTTTGCTGTTTCTGGCATGAATGGCACAAGAAGGTTTGCACCGATATTGACCGCTTCAAGCATATTAAAAAGCACGGTTGAAAGCCTTTCTCGTTTTGCCTCGTCCTTGTTCAAGTTCCAAGGTTCGGTTGCGTCAACATATTTGTTGACTTGACGGAAGAGTGTCCAAAGTTCTTCCATAGCGTCGGCGATTTTATATTCATTCACCTTTTTCATAACCTTATCACGGGTTGAGGTGATGATTTTTTTGAAGTCGTCGTCCATCTCTTCATGGGCGTTGTAATTTTTGATAAGTCCGCCAAAATATTGATTGCTCATGCCAAGGGTGCGTTTGACAAGGTTGCCAAGAATGTTTGAAAGGTCTGCATTGTTCTTCTCGCAAAGAAGTTCCCAAGTGATTGTGCCGTCGGTGGCGAATGGCATTTCGCTAAGCACATAATATCTTACGCTATCCACGCCAAAGATTGAGGCAAGGTCATCAGCGTAAAGTACATTGCCCTTTGACTTGCTCATTTTTTCACCGCCCTGCAACAGCCATGGGTGACCAAGCACCTGTTTTGGAAGTGGCTCTCCCATTGCCATCAAGAATATTGGCCAGTAAATTGTGTGAAATCTTATTATATCCTTACCCACGACATGAACATCACAAGGCCAAAGTTTTTTATACTGCTCGCTTGGGTTTTCTGTGTCAAAGCCAATGCCAGTGATATAGTTGTTGAGGGCGTCAAGCCAAACATACACAATATGTTTTTCATCAAAGTCGACAGGTATTCCCCACTTGAAGGTGCTTCTGCTTACGCAAAGGTCTTGAAGTTTGGTTTTAAGAGTGCCGTTTCTTACCGCAGAAAGAAGTTCCTCATCGCTTTTGCCGATAAACTCGTCAGCAAGCAAAAAGTTGTTCATCATTTCATTTTTGCGTGAAATGGGTTGGATAAATTCTGGGTGAGTCAAAATGTGCTTCACAAGTGCGTTTGCATATTTTGTCATCTTAAAAAAATATGCCTCTTCAAGCGATGGTTTTACCTCTCTACCGCAATCTGGGCATTTGCCGTCAACAAGTTGGCTTTCAGTCCAAAAACTTTCGCAAGGTGTGCAGTATAATCCCTCATAATGACCTTTATAAATATCGCCCTGCTCATAAAACTTTTTGAAAATTTTTTGCACAGCCCTTTCATGGTCTGCGTCGGTCGTTCTTATAAATTTGTCATAAGAGATGTTCATCAAATCCCAAATGCCCTTGATATTGCCAGCAACTTCGTCAACAAATTCCTTTGGCGACATATTTTTGTCATGTGCTTTTTCTTCAATTTTCTGTCCGTGTTCATCAGTGCCGGTCATAAAAAAAACATCATAGCCTTGCAATCTTTTTGCCCTTGCGATTGCATCTGACATAATAATTTCATATGTATTTCCAATATGTGGTTTGCCAGAAGTATAAGCGATGGCGGTTGTGATATAAAATTTATCTTTCATGTTTTCACCTCGTGTCAAAATAAAGTCAATATTTTATAAGTGAATTGTATCATGTATAAGCCCCCATTGTCAAGCAAATTAAAAATTCAAGAAAACCTCGTTTTTATCTTTAAAATCTGTAAAAATTGCAAAAAATTGTGTTTTTTTCACTCTTTTTCAACCTTTTATTGCAAATTTTCTTTCTTTATGATATAATTCTCGTATGCGAGTGATAAATCTTGCCTCGGGCAGTGACGGCAACTTAACATACATAGAAAGCGGTGGCCAAAAAATTCTTTTGGACATAGGTTTGTCATGCACTGAAACGGTCAAGCGTTTGGAACTTCTTGGTGTGCACCCTAATGAAATTTCTGCAATCATAATCTCTCACGAGCATGGCGACCACACCAAAGGTCTTGATGTTTTTTCTAGTAAGTTTGGCACACCCGTTTATGCACACGAAAGTGTGTGGCTGGGGCTTGACGACAAGGTCAAAAAAGTTTCCTCGTCAAATCGCAAAACCTTTGAAGGCGATTTTTCTCTAAATGACCTGCTTATTTGCCCGGTTGAAGTGCCACACGATGTCAAATGTTATGGATTCAGTTTTTGCGAAGGCGAAAAAAAACTAAGCGTGGTCACAGACCTCGGTCATGTCAACGACAAAATTTTAAATTCTATAAAAGGAAGCGGGCTTGTATATTTGGAGGCAAACTACGACCGCAATATGCTTATGGCAGGCACAAAATATCCCCTCACTTTAAAGCGTCGCATTGATGGGCCAAACGGGCATCTTTCCAACGCTGTCAGTGCCGAGGTGATTGAATTTTTGACAAAGACCGGCACGAGGCAAATTGTTTTATCCCACCTGAGCAAGGAAAACAACTCTCCTTCTCTTGCATATTCTTCAATATGCGAGGCTTTGGGTGAACATGGGATTGTTGAGGGCGAGCACATCAAAATTGATGTCGCAAGAGAGGTCCCAACTTCAATTTTTAGATTAAAGTAAATCATATTTTTATAGACACCAAACAAATTTTTATGTTATTATCCTTCCTAAAAACATATAAAATAAGGTATAAATTGGTCAAAATTGCAAAAATTCTGCCCTTTTATACCTCTTTTTTTGATTTTAGTATTGAATTTGTTGTGCATTTGTGCTAAAATAAAACCAAATGTGGAGGGAATTATGGAAAAACTTTTAAAAGAATTACCAGACCTTATCAATGTAAGAAATATTGACGAACTTTCTCAAATTATCAAAAACCCAGACTCTTTTACCATTCGCATGATGTCACTGAAAAGCAAAAACGCTGTCATTGACGCCTTCGTGAAATTTCGTGAAAACGAAGAAATCAAAGACGCTATTGCCGGGCTTTCAAACAATGACGACATTGCTACTCTTATTGAAAAATTGAATGAAAGTGATGTTTATGAACTTAAACAAGTTGCCTTCTTTATCGAAAAAAGATTGCAAACTGTTGAAGGCATCAATTTGCAAGATAAATCTCTTCTTTCTGTTGTTTGGGCAAGCGTTGTATACAAATATATCACCGATAAAAACAACCACCTTGGCATTATGAAAATCGACGACATCTATGAGGCTTTGCCTGTAAGCATAATTCAAGGCATGGCTGATGGCGAGTTTGACGGCCCAGAAGATTTGGAAATTGCAGACCTTCGCAAAGAAGTTCTCTCAATTTTTGAAAATACCGCTGTTGCAGAAGATGTAAAAGGATATTTTGCCACATCTTTCATTAAAAACAAAATCTGGAGTGGTGTGAACGCTTGGTGCGATTTTGAAACGCTTCAACCTCTCACCCTCACCCAAATCCCAAGTGTTATTGATAGCAAAGAAAGTTTGCTTACCGCCCTTGCTACACCAAGTCCTGAGGTTTATGAGCAGGCAATTGCCTATGTCAGCGAAAACTATTTCGCAGACGAAGAAGACAAGTTCAGCGTTGACGCAAAAGACCTTAGACAATATAAATCTCACCTCGTTGTTGCCCTTCTTTCAGCAAGTATGATTGAAGAGGGGAAAGAGAAAGAGTATAAAAATATCGCTCTCAACCTTTGTGCAAAAATTATTGCAAGCAAGGAAAAAATTGAAACCTCAATTGACAGAAGCAGTATTGCAATTCAACTTACAAAAGCATATGAAGAAACAATCCTTCAAGTCACCGAGGACGCAGAGCGTGTCGCATTTGAAATCATGAGAGGAAACATCATTGTTGACGAATTTGACGACAATGGCGGAGAAATTGAGGAAGAAGTTGTCCTTCAATCTATCCCAGAAGAGAAAAAACCTCTTTTTAAAACGGGCGATCGTAAGGCGTATATAAATGGATATTTAAAACTTTTCGGTTCTCTCATTGACGCAAAACTCACATATTTTGAGGACCAACTTAAAGTGCTTGATGGCATCTCTCGCAGAAAATCATATTCCGCTGACAATGAAGCAACTGTGACCGCTCTTGCAGAGGATTTCAGAGTAACTGGCGACCTTCACACAAAAGAAGAAATCCCAGCAAACAATGCAAGACTTGGTCTTAATGCAGGAATTGTATTTGAAGCAGTGAAGGCACAACATAAAACTCTTAGCCAAATTGACAAAGTTTTCAGTAAAGTGAAGAGAAGAAAGGGCGGAAATCTTGAAATTGACGAACTTGACTTTGACTATAAAGTGCTTCAAAAAACTTACTACATTGTTGAAAATGAGCATAAAGAAATTATCCGTGAATTTTATGAACTTCTTGCAGGCGACCCAGTTTTGAAGCAAGACCAACCAACATACAGACTTCTTTCAAACCCATTGAAAATCGCTGAGCTTCAACAAAGAGCAAGTGGCGACAAGGCAGTTTATCCAACTGTGGCTGATATGCTTGACCTTATCAAAGGCGGAAAAGTTGTTGACGCTCAACTTGTTGCAGATAGACTTTATATCAATGATGACTGCACAGTAAATGAAAAATATGAAAGACTTTACACTGTGATTATGGATAGAAAATCTAGCATTTCAGAAAAACAAATTGCCCTTGCTGAGGCTGTTGAACTTGGAGAAATCACCGAAGAACAAAAAGATGTGATTGAAGAATATATCCAAGAAATTCAAGAAAAACTTTATAAAAAACGCCTCCCTAAACTTGATGGAGAGCAAATCACACTTTTTGACACAATCGACGACCTTATGCCAACAGCAAAAACTGACGCCGACGCCGACGACGAAAGCGAAAATGAAAATGAATAACATAAAAGATTGCAAATTTGCAATCTTTTTTTATTTTTTATTTGTTTTAAATATTTTTTTATTTGTTTTTTTATAATTAAAAAAAATTGTTTTTAATTATATTTATATATATTTATTCCCCTTTAAAATAAAGGGGAATAAATGTTTTTAGAAAATATTTTTAATTATTTTTTACAACATTTTTTTAAGGTATTTTCCGGTATAACTCCCCTGTACTTTTGCCACCTCTTCTGGCGTGCCTTGCGCAACGATATTGCCACCTCGATAGCCCCCCTCGGGACCAAGGTCGATGATGTGGTCTGCACATTTTATTACATCAAGGTTATGTTCAATCACAACCACGGTATTGCCCCCTTCTACAAGCCTATTTAAAATAGCAACAAGTTTTTTTACATCAAAAGAGTGAAGGCCTGTTGTTGGTTCATCAAGCAGATAAATAGTTTTGCCGGTGGATTTGCGAGAAAGTTCTGTGGCAAGTTTCACACGCTGAGCCTCACCTCCCGAAAGGGTTGTGGCTGGCTGACCGAGTTTGATATAGTCAAGTCCAACATCGTGCAATGCCTGCACCTTGTTTTTGATTGAAGGAATATTCTCAAAAAATTTGAGTGCCTCTTCCACCGTCATATCAAGCACTTCGGCAATTGTTTTCCCTTTATACCTCACCTCCAAGGTTTCTCGGTTATATCTCGTCCCTTTACAAGCCTCGCACGGCACAGAAATATCTGGCAGGAAATACATTTCAATTTCCT
>CAZVYB010000056.1:0-6126 GCA_964631405.1 uncultured Lachnospiraceae bacterium
TTTCTTGGCTTGCAACAGGGGGTACAAAGGTGACATCGCTTAGCCAAATCACCGCACTTGGGTATACCCAAGCGTAAGAAAATTCGATATAAATATCGACACCTGCACAAACGCAAAACTTGAAATTGAGTATTGTTTCGTAAATAAATCAAAAACACGATTGAAGTAAAAGCAATCGTGTTTTTTGGTATCAGGAGTAAAATTTTGCTGTTTGAGTGTGTTTTTTGTAAAAAATGCTTTTTTTGGGGTGTGTTTTTTAAAAATCTCTAAAATATTTTAAACCCTAGTGATATTTGTTGCGGTAGGGTAAAGTGGCAGGTCATCAATGCCCGGGCAGGTTGTGCAGTTTTGGCAGGCTTGGCATGGTGGAATGACTGGGTATCCAAATGATGGGACAAGAAGGTCGACTACTGCTGTCACCTTGATTACGATTTGGAAGCAACCGGTCACCGTGAATGTAGAGTCGCCAGAGAATGTGCCGATACTGCTTGAAAACAGTGCGTTTACTTTGATATCAATTGGCGAAAGTGATGGTTGTGGCACAAACAGAACCGCACTTTTATTGACTGTCACGCTTGACGAAGCAGTGCCAAGCACGCCATTTGCGTCACGATAAGTCACTGTCACTGGAATTGTGATTGTCATTGACACATTGGCGTAGTTTGGTGTTTGGTCTATGCGGTCAATCACAATATTGCTGACAACCGTTTCGCTTCCTATCTGGTTTTGTGCTGAAATAAAAGTCAGTGGCAGGGCGGGGTTTGCTGGGTTGAAGCCTGTCAGTGGCAAGATTATGCCCTGTTCGGTTGTTTGGGTGACGCAGGCATCAAAAACCTTTGTGGTTTCGATAAGCACCTTCTCGCAAACGGCGTTTAGTCCATTGGCTTGGATTGGCCCGGGTTTGTGAGGGTTTGTGTTGTTGATGTAAAATGACATATATACCTCCTATTTGTCATAAAGAGCGTCTTCGCTCGGCATACAATGTATCATATGCGGGCAGGGGCGGGTGGTGTGCAAAAAATTGTTGACCTTTTTGGGGATAACTGCTATTATATTCAAGAAAAAGTGAGGTAAATATGGTACTTGACAATGTGAAAGAGCGTATTGCAAAATGCGAGGAAGAAATTGATTTTATAAAGGGGTGTCTTTGACAAGGCTAAACTTTGTGCCGAGCGAGAGGAGTTGAAGGCGGAGCAACTTGGTGAAAACTTTTATCTTGACCAATCTCGTGTGCTTGCAGTTGGCAAAAAATTGAAAAGTGTTGAAGGGAAACTTGCTCTTATTGCAAAACTTGAAGGACTCCTCGGTGACAGTGATGCGAGTGTGGAACTTTATGAAGAGTGTCACGACGCCAGTCTGGAAAGTGAGGTTGAGGACAGTCTGCATCTGCTTGAAAGCGAGGTCGAGGGGGCAAAAATTCAAACCCTTTTAAATGGAAAATATGACGGCTATGACGCAATCATGACAATTCATGCCGGTGCGGGGGGCACGGAAGCCCAAGACTGGGCGGAAATGCTTTTTCGTATGTATAAAATGTATTGTGAAAAAAATGGTTTTTCTTATCGGGTGCTTGATGTCTTGAATGGCGACGAGGCGGGGCTTAAAGGGGTGACTTTTGAAATTTCGGGCGACAACGCATACGGCTTTTTGAAGGCGGAAAAGGGTGTTCATCGTTTGGTGAGAATTTCCCCATTCGACGCAAATGCAAGGCGACACACATCTTTTGCAAGCGTTGAGGTTATGCCAAAAATTGAAGAACGACCAAACATTGAAATTCGTCCCGAGGACTTGAAGGTGGACACATATCATTCTTCTGGTGCGGGCGGGCAGAATGTCAACAAGACAGAAAGTGCCATTCGCATAACCCACATTCCAACAGGCATTGTTGTTTCATGTCAGGTGGAGCGAAGTCAACTGCAAAACCGAGAGAGGGCAATGCAGATGTTATATTCTCGTCTTGCCGAAAAGGAAGAGAGGGAGGAGATGGAACGCCTTTCCGCCATTCGTGGAGAGGTGAAAAAAATTGAATGGGGCAGTCAAATTCGCAGTTATGTTTTTTGCCCTTACACCCTTGTCAAAGACCACCGCACAGGTTGGGAGAACAGCAATGTTGCGGGCGTCATGGACGGCAATATTCAAGAGTTTATCAATGAATATTTAAAGAAAATTTGATAAAAAAGGCAAAAAAATGCAAATTTTTCATGTTTTTTTGATTATTTTATTAAATTTGATATTTATTTGACAGAATTATTTTTATTAAATATAATATACAACATACTTAAACAAAGGAGATTTTTATATGAAAACTTATTCACTTTTTATCATCAAACCCGGCTATGTTTCAAAGAGGGCAGAGGTTGAGGCTTTGCTTGACGCAAACGACATCAAGGTTGAAGTTGCCGAGGAGTGCGTTTTGCCAGTGTCTGCCGTTGAGCGTCATTATGAGGAGCATCTTGGCAAGGGCTTTTATCAAACGCTTGTTGACTATATGACAACAGGAAGGGTGCAAGATATTTATGCTTTTGCACCAGAGTGCGTCAAAATGGTTGTTTCAAGCAAGATTGATGGCGAAAGCGAGGAGGACTTTATCGTAAGAAGCCGAAAGGTTGTCAAAGAGGTGCTTCGTCCTGCACTTGCACTTTGCCGTGAAGATTATGCTCAACTTAGCGATGAAGAGTTTAAAGAACTTACAATGACGGCAAACGGCATTCATGCCAGCGATAAGCCAGAATCGGCGGTGAAGGAAATCAACAACCTTTTCCCAACCTATTTTGCAAAATAAAAGGGAATTTTGATATTTTGAAAGGGTAGCCCATGAGGTTGCCTTTTTTTGTGTGAAAAATTCTTTTATTTTTGGCAAAAGTGTGATAAAATGTGTTTTACAAAGAAAAAAGGCAGTTTTTATGAATTATTTTCAAAGAATGAAGGAAAAATTTGATTTGTTGAAGGATAAGCGTGATGTGCTTGTCCTTTCTGTGGAATCTTCTTGCGACGAAACATCAATTGCGGTTGTCAAAAATGGTCGTGAGGTTTTATCAAACATAATCGCCTCTCAAATTGAAATTCATAGGCGTTTTGGGGGAGTTGTTCCAGAGGTGGCATCTCGCAACCATGTCATCGCAATTTCAAACATATACAAAGAGGCAATCGAAAAGGCGGGCATAAGTGAAGGGCAAATTGACGCTGTCGCAGTCACATATGGGGCTGGGTTAGTAGGTGCGTTGTTGGTAGGCGTCAACTTCGCAAAAGGGCTTGCCTATAAACTTGATGTGCCTCTTGTGGCTGTCAGCCATGTGCATGGGCATATATCGGCAAATTATATCTCTCACCCAAACCTTCAACCGCCTTTTGTATGTCTTATGGTCAGTGGGGGGCATACCGCTCTTTTGAAGGTGGAAGGATACAACAAATTCACCATGCTTGGAATGAGCGTTGATGACGCCGTGGGCGAAGCCTTTGACAAAGTTGCCCGTGTGATGGGGCTTCCATATCCGGGTGGTCCAGAAATTGACAAGCTTGCCAAAGAGGGGGAGAAAAAATATAATTTCACCGTGTCAAAAAGTTTGAAAGACACCTTCAATTTTTCTTTTAGTGGAATAAAAACAGAGGTGGTCAACCTTGTGCATAACAAAACACAAAAGGGCGAAGAAATTGACAGGGCAAATATCGCACATTCCTTTCAAGAGTGCGTGACCGAGGAACTTGTGACCAAGGCGGTGAAAGCCTGCCGATATACCGGGCTTAAAAAACTTGTCATTGCAGGGGGCGTCGGGGCAAACTCTCGCCTTAAAGAAAGGGCGAAAAGTTTATGTGAAGAAAACGGGATTGAATTTTTCAGTCCAGTGCTTGCATATTGCACCGATAATTCGGCAATGATAGGCTCAATGGCTTATTATATGATAAAAGAGGGGCTTGGGCTTGCCGACCTGTCGCTTACTGCAAAGCCAAATGTGGAATTTAGATAAAAAATGGGCAAAAATAAAACTTGTGAAAATAAATAAAATTTATTTAAAAAATAAAGTATTTATTTAAAAAAAATAGTGATTATTAAAAAATAACAATCAAAACATAGTTTTAGAACAATAAAATAAGTAACAAAAAAAGCGATAAAAATATTCAAAATAATAAAAACACATTTTAAATTGATTTTTTAAGGAGAAAATTATGGAATTACTCGCTCCCGCAGGAAATTTTGAAAAACTTGTCACCGCCGTACATTTTGGGGCAGACGCAGTCTATTTTGCGGGCAAAAAAATGGGGCTTCGTGCCTTTGCTGGCAATTTTGATGACGAGGAAATCGTGCGGGCTATGGAATATCTCCACGCAAGAGGCAAAAAGGGATATGTCACGCTGAACATTGTTGCAAATGACAGCGACTTTGAGGGGCTTGACGAATATTTGAAACTGCTTGTTGATGCAAAAGTTGACGCCGTCATTGTCAGCGATGTTGGGCTTATTTATTATATCCGCAAAAACTTTCCTACGCTTGATGTTCATGTCTCAACTCAGGCAAATGTCACAAACTCGCAATCGGCAAAGTTTTTCGCCGATATGGGGGCAACAAGGCTTGTGCTTGCAAGAGAGATGAATATCGGGCAAATCAAAAAAATTCACCAAACACTTGGCGATAAAGTTGAAATTGAAACCTTTGTGCATGGGGCAATGTGCATTTCATATTCGGGGCGTTGCCTTTTATCAAACTATTTGACGGGGAGGGAGAGCAACAAGGGGGCGTGCGTGCAGGCGTGTAGGTGGAAGTATTTTATCCGTGAAGAAAATCGTGACGACGCTTATGAAATCCAAGAGGACGAGCGGGGGACATATATCCTCAACTCAAAAGATATGTGCATGATTGAACATCTGTCAGAACTTGCCAACGCAGGCGTGTCTAGCCTGAAAATTGAAGGGCGTATGAAAAGCGAATACTATGTCGCAAGCGTTGTCAATGCTTACCGCCGTGCATTAGACGGCTTTGCCAACAAAAAAGTGCTGATTGATGAACTTGAAAAAACCTCCCACCGCAGATATACAACAGGCTTCTTCTTTGGGGCAAAAGATAAAGAATGTCTTGAAACCTCAATGCCTGTGCAAACCTATGAATTTATCGCCACGGTCAAAGAGGACGCACAAAATGGCTATGCCAAAGTGGAAATGAGAAACCGATTTAAAATTGGCGACATTTTGGAAGTGCTTTCAGCGGACGACAACTTCCTCAAAAAAATTGAAATAAAAGAAATTTTTGATAGCAAAGGTCTGCCAATCACAGACGCAAAAAGGGTGCAAGAAATTGTCACAATCAATTGTCCATACAATTTGAAGGCGGGCGATATTTTAAGGGTGGAAAATAGACAACAAAATCAATAATGCAAATAAAAGAAATAAAAAACATCAAAACTTTTTCAAAAACAAAAGTCCTAGAAAATTAGGGCTTTTTTGTCACTAGCGTTTTGCGAAATTTGTCGAAAGATTTTTTTTAAAACTTTGTAATTTTACTTGACAAAACGACAATGGGGGGGGGTAATATCTAAGTGAAAAGGTAAAAGGGAATAGTGAATAAGTCATAAGGAGTTATTTCAAAATTCAACTTTACAAAGACCTCCCTCTGGGAGGGAGGTGGCACGCAGAAAGGCGTGACGAAAGGAGAACGCAAACTTTCCCCTAGCAAAAACTTTTCATAAAACCGAAAAAATTATAAAAATTTTTCAAAAACATTCGATAAAAATTTGCATAATTCGACATAATATGATAAAATATTTAAAAAATAAAAGGTAAATGGGCGGAAGTCGCCAATTTGTCTGGTTGAGAGGGGGAGTAAATGAGCCTAAAAACAAAATTATTCAGCGTAATGTTTGCTTTCTGCCTTGCAATCTCACTTATGATGGTGGGCGTGTGGGCGGTAAGTTCTGGCACTGTCAATATCGGCGGTACAGTTTCTTTCGTCGCTACTGACATCTATGCCACAATCACTGGCAAAATTGACGGGGCAACAACGACCCCAACCCTTGCCACGCTTAACTATTCAGCTTCCGCAACGCCTTCTCAATCAGATTTAGACACATGGTGTCAAAACCTTGAATTTGCAAAAGCAACCCCACCAACAATCAAATGGACGGTGACAATAGAGAA
>CAZVYB010000057.1:0-5969 GCA_964631405.1 uncultured Lachnospiraceae bacterium
AGGCTGTAACTGGGACGCAAGCAGTACAAAGGACTATTATTGGCTTCGCTCGCCTAACCCTGACTATTTTGGCAGTGCGTTCTTTGTCGACGACAGTGGCGATTGGTACAGCCTCAGTGTTTTCAACTATCGCGCCGTTCGCCCCGCTTTCAATCTAAATTTCTAACGACAATATTCGACAAATAAAACAAGGTTTGAGCAAAAACAGGACTTAGGACGAAGAGAACAGACAAATCAAAAAAGATGTGGCAATCACATCTTTTTTTGTTGCTAAATTTTTGATGGCGTCATAAATATAGTTATGATAATGGAATATGACAGGGCGAAGGCGGTTGGCTACGCCCAAAGGTGGGCGTTGTCCCAGAACCCAGATTTTGGCTATTTTGGAGGGCTTGGTGGGGACTGCACAAATTATATTTCACAATGTCTTTTTGCGGGCAGTGGAGTTATGAATTTTGACTATTTGAAAGGGTGGTATTTTCGCTCCATGACCGACCGCTCTCCCAGTTGGACGAGTGTGGCAAAACTTCAAAATTTTTTATTAAGGAAGGACGAAGGCGTTGGTGTGTTTGCACAAATAGTTGCTATGCAGGAGATTGAGGAGGGGGACATCATTCAACTGCGACAAAACAAAACCCACTTCAACCATTCGGTGATTGTGTCAAAAATTGTGGGTGGAGAGATTTATGTTTGTGCCCATTCAAACGACGCACTCGACCGCCCCCTTTCCTCTTACAACGCACTCGCCCTTATGCCCCTTCACATATTGGGCGTACGCATATAATTGAAAGAAGGGGAGATTTTGCAAAAGAAAAGAGCATTTTCTTGATTTTTTGAAATCAAATATACTTTGATTTTGAAGATAAATGTGCTATTATAAAGCCATGACAATCAAAGACGCAGTGCTTGGCTCTGCCGATTTTTCCCGACTTGCTGAGGAAATTTCGGGGGGCAAAAACCCAAAAACAACACTTCTTATCTCCAAAGACGAGGAATATTCTTTTGAATTTGCTCGGCTTTTGGCGTGCTCGCTTTTCAATGATGGGCAGTGGCTTGAAAATGAGCATTATGCCAAGGTGATGGCTTCCTCTCACCCAGACCTCAAAACATATCCGCTTAAAAACCAACTTCTTGTTGCTGACAGTGAGGAAATTGTTTTTGAAAGCAGTGTGAAACCTATTTTTGCGGGCAAAAAAATTTTTATAATCAAAAATATTGAAAAAAGCATGGAAGCGTCACAAAACAAACTTTTAAAAACGCTTGAAGAGCCGTCAAAGGACGCATATTTTATTCTTACAACCGCAAACCCCGACCTTGTTTTGCCGACTATCAAATCAAGATGCTCAAAGGTGGAACTGGGCAAACTTCCCCCTTCTGTGATAGGGCAGGTGCTTGACGACAATGAAAACAAAGACATCATTCTTGCCCTAAGCGACGGTCTTATTGGCAAGGCGAAAAAACTGGCAACGGCAAAAAACATTAAGGGGCTTTTTGAGGGCGTTCTTTCCTGCCTTACCAAAATGGCGACAAGCAAAGAGGTGCTTGCCTATTCAAAAAAACTTGCCCCATACAAAGAGGATTTCCCTCTTCTTATCGAAACATTTTCGGTTATGATTGAGGAACTTATTTTTATCCGTGCGGGCAAGTCGAACCTTGGCCGTCTTGGCAAATATGGGGAAGAACTTTCCTTTGTGATAGGTGACTATACAATTGATGCGTTGGTTGAAATTCAAAAACTTTTGTCAAAGGCGGTGAGGGAGATGTCTTACAACTGCAATTTCACGCTTGTTGTGGAAAACCTACTTTTAAATATCTTGGAGGTCAAATACTTATGCAAATAGATGTGGTGCGTGCAAAATTTAGAAATGGCGTACATAGTTATTCATTCAGCCCAAACGGCTTGGAACTGGCGGTTGGTGACTATGTTATTGTTGACACCGAAAAGGGCAAGGACATTGTCCGCATAACCTCAGCACCTGAAAAGGTTGAAGAGGGGGAGTTGGTTGAGCCTCTTAAAAATGTGCTTGCACTTGCCACCCCAAGCGATATTGAGCGTGCGGAAGAAAACTATAAAAAGGCGGAGGCACTTTATCCAGAAATCAAGCAAATCGTGCAAAAAGAGGGGCTTGATATGAAGGTGATTGCCATTGAAAGCAATTTCAACTTCACCCGCCTTACTGTCAACTTTACCGCCGACGAGAGGGTGGATTTTCGAGACCTTGTCAAAAAACTTGCCGATAAATACAAAACGAGGATAGAACTTCGTCAGATTGGCCCTCGTGATTGCACCAGATTGCTTGGCGGTTTGGGCGTGTGCGGAAAGGAATGTTGTTGTGCTCAGGGACTGGGCATTGAAAATCAAGTGACAATCAAAATGGCAAAAAATCAGGGGCTTTCTCTCAATCCAAACAATATCAGCGGGCTTTGCGGAAAACTTCTTTGCTGTTTGGCTTATGAAAACCCATATTATGTTGAGGTTTTGAAAATAATGCCAAAGGTAAATTCACTGGTAAGCACCCCAGAGGGGAGGGGAATGGTTGTGTATAATGACCTTCTCAAAAAGATTGTTTGTGTGAAGTTTGAGGACGAAAATTCCAGTGAAATCAAGGAATTTTCCATTGACGACATCAAAACAAAGTAGAAAATTGGGGGCGATATGAATATAAAACTTGATGAAGGAGAACGCATTGAGGACTTGCAATGCAAGGGGCTTAAAATCATACAAAATAAAGATTACTATACTTTCACTTCCGACTCTGTCATACTTGCAAACTTTATCAAAATGAAGAAGGGAGAGGTTGGTGCGGAACTTGGCACTGGCTGTGGGGTAATTTCGATTTTGCTTTCGGCAAAGGTTGATTTTGAAAAAATTGTAGCCTTTGAAATTCAAGATAAAATGGCTCGCCTTGCCGAAAAGAATGTGATTTTAAATAAATTGGAAGATAAAATCGACATTGTCAGCGACGACGCAAGAAATTTTGATCACCACTGCCCAAAAGAGAGTTTTGATGTGGTCTTTTCAAACCCTCCATATATGCTTTCAACCATCGCAATAAACGACAACGATGTAAGGGCGAAAGCAAGGCATGACAAAACCCTTCCAATCGACGACCTTTGTCAAACGGCGTTTAAGATGCTGAAATTTGGCGGAAGGTTTTATGTGGTTTATACTTCAACCCGTACGGCAGAACTTATCGCCATGCTGAAAAAGTTTCATTTAGAGCCTAAGCGAATGTTTTTCACCGAAAACGGCAAGGACAGGGTTGTGCTTGTTGTGATAGAGGCTGTCAAGGGAGGCAAACAGGGGGTTGAAGTTCTGCCTGCCCTTCAAACAAACGACAAAAATGGCGAATATTTGAAGATTTTGCAAACAAAAAACTTTGCCAAAGGCTGATGTGACGGTATATACTTGACAAAATTTTTTATAAATGTAAAATATTTGTAAATCTTTGATAAAAGGAAATTTTTATGATACCAAAAATTATTCATTATATTTGGCTAGGCGACCCAGAAAAGAAGCCTAAAATGCTTGCAGATTGCATCGAGTCTTGGAAAAAGTTTTGCCCAGACTATGAGATAAAAGAGTGGAACGAGAAAAACTTTGATTTTTCAGACAGCCCATATGCAATGGAGGCATATAAACTGAAAAAATATGCATTTGTTGCCGACTATATTCGTGTTCGACTTTTGCAGGAATATGGCGGAATTTATCTTGATACCGATGTTGAGGTGACAAAGTCTTTTGACGATTTGCTTGACCGTGATTTTATCGTGTCTTTTGAAAACGAGGTGTATGTTGAAACTGCGGTGATTGGTGCAAAACCAAACCACCCATTTTCACAAGTTTTGGTGGATTTTTATCGTAAATATCCTTTTGTTTACGCAGGCAAACCAGATACAACGCCAGCACCTGTGCTTTGGACTCACCTTCTCAAAAAGCATTATGGAATGAAACTGAAAAATTCACTTCAAGTGTTAAATTCCAACGCAGAGGGCGAAAGCATAACAGTTTATCCAAAAGACTATTTTGCCCCAATCAACTATACATCAAGAGAGATGACCAAAACCGAAAACACCCACACAATTCACTATTTCACAGCCACTTGGTTTACAGGAAAACTTAAAAAACGAGAGAAATTTTTGAAGGGCGTGCATAAAGTTTTTGGCGAAAGTTTCTTTGCAATGTGCACCAAGGCATATGTGAAATCGATTATCAATAAAATGAACAAAAGGGTCAAAAAAATTAATAAAATTAAGAAGGGAAAATCGCAAGCCGTTCGTGCCTGACCGCCTTTAAAATAAAGGGATAAAAATGTTTTTTTAAATAAATAGAAATGGATATATAAAATCACTATAAATCAATAAATTTAGTGAAAAAATATATATCCTTTTTTATATACATATCATATAATTTAAAAATGCCCCTTGACAAATTTGGGATATGTTATACAATATATGTATGAATGAAAATAATGGTTTTTACAAAAATGAAGAGGAAAGAAAGCCGTTGGGGCTTGTGAGGTCTCCAATATCTTTTTTCTATCACAATTTCAAGTTTGTAAACAAATTGACCGATGTTGAGAAAAACAGGGAAGAGCCCTCTTGCATGATGAGGTTTTTGCGTTTTAAGGCGGAGCAGTATTCACGAGAATATGACAACGACTCGGGCGAATTTATGCGACGAATTTGGCTTTCGCTTATTCACGCAAAAGAGGCGGTTGTTGGCGGGAATGAACCACTAGCAAAAGTCTTTGTTGATGCCGAAAAATATGGCATTTCTCGTGATGACCTCAACAATATTGCATATCTTAATGTATCAAACATTCTTGGAAAGTTAATTCAATTTAAAGAGATTTTTTATAGTTATGTTGACTGGGATAAAGCAGGACACAACATAACTTATCTTCGCCTTAAAAGGAAACTTTTTGATGGGCATGACGACTTTTTGGAGATGAAAGAAGATTTGCTATGCACCCGCATAAGAAACACCATTGCCCACAATAATTATGACCTTTCAAGCGAAAATGGAGAGGTTGCAGTCCTCCTTTATCCAAACGGCAGGGCGGACGGCAAAGTTATCAAAGCACCCCTTCCTCTTTTGAAGGAATATTTGGAGCAGGTCAACCGATTTGTTGACGGGGCGTTTATTAAAAATTATAATGCAAAGAAAATTGCAGGTCTTTCAAATGGATATTTAAAATTCAAGAACGCCGAACTTTTAAAGGAAAATCCCGAGGGGGAACGGATTTATTTAAACCGCACTCGAATTGCCAAATTTTTTGAAAGAAAAAATGAAATTTTTATGGCGTTATACTATAAGCCTCGACGCTCAGCAAACGCAGTCGCGAGCGATATCAATTTTGCTTTTAATGAAATTATGTGTCAGGAGCCGGCAAAAGACTATTTCGGTGTCAACAAAATTTTGAATGAACGCCTACAAAGTCTTATGGGAGAGGAAAGTGGATACCTCGCTTGGAAGGTGGCAAACAGTCCAGAAACGCTCCTATGCAATGACGCAATCGGATATGCAAAATATATGCTCACCTCAAATTTTTACGATAAAGATGCCGATTATGACAGCGACGAAAACATGAAAGGAATTTTGGGCAGTGATGCAAGGGCAAACCTTGAAAAAATAAGAAATTCACTCATTCACGGCTGGTATTCCACCAATAGTGACGGCCTTATCAGGCTTTATGACCTCAACGATCAAGGGCGTGCAAAACTTAGAGCGTTTAAGAGGGAAGATAGGCGTATGAGGCGTGCTGGGACATACACCGTTGCAGACGCAGTTGCTTTGAAGGACGCCGAGTATAACATCAAAGCCGAAGACCTTGACCTGATTGAAACTTGTGACAGAGAGGACCTTGTTGCGATTGCCGAGGCGGTTTATGAAAACTATTCACAACGCAACAATAATGATGAGGACGACAAATTCCTTTCATAAAAAATGTCTGATTTTTCAGACA
>CAZVYB010000058.1:0-5887 GCA_964631405.1 uncultured Lachnospiraceae bacterium
CAAGCGTTTTTGTTTTATTTTAATTGTAAGACCGCAACTTATACAATCTCAAACATAAATGTTACATTGATGTTTGTTGCGTTTGCAAGTGCAGTTGTGCCAATCTTAGACTCTACATAAGCCATAAGTTTTGCAAATGTCAATTCCTCAGTAGAAAGCCCAAGGGTGTATTTTGTATTGTCATTATCAACAAAAACTTTAATTTCTTTTGCAAATTTCACTGTTTTTGTTGCGTCGTCGCCATAGTATACGAAGAGGTCGCTATATTGTCCTACAAAGAGTGAATAGATGTCGTCATTGATGTCGTAGTAGTCTGCTTCGTTTTTATCCTCAAAATTGATTGAAAGCCATTCTTCTTCAAGTTCTGCTGTATTGCCGTTTTTCTTTCCATAAACTGACCAGTCAGCAGTGCCATATGTTGGGTCAGCATAATGAGAGCGTCCATTGATGTTGAGCATGATTGGTGCATATTCACATTCCCAAACGGCGGTAAGAGTGCCGGTCACTGTGCCAGCAATGATTGCATCGCTAAGTTTTGCACTTGTTGCAGAAACAAAGTCTGTTGCGTTTTTGGTGTAAAGCACGCCATTTGCCTCAAAACCTTTGAATGTGTAAAGATTTCTCGAATTTTCATAAGAATAAGCAGAGAAACCATTGTCAACATCGTATGTGATTTGAGTTGCGTTTTCAGTTGAAACTGCGTTGTATTTTACATCAAATGTGTAAGTGATTGTTTCTTCTTTAAGGTAAAGAGAAACGCCGTTTATATCATAAACAATTTTTGTGATAGGAGTTGTACCAGTGATGTCAGTCCAGCCCGCAAATTTTTTGCCTGCGGTAAGGGCGGATTTAACCTCGTCAGCATCTCCGCTAAGGATTGTGTATGAAGAAACAGCATCTTCTGAAAGTCTTGCAAATGCGATAGCGGTTGTGCCCTTATAGTAAGTTACAAGCATTTGGTTTGACCATGCTGGGTGAAGTTCAACCTCTCTTTCTGCAAAGTTTGCCACTCTTGTGCCAGTTGCGTCAACAGAGCCACCTTGGGCAGAAATTGCATACCAGCCACCAAAATCAGACCCAGACACAGAGGCAAGACTTGCAAGAGTCGCACCATACTCAACAGTTTGTTGAAGTTCGGCAATTTGACCCGTTGAAGCCACTGTTGTTTTTCCGTCGTCCATCATACCCGCATATGTGATGTCATATTTGATTACATCACGGACAGCAGTCAAGGTTGTATCTCCACGAAGTGTAAAACTGTAAGAAGCGTCGAAACTTTTTGCCTCGTCGCCGGCGTTGATTTCGTCGGCTTTGCCCTCAAACCAACCTTTAAAATCATAGCCTTCGCCGGTGAATACAACTGTGATTTCACTATGCTTTTTCACTTTAACAGAAGTGCCCTCTTTTTCCTCCCCTTCAACACGGATAGAAAGACCACTTGTAGCATATTGCCCAGTCGCTCCCCCTTCAAAAATGGTGAGAGTACAACCAACAGGCTCAGTCACTGTAAGAGCAACGCCCACGATGATAAGGACTGCCAAGATTGCAATAGCACAAGCAGATAAGATTTTAACTAAATTTTTAGACATAATCCCTCCAATTTGAAAACATTATACCATATAATATTTGCTTTTTCAATAGCAAATGTGCAAATTTTTAAATAATTTTGTGGCAATCTCTTTCTAAAAAACCGTCCAAATAAAGAGCAAACAAGAAAAAATTTGACAAAGAGGACAAAAAGTTTAAAAAAGTTGATAAAAATGTTGACAAGCGAGATAAAATGTGGTATCCTTAAAAAGCGTTGGGGGATTAGCTCAGCTGGCTAGAGCGCCTGCCTTGCAAGCAGGAGGTCATCGGTTCGATTCCGATATTCTCCACCAGTGGTATAAGGAATAGCACCAAGCACACAAAATATGGTGCTATTTTTTATTGAATTTAACTTGCAGCTGCTTTAATTGTCGTCAAAATTGTCGTCAAATTCATAATACAATTTGCCATATAAAGCCCGTATATGCTCGGGCTTTATATCGTTTTCTAAAAAGGTGTAGATATTGTTTGTTGTGGTTATGTTGGCATGCCCCAGGTATTGCTGTCTTTGTTTATCTCGCCAATTTAGGTAAAATAAGTTTGTAGCACAAGTATGACGCAAGGCGTGTAGCGATTTGTTTATGCCCACACTTTTTAAAAGTTTTGTTGTATGCTTTGTAACATACTCGCTTGAATAATTAAAATATGGCTCGCTTTCGCCGTTTTGCAATAGTTTTATCATTGCTTGTGAGATTTTTATATCTCTTTGGGCGTTTTCTGTCTTAGTGCCGTTTATATGTATCACTCCTCGCCCCGGGTCAATATTTTCACCCCTAAAAGCAAGGGTTTCATTTCTGCGTGTTCCCAGCACAAGGCTAAATAACAAAAATTTTTCAAGTTCGTGCCCTTTGATTGCCTCCAAAAACCTCTTTTGTTCATCCAGAGTTAAAGGCTTTACAAGCGTTTTGCTTTGCTTCTTTGGTAATTTTAAAGCCATTGTGGGGTTTACTAAAACATATCGGTTGGAGTATGCGTAACTAAAAATTGCTTTTAAATGTTGGCAAACTAACTCCCTTACCCTTGTTTTATCAATACTATTTACAAACAACTGCAATTCTTTGAATGTTATTTTGTTTATGGTCTTATTTTCAAACCTTGGCAAAATGTAATTGTTTAGTGTGTTTTTGTAAACCTCTTGTGCCTTTACCCCCAAAGTATCCTTTTTGAAATTGTTGTACCATTCAAGCACTATATTTTTAAACCCTTTCTTTTTAGACTGCTCTTTGTTGTGTTCTCGCAGTTCTCTAACTTTGCTTTCGATATTGCTTTTAAGTTTGTCAATGAAATATATTCTTTCATTGTTTATCATTTTTGAGTATTCATACCGCCCGTCTTTGCGTTTATATATATTTTTCATGTCGTCAACTCCTTTTGGTGTTGGCGATTTTTCATTATCAAGTAAAAATGGCGTATTTTTGATTTTCTCTTTTGCTTCTTCGTACGCTCTGATTGCTTTAAAGTGCAACTCTATTTCGTCTAAATGTTTTTATATATTCGTCCATGCTAAACACCTCTTTTAAACTTTTCGTAAAGTTCTTGGCGTTCTTGTGCACCTTTAATAAGCCCATGAGCGTAGGCGTCAAGCATTAAACATTGTTCTCTTGTAAGCCCTTTAATTGTTTCAATCAATGCAAGTTGCTCATTGGTGAATTGACTTTTGTTGATTAAAAATGGAACTTCATGCCCAATTATCTCATCAACTGTAAGTTTGAAAAAGTCTGCAATACTTATAAGCGTTTGGATATTTGGCTCAACCAGTCCGAGTTCATAGCGATTGTAATTGACTCGGCTTGTTTGTATCCCTTTTGCGACCTCCTCTTGTGTTAAATTATGGCTCTTTCTGATTTCTTTTAAGTTCACTTTTTGTACCTCCACTAAAAACATACAATTTTTGCGCTTCAAATTCAATATTTTTGAAAAAAAAGAAATAAAAGTTAAAAAAGTGTACTAAATCGTTTTGAAAATTACATTTTATGTGCTATTGTATAGCCAGAAAGAACATTTTATGTTCTAAAAGGAGGCAAAAAATGAAAATGTGGTACGAGGTTAAGCATCGAGGCAAGGTAAAGAAGTTTACCAATGAGCGTGACGCTTTTAAATTTGCAGGTGCTCTTGAAGTTCTCGGCTATAAGGTTGCTGTTGTATTGGTTACAATCACCCTATACACCGATATTTATACAACACTTTACAAGACAGAACGCAAACAAAAGGCTTAAAATGGGCAAATTCTTCGATTTGAGAGGTTTTAAGCCTTATCCCATACAAAACACTAAAAGAACAATAAATGTTCTTAAAATCAAATTTAAAGCCTTTTGAGAGGCTTTTAGTACAAGTTTTGTGCATAATAAAGGAGGGAATATATGCAAACAAACACAAACAACCCAAAATATGAGTTTATAAAACAATACTTACAGAAAGAGAAGAACCTTGCTTATGAAGATGCTTTGATACAAGTCGAAATACTATTTGAAGAACTACCCAAAAAGAAACGAGAAAAATGGCAAAGGCTTTATGAAGACATAATGGAAAATTCTGCAAATGCACTTGAAACCCAACTTAAACATATAGCAAATTGCCCATATATCAAGATTGAAATATCAAGCCAACCAGAACAAGACAAGATATTAAAAGATGTTGCATATATAAAGGACTTGCTTTTGTTTTCAAGTGGGTATTTTGAAAGTAGCACAAGCAAAATAAACAAAATCGAGGAATGTTTAGCCGAGGTGATACAAAATGCCAAGAAAGGATGAAACAAAAGACCGAGAATACTACATGAATGAGTGTTTCCGTTTGCGTAACAGATTGAAGAACGCCCAGCAAAAAAACAGAGAGTTAAAAAAACACGCAAAAGATATCTCTACGACAGGGCTTGAAAGTCTCAAACGGCAAAACAAGACGCTACTAAAAGACATGAATAAACAACAAGAAACAATCATTCACTTACGCAACGAACTCCAACTGCAAACAAACAAGCAACAGCAACACAGAAAGCACGCAAACACATACAAGGCAATCCTTGACACCTTTACGCTAAAAAATAAAAAGGTATTTCATGACTACTTTGAAAAAGAACTGCGAGAGGACTGCATACGATTGCCAATATCAACCATATTGCAAGACTTAAACTATGCGTTTGCGTTCGTCAAGTTCTTTGAACTGCATGTGTTTGACTATGTGGTAGATAGACACAACCCAGACGATAAAACCGAGGCGGACACTGTCAAATTGATAGCGGACTGCAAAGAGTTTACAACGCATATAATCACCGACTATATCTTCAAGGAAGAACTCGACATAAAAGGGGTAAAAAGAGAGTTTCAAGCATGGGTTACCCCATATTTAGACCCATCAGAGATGGGCAGTTAGCCCACAAAGCGAAGAAACACACCCGACGCACCCAAAGGGTGCAAGCGTGCCCGGGGCAAAGCCTCTACTTGTCCAGCCCCGACCTCGAAAGAGGTCGAAAAAGGACTGCGACAAAACAGACAAGCCGTCGAGAAGAACAAGCGGAAGGAATGAAGGAGGCGAAGGGGACGCCCCCGCCCCTCATCCTTCGCTTGTACTCGACGGCTGTTGTCCGACGAAATCGGAGTGCAACATATTTCGGCAAAGTCAAAATTTATTTTTACTTTGCCGACGAACAGAATTTAGAAAATTATCGCAAAAAAAAGGAGCAAAAAGCATGACATCAGTAAAAGACATGGTGACAACAATTCTTGTTAAAAAAGATTGGTCGCAAAAGGAACTTGCACAAAAGTTAGGCGTAGCCGAGTCACGCATAGGCTATTACCTCACCGGGGCAAGACCGCGAGTAAGGACATATTACAAAATCAAACAACTTTACGCAGAGGTGCAAAATGGATAATGTACCTAAACTCATACTTGAAATATTGCGGGCAAGGCGTTGCACGCAAGAAGAATTGGCAAAACAACTAAAAGTATCCCAAAACCTCGTCAGCCGCTGGCTGTTAGGAAAAGCCAAGCCAACGCCAGACAATTTTCAAAAAATACAGCACTTGCACACAGTGTTGACAAGGTATTGACATGAAAGACAAAAAGCCGACGGCACGAAAGCAAACCAAAAAGAAAACGCCCGAGCCTACTATAATTGTCAATATGGGCGTAACGGCGATTGACAAAATGCAAGCCGTAAAAGAATTTTTATTGTTTTGCTTGGACGAAGATATTAACCCGCAGAGCATATACGCTTTAATACTATACGAAGAACATTTGCTAAAAAGGAAGAACCTGGCCGATGTGGTGGAACGCCTCGGCAAGCTGGGAAAGCTTTTCGGCT
>CAZVYB010000059.1:0-5416 GCA_964631405.1 uncultured Lachnospiraceae bacterium
TCAATAAGTCTTTTGTGAGTTCTTGACTCAAATTGTTCACGACTGTCTTTGTATTTGTGTGGTGAACGAATTACTGTAACCACTTCTTTGTCTGTTGGAAGTGGGATAGGCCCAGCGACTTTGGCGCCAAACTTTTCAGCAGTATCAATGATTCTTCTGCAAGCTTCATCGATAAGGCTGTGTTCAAAGGCCTTCAATTTTATTCTGATAACTTGTGTTGCCATTAAATAACTTACCTCCTGTAATAGCAATGCTAACCATCACACCCCGCCTTGTCTAACACTCACGATATACTCGCCCGTGTGTGTCATGCTGTAAGACTTTAAAAAATGTGACTTTTGGTTAGTCGCCCGTGGTCGCAATGCCACGAACTTGTCCGCATAAATTCTCTTCAAATGCCGGTATTTGAAGTAACCTTATGCCTCAACCCATAATTCACAGCAATAGTATAATATCAAATCCCAACCCATAAGTCAAGGATTTTTTAAAAGAAATTTATATTTTTTTTAAGCCACAAAACCATCTCAAAAATGCAAGGTATAAATAGGTTAAACTTTCTTCGTATATATTATATAAATATAAAGGGATAGGCGAAAACACCACTACACCCACAACCAAATGCCCTCATAAAAACCACCCTCAAACACACCATACCACTTCCACAACAACAATATCAAAAATAAATAAGAACTCTTTTTGCACCCCATCTTTAAAAATCATTTTTCAAACACACAGAAGCAAAATAAATCTTTAATTTACATAAAAACATCAAAAAATCGCAAAAAATCAATAAAAAACCTTAATTTTTCACAAATTAAGGCTAAATTATCTTGTTTTAAAAATTTTACAATAAACTTAAATCAATGTTAAAAGCAGGGCGAAAACCATGTTCATACAATTCAATGTCAGAAGGATAACACATATACACCACAATAGCATCATCTACACATAAAAGGTTTAAATCGCTTGTTTTTGTTGAACTTGGCGAACGAAGCCAATAGTCTTTCCCCCAAAGAATATTTTGTTTTATATTTTCACTCCATTCTTCAGAACTTTTTCCTAAATTATTATTCAATACTTCTCCACCTCCGAGCATCGTGTAAATTTCTTTTGCACTTAGAAGCCACAATTTATCGCTATCTGCCTTTGTCGTCGAAATAGACAAAATTTCACCGTCGCTATCACATTTCCATACAATATCGGTATACAAATCCGTCATTGTTCTTGCGGTGATGTTTTTATAAATGTTATTGCTTGAAAGCGAAAGAGAAGAAACAAACTCATTGAGAAGGTAAGACCGAATATCGCTAGAATAATAATCATTTGATGGGTCATCATATATATCCCCTTCGTCATAATACAATGTTATACCTAAATTTGTTTCAAGAATAAAAGTACCTATGCCTGAGGTTGGCATATCTCCGCCTGCAAAATGCTCCCCGTCTACACCAATAAGTTTCCATTGAACATCTTGTCCGCCGTAACTGCCCATTGTAATATATACAGGGTCGCCAACCTGTTCTGGTGCGGTATATGTGATATTTCCGCCGACGATAAAGTCGAGGTCGGTCAATGCCCATACGCCGACAAAAGTAAGCACGATTGCAAGTGACATAAACGCAATGCTTGATAATATCTTTCCTTTCAATCCCATACCTTGCTCCTTATATGCAGATTGTATATTTTTATAATAATAATACATACAATATGAATATTTGTCAAGCAAATTGAACAAAAAAGATATACAAAATGTACTTTTTATTTATCATTTTGTTTAAGTGAGGCAATTATGATTGGTGAGATTTTGAAAAAACTGAGAAAAGAGCAGGGAAAGACGCAGGCAGAGGTCGCCCTAGACCTATCAATTCAAAAGCAAACATACCAAAACTATGAGTTGGAAAAGCGTCAGCCTGATATTTTTATGTTGAAAGTTCTCGCCGACTATTATCACACATCTATTGACTATCTTGTTGGTCATGAAGTGCCTTATTTTATCAATAAAAGCCATTTTACTTACGAGCAACTTGAAATTCTTGAAGAACTGAAAACCTTAGACAGGTTTCAAAGCCAAAAATTGCTAGCATATATAAAAGGCTTAAAAGACGGAAAATTATTTTAAAATTTTTGAACAAAAAAATAGGACAAATTATCCTATTTTTTGTTTACTTTTTTTATATTTTTTATTTATTTTTGCATACATTTATTTCCCTTTAAAATAAAGGGCGAAAAATGTTTTTTACTACAATATTTCAAGCACAGAAAAACCCGTTCTATATTCAAAATTTTTGCATAACAAATTATATGCCTGCATTTCACCAAGTCCACCCAGTTTTATGGTGTGCATTTTATCATAATCGGTGTTTTCCAGCAATTTCATTGCAGAAAAACAAGCACCAGAAACTTCCTCGCTCTGCATCGTTCGGCAGGCAGGACAGACGATTTCGCCTATCGTGAAATTGAAATATTTTTTCTCTAACTTTGCACCACAGCCCGAGCATTTATCCCCCAAAAAGCCATAGCCCATTGCCTTAAAAATTGCAAGCAAAAATTTGTCAATCACATAATATTTTTTTACATCGGCATAGCACAAAGTTTTCAGTGCTTTGATAACCTCTATAAAAAGTTGCGGGTTTGGTTCTGTGGCAACCTTTCCCACAACATCAACAACGGCACACGCCTCATAATATTTTTCAATATCGGCAGAAAGGGCATAAAAATTGTCTATCACATCAACTGATGTGACAATCTTTGAAAACTTGCCCTCTTCAATGACAAATTCGCCAAAAGTGAAAACATCTTTTGCGGATTTAAGTTTTGCCTTATCTCCTCGCACCCCTTTCATTGAAACTGAGATCTTTCCCTCTTCCAGCGAAAAAAGGGTGAGCAGTTTATCCTTTTCTTTTACATTTGTACCGCCAATAACAATCGCCTTTACTTTTGTGGACGCCACAAACTACATCTCCCTTGCAAATTCGTCTTCAAGGAGCATATCATATTCACGCATTGCATCAACAAGCATTCTTGCATCTTGACAATTGCCTGTTTTGCTGAAAATAAACCAACATTCGAGCATAGTCGCTTTTGCTTTTTTGATTTTTTCTTCCATACAATATTCCTCCTTACAATTTCAGTATATAACAAAACAAAAATTTTCTACAAGCATTTTAAGCAATAAAATTTAAAATTTTTTTTATTGAGCAAGCCTTCTTTTGTTCTAGTTTATGCAAAAAAGCGGTTAAAATACCCGAAATATGGTGATTTTTTATAGTTTTTGCAATCTTATGTTGCCACCTGTCACATTTTGCGACGCATTCAATCCTCTAAGGGCGATATAAGATGCCACTGCATCAACCCTGATTATCACACTATTTGTCACGCTTGCCAATACCCCACTTGTGCCAGTAATTGAAGACACAGAGGCAGATATCAGTCCCTCATTTTCATACACCCCAAAAGAGAGCGTGCCACTCTCTGGAATCGCACCACTGATGGTATACGAAAGAAGATAAAGTCCTTCTGTGACAGCAAAAGAACCATCTATATTTGCAATAATTGAGTCCCCTCTTGTGAGAGCAACTGTCGTCTGCACACTCCTCCCCTCTCCTGCTGTTTGGGCAAAAATTTCCGCCAATAAAAAGGAATTTTCAGTTGTCGGATTTACCACCTGCAAATTAGAAGAATTAAGTAAATTTGCAAGTCTACAACCACAATTATAAATTGGCACAGGAAATTGCCTGCCGGTATTGCATTGATTGAAATTTAAGTTACAAGCCATATTCTTCTCCTTCCATTATGCACCAGCCCCCTAAAACATAATATATTTTTTCACCCCTTTTTGTGCTTTTTGGTTGCTTTTATCTGATAAAAGAGATATAATCTTTGTGACAAAAGGAGAAAAACAAATGAAAAAGTTTTTTAAAGAATTTAAAGCCTTTATATCAAAAGGAAATGTCTTTGACCTCGCCGTTGGTATGATTATTGCAACAGCCTTCAACAAAATCGTTTCCAGCATGGTTAATGACCTTATCATGCCACTCATAACATGGGCGACTGGTGCTGCTAGTTTGAAAGACCTCAGCCTTCCACTTCGCTGGGAAGTCGTTGATGGAGTAACAAATGTAACACTAAGTTGGAATTACGGAACATTTCTTCAATATGTGATTGATTTTCTTATCATTGCGTTCTCTGTTTTCCTTATGGTGAAAGTAGTAAACACATCTCGCAAGGCATTAAAGGAAGTTGGCGAGGTAATTGAAAAACAAAGCAAAAAAGAATACAAAGAAGAGCGTAAAGCAATCAAATTAAAGGCACAACAAGAAGGAAGAAAGTTTAAAGAAGTTTGGGCTGAATATCAAGCAGAAAAGAAGGCAAAAGCAGAAGAAAAAGCAAAAGCAGATGCCGAAGCGAAGGCACTTGCTGATGCGGAATATAAGAAAAACAACCCAACCCAAGAAGAATTGCTAAAAGAAATTCGTGACCTGCTAAGACAGCAAAAAGCAAACAATGAAGAATAACAAAAATGATAGGCAAAACAACCTGCCTATCTTTTTTGTTTCATAAAAATAAAAAAAATAAAAAAATAAAAAAACTTTTGAAAATCAGTTGACAAGAAAACATTATATATGTTATAGTAATGGAGTAATGGAAGTTTAGCTCAGCTGGGAGAGCATCTGCCTTACAAGCAGAGGGTCATAGGTTCGAGCCCTATAACTTCCACCAAAGAAAAGACCGCAAGGTCTTTTTTTTTTCTTTGCGTATGCAAAGGTGACCGAAGGTCAAGGGGGAAGGTTACAAGGTTTCCTTATAACTTCCACCATACCACATACCATGAGAACTTTAAACACATTGTATGTTTTTAAGACAAGTTTGCTTGGTATGATAACAGGAAGGAGCAGTTTTCGCTGTTCTTTTTTATTTTTTCTAATACTAGCCAAAACTACTCTCAAACTCATAATGCAATTTTAAACAAAAAAATACATTGAGAATTTTCTCAATGTATTTTTGTTTTGGTTTATGTTCCGCTTCCGCCAGAGCCACCTGAGCCACCCGATCCGCCACTGTTTGTTGGAGGAGGAGTTTGTTTCTGGTTTGCAATTGCTGTATAAACCTTGCCAAGTTGTTTTGTTTGGTCTTCCGATGCCTTGATAAAGTCGCCCATACTCTTTGCAATCGCATCGAGAGATGCTTGTTGTGCATCCAGTTTTGCACCTTGTTGAGAAGCAAGTTCTTTTTGAAGTGCATCGCCTTCGGTTTTCTTTTTGCCTTCGCCAAACATAAATCCTTTGACGCCTTTTGTTCCCCACATATCTTTGAAGAGGTCTTTGCCTCCGCCAAGGAGTTTATCCATGCCGATACCTTCGCCAAGGTCTTTCTTGATTGCCTTGATAAATCCGTCAGCAATTGATTTGCCTGCATC
>CAZVYB010000060.1:0-5386 GCA_964631405.1 uncultured Lachnospiraceae bacterium
GGAATGTAGTTGGTTTGACCACCATACATTTTTCTTCCCTTGATTTGTTTTGCATATTGCACTTGAACTCTTCTTTCACCGCCGTCCATAAACACAATAAATGCGAAAATAAGAACGATTGCAACAAAGAAAAGCACCAAATACCAAATGTTTGTTGGGTTTGTGAAGCAACTTTCAACAACGGCAGCAATGCTTGTGCCGGCAGAAGAAAGGATACCCACAAAGATAAGCATACTTGTTCCGTTTCCAATGCCGAGGTCAGTGATTCTCTCGCCAATCCAAACGGTAAACATAGCACCTGCGACCATGATAAGCACAACGCCTATACCGATAAGCCATGTTGGCATAACTGCGGTAAGGTTTGGGTCAAAGCCTTCGCCTGCATAGGCTACAACAATGCCCACTGCCTGAGCAATCGCAAGAATAAGTGCAGTGATACGGGTGTAGAAATTGATTTTTCTGCGTCCGTCCTCACCGCTTTTTGACAGTCTTTCAAGGGCAGGAATTGCCACTGTCAAAAGTTGAATAACAATGGAAGCCGTGATGTATGGCGACACGCCCAGTGCAAGCACAGAGCAGTTTGACAACGCACCACCGCTGACCATGTTCATAAGTTCAAAGAAGCCAAAACCACTACTGTTTTGTAAAACGACATCGGTACTGAAACCTACGCATGGAATCCAGCAACCAAGTCTATAAATGAAAAGAAAAAGGAGGGTAAGAAGAATCTTATTCCTTATTTCTTTGACTTTGAATGCGTCGATAATAGTTTTGAACATCTTTAAATCTCCTCTACCTTGCCACCAACTTTTTCAATCTTCTCTCTTGCTTGTTTAGTAATTTTAGCACACTTAACAGTGATAGGTTTGGTGATTTCACCATCGCCCAAAACTTTAAGTCCATATTCAGAGCGTTTTCCAATGAATCTGGTTGCATAAAGGAGTTCTTGGTCAATAACCGCATTTGCCTCGAAAGCCTCCAAGTCGCCGACATTCACACAAGCATAACGCTTAGCGAAATTCTTGTTGTTGAAGCCACGCATAGGAACTTTTCTGATCATAGGGATATTGCCACCCTCGAATCCCGGTCTTACGCCACCGCCACTGCGAGCGTTTTGACCTTTGTGACCTTTGCCACTTGTTTTGCCAATGCCACTTCCAATGCCTCTACCAACTCTTACTTTTTTGGTAGTTGCACCTTGTGCTGGTTTTAAATTATGAAGTTCCATGTTTCCTCCTATTTTACCTCTTCTACCTTAACGAGGTGAGCAACATGATGAAGGCTTCCTCTGATAGAATCGTTGTCTGGGAGTTGTCTTGTTTGATTAAGTTTCTTAAAGCCAAGTGCTTCGATGATTTTTGCTTGTTTGCCATTATAGCCGATACAACTTTTCACCCAAGTCACATTAAGCATTTTCTCTTTATTTGCCATAACAACCTCCCCTTAGATTTCCTCTACGCTTTTGCCACGGCGTCTTGCGATTTCTTCCTTAGTTTTAAGAGAAAGAAGTCCGTTCATAGTGGCTTTTACGCAGTTGATTTTGTTTGAAGAACCATGTTTCTTAGTAACAATATTCTTGATACCTGCAAGTTCGATAACTGCACGAGCACTGCCACCTGCAATAACTCCTGTACCTTCTGGTGCAGGAAGAAGAAGAATGTTTGTTGCTGAGAATTTACCAACGGTTTCGTGTGGAATAGTTCCGTCGATAATAGGAATGTTTTTCACATTTCTCTTAGCGATTGTAGTTGCCTTTTCAATTGCAGAACTTACATCTTTGCTCTTGCCAATGCCAAGACCAACTCTGCCCTTTCTGTCACCAACAACAACGAGTGCAGAAAATCTTAATGTTCTACCACCTTTAACTACTTTGACAACTCGTCTTACAGATACAACTTGTTTGTCAAATTCGCTAACTTCACGACGAGGAGCACGCTCTCCTCTTTCTTTACGGTCGCCCTTAGGTTTGCCAGAAAAATTGTTTCTTCTGCCTTTTGGAGCAGAGTTTTCAGTGGCAACTTCTTGTGTTTTTTCAAGTTCTGTCATGATTTCCTCCTAAAATTTCAGTCCGGCTTCACGAGCACCGTCTGCCAAAGCCTGAACACGACCGATATAGATATATCCGCCTCTGTCAAATACAACTTCGGTGATATTCTTTTCAAGGGCACGCTTCGCAATTGTTTGTCCAACAACTTTTGCCTGCTCTGATTTGCTTTTTCCAGCAAGGTCTTTCTTTACATCTGCGTCCAAGGTTGAAGCAGAAACAAGAGTAACGCCATTTTCGTCATCAATGATTTGAGCGTAGATCGAATTCAAACTTCTATACACGCAAAGACGAGGTCTTGCAGTTGTGCCAGAAAGTTTGCGTCTAACTCTCTTGTGACGAACCAATCTTTCTTGATTTTTATCTGTTTTATTTATCATGATTTAGTTCTCCTATTTCTTGCCTTTACCAGCAGTTTTTCCGACTTTTCTTATTACTACTTGGTCAGAGTATCTGATTCCGTATCCGTGATATGGTTCAACAGGTCTGATATCTTTGATTTTTGAAGCAAATTGACCAACTTGTTGCTTATCAATGCCTGTGATAGCGATTTCTGTTGCGTTTGGACAAGTCACTGTAAGGCCTTGTGGAACTTCAACCTCAACATTGTGGCTAAGACCAAGGTTCATAACAAGTTTTGTGCCTTGCATTTGTGCTTTGTAACCAACACCAGAAATAAGTAATGTTTTCTTAAAGCCTTCGCTTACGCCCTTTACCATATTGTTGGCAAGTGCTCTGTAAAGGCCATGTTTTGCGTTTGCGTCAGCAGTTTCTTTTGCGATAACGAATGAAAGGTTTTGTCCTTCAATGTTTACGCCAATTACGCTGTTGATTTCTTGTGTCAATGCACCTTTTGGCCCATTGACAGAAAGGATTCCGTTTTCAAATTTAGCAGTTACGCCAGCAGGCATAACAATCACTTCTTTACCAATTCTAGACATAATCCCTCCTACCATACATAGGCGAGAACTTCACCGCCTACTCCAAGTTTTCTTGCAACCTTATCTGTCACAATACCTTTGTTTGTTGAGATGATTGCAATGCCAAGTCCGCTGATAACTCTTGGGAGTTTATCCTTTTGAGCGTAAATTCTAAGACCTGGTTTTGAAATTCTTTTAAGGCCTTGGATAACGCTGTCACCAGTTTCGTCGTATTTAAGAGTTACAACGATGTTTTTCTTTCCAGCGTCCTCTGTTTCCTCATATGATACGATATAGCCTTCTTCAAGAAGGATTTTTGCAATTGCGCGTTTTTCGTTTGATGCAGGAATACTTACAGTTTCATGTTTAACATTGATTGCATTTCTAATGCGTGTGAGCATATCTGCGATTGGGTCTGTAACTAACATTTTATCCTCCTTTTACCAGCTTGACTTGCGAACGCCTGGGATTTCGCCCTTGTTTGCAAGTTCACGGAAACAAATTCTGCAAATACCATATTTTCTAAGAACAGCGTGTGGTCTGCCACAAAGAGAACATCTTGTATATTCACGAGTCTTATACTTTTGAGTTCTTTTTTGTTTTTCAACTAATGCTTTTTTAGCCATGATTTACACTCCTATTTAGCAAAAGGCAAGCCAAGTGCCGAGAGCAATGATTTTGCTTCATTGTCAGTTTTAGCGGTTGTAACAAAAGTAATATCAAAACCTCTAATTTTTTCGACTTTTTCGTATACGATTTCAGGGAAGATAAGTTGTTCCTTAATTCCCATAGAGAAGTTTCCTTTGCCGTCGAAAGACTTGTCAGAAATTCCTCTAAAATCTCTTACTTTTGGAAGAGCGATTGCGGTGAGTCTATCAAAGAACTCATACATTCTGTCCCCTCTAAGAGTAACTTTTGCACCAATCTTTTGGCCTTCTCTAAGACCGAAGTTTGAGATTGATTTCTTTGCAGTTGTAACCACAGGTTTTTGACCTGAGATTGCAGTAAGTTCGTCAACAGCGATATTGAAACTCTTTGAGTTTCCTTTAACTTCGCCAAGTCCCATATTAAGAACAATCTTAACAAGTTTTGGAACTTCGTTTACATTTTTATAGTTAAACTCTTTCATAAGCGCTGGTGCAACTTCTGTTTTATATTTTGCTACGATTCTGTTTTGTTCCTTAGCCATTTTTTACTCCTATTCGCTTACTTTTTTCTCTGTTGTCGACTTTTTTGTTTTCTTTTCAGCAGGCTTCAATGTAGCACCTTTAAGGTCGTCTGCCTTAACTGCCTTTTTAGCCTCTTTCTTTGTTGCTTTTACAAATTCTTTATCAAGAGATGCATTGCACTTTTTGCACATACGCACTTTCTTGCCATCAACTTCGCTATGGGCAACTCTTGTAGCCTTGCCACAAACTGGGCAAACTACTTGAACATTTGACGCTTCGATTGGAGAAGGTCTTTTGAAAATTCCGCTCTTTTCATTTTGGTTGCGTGCCTTTTGGTGCTTTGTGACAATGTTTACATTTTCAACAAGCACTTTATTTTGGTCAGCGTATACTGCACTCACCTTGCCAGTTTTGCCTTTATCTTTTCCAGCGATAACGAGAACATTGTCGCCTGATTTAATTGTCATCTTCATAGTGCTCTCCTTTTAAATAACATCCGGTGCAAGAGATATGATTTTCATATACCCTTTATCACGGAGTTCTCTGGCAATAGGTCCAAATACACGAGTGCCTTTTGGTTGTTTTTGATTGTCGATAATCACTGCTGCGTTATCGTCAAATTTGATGTGTGAGCCGTCAGGTCTACGAAGGCCTTTTGAAGAACGAACGATAACCGCTTTTACAACATCACCCTTCTTAACAGTTCCACCAGGGATTGCTTTCTTGACTGATGCAACGATTATGTCGCCGATATTACCGCTTCTTCTGAAAGAGCCACCAAGAACTCTGATACACATGATTTCCTTAGCACCTGTATTATCTGCTACTTTTAATCTTGTTTGTGGTTGAATCATAACGCCTCTCCTTACTTAGCCTTCTCAACGATTTCAACTACGCGGAAGTATTTGTCCTTAGAAAGTGGACGAGTTTCCATAATGCGAACGGTATCACCAATTCCGCATTCGTTGTTTTCATCGTGGGCTTTGAATGTATTTGATTTTTTCACGACTTTTTTGTAAATTGGGCTTTTAACTTGGGAAGTAACTTTCACTACAACAGTTTTGTCCATCTTTCCAGCACTTACAACAACGCCTTGACGAACCATTCTTGAATTTCTAGTTTCCATTGTTTTCCCCCTTTGCTTCAAGTTCTTTTTCTCTAAGAACTGTTTTTACTCTTGCTATGTCCTTCTTGACATTGTGAAGGGCCATAGGATTTGCAAGTGACCTAGTAGCGTGTGAGAAACGAAGATT
>CAZVYB010000061.1:0-5271 GCA_964631405.1 uncultured Lachnospiraceae bacterium
CTTGGTCTGCCGAGTTTTGCATTAGCCATTTTATTTCTCCTTTATAAAGTTTAGTCTTCGTCCTTACGAAGTGAAAGTCCATAACTTTCAAGTTTTGCGATTACCTCATCAATTGACTTGATGCCAAGGTTTTTCACTTTAAGCATATCGCCTCTTGATTTTCTTGTGAGGTCCTCAACATTGTTGATTCCTGCTCTCTTCAAGCAGTTGTATGAACGAACAGAAAGATCCATTTCTTCGATAGGAAGTTCCAAAAGTTTGACCTGTTTGTCTTCCTCACGAGATACTAAAATGTCAGTATTTGCGATTTGTGCACAAAGTTCAACGAAAAGGTTGATATGCTCCATAATAATCTTTCCTGCGAGAGATACGATTTCTCTTGCTGAGGTTGTGCCGTTTGTTTCAACTTCAAGTGTGAGTTTGTCAAAGTTTACGCTTTGTCCCACGCGTGTGCTTTCAACATTGAAATTTGCACGCTTTACAGGTGAGAAAAGTGAGTCCATTGCAATATAGTCAATATTGTCAAATTTCTCCTTGTTTTCTGTGTTTGGAACATAGCCTCTGCCATTGCCAATCATCAAATCCATATCCAAAACCGCACCTTCGTCCATTGTGCAGATATGAAGGTCTGGGTTGAGGATTTCAACATCGCTATTTGACTCGAAATCACGAGCAGTCACTTCGCCAGCAGTTGTCTTTCTCAGGTGCAGATATGTTACAAAATTTTTGCTTGTATCTTTGCACTTTACTGCCAAGGTTTTAAGGTTGAGGATAATATCCACAACATCTTCTGTCACACCTCTTACTGTTGTAAATTCATGGCTTGCACCAGCAATTCTTACAGCGATTGGGGCAGAACCCGGAAGAGCAGAGAGAAGTGACCTTCTCATAGCATTGCCAAGTGTAATGCCGTAGCCCTTTTCAAGTGGCTCGATAACAAATCTTGCATACGCACCGTTGTCAGTTTCTTCACAAGTAATTCTAGGTCTTTCCATTTCCATATTAAAATTCCTCCCTTATTATCTCGAATACAATTCGACAATAAGTTGCTCTTTGATGTCTGCATCAACATCTTCTCTTGTAGGAAGTGCTACGATTTTCCCAGAGAATGCATTTGTATCAAATTCAAGCCATTTTGGCATAACAACCTTGCTACCTCTAAGGTCTTTGAACATTTCGTTTGATTGTTTGTTTTCCTTAATAGCAACAATGTCGCCTGCTTTTACAATGTAAGAAGCAATGTTTACTCTTTTGCCGTTTACAGTGATAAGTCCATGGTTTACGATTTGGCGAGCCTGTTTTCTGCTTGCACCAATACCCATTCTGTAAACAACATTGTCAAGGCGTCTTTCGATAAGGGAAAGCATATTTTCGCCTGTAACACCCTTCATCTTGTTTGCCTTTTCATAATATTCTCTAAATTGTTTTTCAAGAACGCCATACATTCTCTTAACTTTTTGCTTTTCACGAAGTTGTGTGCCGTATTCTGAGAACGCTACTCTTCTCTTAGAATTGCCATGTTGTCCAGGAATAACTGGGCGTCTTTCCATAGCACATTTCTTGGTTGTACATCTTTCGCCTTTGAGGAAGAGTTTGCAACCCTCTCTTCTACATTGACGGCAATCTGGTTCAATAGTTCTTGCCATTTGTGCGTCTCCTTTTAAATTCTTCTTGTTTTAGGAGGTCTGCAACCGTTATGAGCGATTGGAGATACATCCTTAATCATGGTTACATTGATGTCGCAGTTTTGAAGTGAACGGATAGCAAGTTCACGACCGCTTCCCGGTCCTTTAACGAAAACTTCAACAGTTTTGATACCATGTTCTTTTGCGACTTTTGCAGCGTCTTCAACACAAGATTGAGCGGCGAATGGTGTGCTTTTCTTTGAACCTTTAAGTCCAAGTTTTCCTGATGAGCACCAAGAAAGCACATTTCCTTCACAGTCAGTGAAACTTACAATAGTGTTGTTGAAAGAAGTCTTGATATGAACTTGTCCAGCAGAGATGTTTCTGCTTACTCTTTTCTTTGTTGTCTTTTTAGAAACTTGTTTAGCCATATTTATTCTCCTTACTTACCTTTCTTAGAACTACCAGCGACAACCTTCTTAGGACCTTTTCTAGTTCTTGCATTGTTTTTTGTACTTTGTCCTCTTACAGGAAGTCCTTTGCGGTGACGAACGCCACGATAGCAACCGATTTCGATAAGTTTTTTAATATCCATGTCGACTTTTTTACGAAGTTCACCTTCAACGATGAGTTCATGTTCAATATAGTTACGAAGTTTAGCAACTTGTTCATCAGTAAGGTCTTTCACTCTTGTGTCAGCACTTACGCCTGTTGCTTCACAGATTTTGTTGGAAGTCACTCTGCCGATACCATAGATATAGGTCAGACCAAGTTCCAATCTCTTTTCTCTGGGTAAATCTACACCAGCAATTCTTGCCATTTATTTGTCCTCCAATTTAATTTTTTAGCCTTGAACTTGTTTGTGCTTAGCACTCTTTGAGCAGATGACCATAACTTTGCCATCTCTCTTGATTACTCTACACTTATCACAAATTGGCTTTACAGATGCTCTAACTTTCATTTTTAACTCCTTTTAGCCTTTTTCTCTCCAAGTAATTCTGCCCTTGGTCAAGTCATAAGGACTCATCTCAATTTTAACTTTGTCCCCTTCCAAAACCTTGATATAGTTCTTTCTCAGTTTCCCTGAAAGGTAAGTGATGATTTCATGCCCATTTGAAAGGCGTACCCTAAAAGTGGTATTTGGAAGCACCTCTTCCACAATTCCCTCAAATTCAATCACATCTTCCTTAGACATTATCGCTCCTTATACTCGTTAAAAATTTTCTTATTTTGGCATTGACCCGCTCGTTTTGATCGAGCAGTTCGCCCTCGCTTAAAGATTGAGTATCAAACAATTTGATATGTTTCAAACTCTTTTTCTTCGGCTTTGATGCTTTAAGCCTCCTTCCGTCCGATAAATAAGCGTATTTATCATCAAGAGCCACAACAACTAGAAGTTCCCCCCTCTCTTTGCCAGCAGTGGCAAGCACAACATTTCCTACCTTCATATTCACCTCTTACA
Source organism: uncultured Lachnospiraceae bacterium (assembly GCA_964631405.1). Taxonomy (GTDB): domain Bacteria; phylum Bacillota; class Clostridia; order Christensenellales; family UBA1242; genus Caccovivens. Next base: position 3,088 of record CAZVYB010000061.1, read on the forward strand.
GCGTCCAAATTTCTACGCCGTCTTTTGTGATATGGACGGTATTTTCATAATGTGCACTCGGTTTGCCGTCGCGGGTAACAACTCCCCAGCCGTCCTCGACTAGCCAAACTTCTTTCTTTCCCATGTTTATCATAGGCTCAATAGCAAGGCAGGCATTTTCAGTAACGATAGGTCCATCAGTGACCTTGCCATAATTTGGTACATTTGGCGGTTCATGCATACTTTTGCCAATGCCGTGACCAACAAGTTCTCGTACAACCGAAAAACCGTTTGCCTCAGCATGGGATTGTATAGCATACGAAAGTTCCCCAAGTCGGCGTCCTACCTTGAGTTTTTCAACTCCTTTGAAAAAGCACTCTTCTGTGACTTGAATAAGTTTTTGCTTTTCCTCTGAGATTTTGCCAACGGGGAATGTCCTTGTTGCGTCGCCGTGATAGCCTTTATATTCCACCACCAAGTCGACGCTGATTATATCGCCCTCTTTCAGCACAACATCTTCGCTTGGAATGCCGTGCACGACCATGTCGTTGACGGAAGCACAGATTGTTGCGGGGTATCCTTCATACCCTTTACAAGCGGGCTTTGCACCACTATCTATTATAAACTTTTCTACTAAAATGTCAAGTTCTTTTGTTGAAATCCCCGCTTTTATAAGGCTTTTACAATAGTCAAGAGCGTCACGGGTTATTTCGCACGCCTTTTTGACAAGCACAAGTTCTGCGGGTGATAAGTTGTTCACCTATTTTTCCTCCAAATTTTTAAGAAAAGTTTTTACAGGCTTATATGTTTCTTCGAGAAGTTTCTCGTTTGAAATTTTAAACAGCCTTTCACTGTAGAAGTTTATGAGTGGTGATGTGCTTTTATCATAAACTTCCAGACGATGTTTGATTGATTCAGGTTTATCGTCATCACGCTGAATAATTTTTCCACCACATTTTTGGCATTTTCCTAGTTCTCCATCAGTCGCACTATAAATTTCTCCGCAGGCAGAGCAGGTTCTTCTTGATGAAAGTCTTTCAATTATGACGGAAAATGGAAGTTCCACCAAAATTATACTGTCTATGTCTGTGATTTTTTCAAGTGCCTCTGCTTGGGCAATTGTTCTTGGAAAGCCGTCTAGGATAAATCCATTTTTGCAATCTGGTTGTTCAATGCGTTCTTTCAGCATTTTGCAGGTAATCTCGTCCGGCACAAGTCCCCCGCTTGCCATGATTGCTTTGACTTCTTTTGCAAAATCGTCATCTTTCTTTGCCAATGCCCTAAACAAATCTCCTGTTGAAATTTGTGGAATTTTGAAATCGGCAGAAATCTTTTTTGCAAGACTTCCCTTCCCGCTTCCCGGTGCACCCAAAAGAATAAGTTTCATTTTGCCCCCTAAAAATAAAATATGGTGTGGCATTTCTGCCAACTATTCTTTCAGCGAAGTTGCCCCCGCTGGAACAGTCATGTTTGACCTTCTTGGTCATGTCTTTCGACTGATTTGCGTCCCGCATTTTCTTAAAACGCTGTCGCTTTATGGAAATTGAGCCACATGGGCTGACCCTTATTTCAAGGGCTTGCCGACCTTTTCAACATCACATTTTCAAGGAAGCAAGCCTTTAAAGGGTTTGATATTTTAGTCTAAGAAACCTTTATGATTTCTCATAAACATTTGTGCAGAAAGTTGTTTTTCAAGTTCCAGAGCAACTGAAACGGCAATCATAAGACCTGTTACGCTGAATGCGTTGATAAGCACTGCAATTTCTTGTGCACCGCCAACTGCCTTAAAGACAAGTGATGGAACAAGAGCGATGATTGCAAGCATGATTGCACCGAAAAGTGTAATCCTGTTTGAGATTTTGCCAAGGTGGTCGGCAGTTGGTTTTCCTGCACGAATACCCGGTATAAATCCGCCCTGTTGTTGTATTCTCTTACTGATATCATCAGGATTGAATGAAATTTTTGAGTAGAAGAATGCAAACACCAAGATAAGAACGGCTGATATAACGATATAAAGCCAAGAGTTTGTGCCCAGCCAATCGCTGTACCAAGTTGTTTCTGGTGAGAATATTGAAATCAACATTTGTGGGAATGTAAGCAGTGCCGATGAGAAAATGATTGGCATAACGCCTGTCGCATTGACCCTGATTGGAATGTAGTTGGTTTGACCACCATACATTTTTCTTCCCTTGATTTGTTTTGCAT
>CAZVYB010000062.1:0-5005 GCA_964631405.1 uncultured Lachnospiraceae bacterium
AAAAAGTCCATGCGGGGCGGGTCGAATGACCTTGGACGCATGGGCTTTTGTTTTTGTTGGAGATGTTTTGCGAGGGGCAAAAAAAATCTTTCAATCCGCTTTTTTTATTGGCGGGAATGTGTTATTATTAAAATATGTATTGTGATGTTATCATTGACCAAGATGCCAAAGCACTTGATAGGGTCTTTGAATACAAAATTCCAGAAGATATGGCGATTGATGTAGGCATGAGGGTCTATGTCCCTTTTGCAAGTCGGCTGTTGCAGGGGTTTGTTGTTGGGGTGAAGGATACGCCCGACTATGAGCCAAGCAAAATTAAAAGTGTTATATCAAAAATTGAAGATTTTTCTGCCATTAAGGGTGAAATGCTTGCCCTTATGAAGTTTATGGCGGAGAAAAACCACCTAAAACTTGCTTCAATTTTACGCCTATTTTTGCCTAGTGAGATGCGAGAGGGCAAGGTCAAACAACTTTTTGAAACATATTATTTCCTCAATGAAGAGGTTGATTTTCAGCCTTCCAAAAGGGCGGAAAAGCAAAAGGCACTTATTGAATATTTGAAAGAAAATGGCAAGAGTGCGTCCAGTAAGTTGGGGGAGATGTTTGGCTATGGGGTGCTGAAAACCCTTCACGAGCGGGGCGTACTTATCAAAGAGCGTGAAGAGGTGAAGCGAGAGCCTTTTGTGCTTATGAGTGAGGACAAGCGTGTCAAACTGAATGAGTGTCAGCAAGAGGCAATTTCCTCCATTTGTGAAAACAAAACATATCTTCTGCATGGGGTGACGGGAAGTGGCAAGACCGAAGTGTATATGAATTTGATTGAGCGTGTTTTGCTTGACGGCAAAAATGCAATTATGCTTGTGCCTGAGATTTCTCTTACACCTCAAATTATGTCCAATTTTAAGGCTCGATTTGGCGGTCTTGTCGCCCTGCTTCATAGCGGTCTTTCTGCGGGCGAGCGGTTTGACGAGTGGAAAAGGCTTTTTTCAGGAGAGGCGAGGATTGCGATTGGTGCAAGGTCTGCCATATTTGCCCCCCTTGAAAACCTTGGAATAATCATTATTGACGAGGAGCATGAGGCTAGTTATATTTCTGAAAGCAACCCTCGATATGACACCCACGATGTGGCAGAATTTCGGGCAAAATACAATGAATGCCCCCTTGTTTTGGGCAGTGCGACGCCGTCAATTGAAAGTTACAATCGGGCGGTGAGTGGCGAGTATCAACTTTTGGAGTTGCCAGTCCGTGCAAACGGGAAAGAGATGCCATGCGTACAAATTGTCGACATGATGAATGAGTTGCGAGCGGGCAACAGTGGGATTTTTTCAAATGAACTGCTTGCCGGGCTTGTGAATGTTGTCAACAGCAAAAAGCAGGCAATGATTTTTATCAACAGGCGTGGATATTCCTCATTTCAGCGTTGCCGTGATTGCGGATATATTGCAAATTGCACCGATTGTGATGTCAGCCTTGTTTATCACCGAGAGGACGAACGGCTGAAATGTCATTATTGCGGAAAGCAATATCGGGTGCTTTCTCGTTGCCCCAAATGCGGGGGCGAGCATATCAGGCAGGGTGCGGTTGGCACTCAGCAGGTTGTAAGCAAATTGGCGGAGATGTTTCCTGATGTGAAGATTTTGCGTATGGATAATGACACCACATCAACAAAAAACGCCCATCAAAAAATTTTGGCGGAGTTTAAAAAGACAAAACCTGCCATTCTTGTTGGTACGCAAATGATTGCCAAGGGGCATGATTTTGAAGATGTTGTGCTTGTCGGCATTGTTGACGGCGACCAAAGCCTTTATCAAACAGACTATCGAAGCACCGAACGCACCTTCCAACTTCTTACGCAGGTTTCGGGGCGTGCGGGGCGAAGTGCCAGCGAGGGGCGGGTTGTTTTGCAAACATACAGCCCCAAACATTATGTTTATAAATTTGCTTCAAACTATGACTACAAAGGTTTTTATCGCAAAGAGGATAACATTCGCCAGACGGCACAGTTTCCACCATACACCCGCATAGTGCGAATACTTTTTTCCGACCGTGACGAAAATTATGTGCGAGAACTTTTAAAAGTGTGCTATACTGAGATTGAGCAGTTGAAAAATGAATATGGTGATGATATACTATATCTAGACGCAATGAAGTCGCCAATCAAACGAATACAAGATAAATACCGCTATCAAATTATGATGAGGTTGAAACTCGGGCGTGCTGATGAGATTGAAAAGCGGGCGTTTGAAATTGTCGACAGGGCAAGCAAAACTTCTGTGTTTTTTGAGGTAAATCCTCAAAATTTATCATAAAAACAACTTTTTTTGCACTTTTTTGGCAAAAATTTACAAATTTTCAAAAATTAAGGAGATATTATGGCAAAGAGAAATGTTGTCAAAGTTGGCGAAAGCCTGCTTAGAAAGAAAAGCAAATCGGTAAAAGATTTTGACGAAGACCTGTGGGAACTTTTGGACGATATGAAAGAAACCATGCACGCAAATGATGGCATGGGGCTTGCAGGCCCGCAGGTGGGAGTGCTTCGCCGAATTGCGGTTGTTGATGTCAACAATTTGTATTTGGAACTTATCAATCCCGAAATCACCCAAAGCAAAGGTGAGGAGATTGAGGAAGAGGGTTGTCTTTCTGTTGGCAATTTCAGGGGAAGAGTGAAACGCCCATATGAAATCACCGTGTCTGCCTATGACCGTTTTGGTGAGCCATATTCGCTAAACTGCGTTGGTTGGCTTGCGAGGTGCATTTGTCATGAACTTGACCATCTTGATGGCGTGCTTTTTATAGACAAAACGCTCGACAAAGAAAAATACCTCAAAAATGGAGGCAAAATCTAGCCAGCCTTACGCTGGGCGACTATCGTTAGTTTTTTAGAAAATTTTGACTTTGTCAGTTCCGTAGCCTTACGCTGGGCGACTATCGTTAAGTTTACGGGAAGTTCTATACATAGCCTGTTCCGTAAGCCAAATGCTCGCCGAGGGCAGTTATGCCCGTTTTATTGTTTGTTTTTTAAAAATACAATTAAAATAAAAAATAAAAATAAGAAAAAAAACAAATAAAAAATATTGAATAAATAAAAAATCAAATCAAAAAAACATTTTTTCACCTTGAAAATAAAGGCGGAAAAATACTTTTAAAAAATTGGAGTGGTATGAAAATATTATTTTTAGGAAGTTCTCTTTTTTCCCGCATTGTGCTTGAAAAAATGATTGATTGCGGGCTTGATATTTGCGGGGTTGTCACTCAGCCCGACCGTCCGTCTGGGCGTGGGCATAAACTCACCCCAACAGAGGTAAAAGTTTTTGCCGAGGAAAGAGGGATAAAGGTTTATACATTTGAGAAAATCCGCCTTTCAATGGAAGAGGTGAAGGCGATTGATTATGATGTTTCTGTCGTTGCCTCTTTTGGGCAAATTTTGCCAGCGGAATTTTTGGAACACAAACCATGCATAAATGTTCACCCTTCGCTTTTGCCTAAGTATCGAGGTGCGTCACCACTGCAAACTGCGATTCTTAATGGTGACAGCGTGACGGGCGTGACGATTATGAAGGTGGCAATGGAAGTTGACGCCGGCGATATCATCATGCAAAAAGAATATCCTTTAAGCGGTGAATATTTTTCGCAGTTGGAGGAAGCACTTGCGTCACTTGGTGGAGAAATGGTTGCCGAGGTTGTAGGGCAATATGCTGACGGAAGTGTGAAGTTTATCCCTCAACAGCATGAAAAAGCCACTTTTACAAGCAAGTTTGCAAAAAATGACTGCTTTTTGGATTTTTCTTGCGATGCTAGCGTGATTGAAAACAAGGTGCGTGCCTTGGGAGAAGAGTATGGTTGCTTTTTCTCGATTGACGGACAGACATTTAAAACAACCCGTGTGAAAGCGGTCGCTGATGTCAGCGTTTTGCCTTTTGAGGTTTTCAACAATCGCAAACGCTTTGTGATAGGTTGTCAAAAGGGGGCAATTGAAATTTTGAATTTGACACCGCCTTCTGGTAAAAGTGTCAGCGGACGAGATTATTTGAATGGGCATAGTGAAATTTTGGGCAAAAAGGTGGATAAATGCTTGCAGATTTAAGTGAAATTGAACTTAAAGATTATGTAAAAAAGTTAGGGTTGCCTGCCTTTCGTGGCGACCAACTTTTTGATGCAATCTATTCTGCAAAAACCTTGGAAGAGGTTTCAAATATACCCAAAGCATTGAAGGATATTTTCGCTGAGGATTATCCAACCTACAAAATCATCAAGGAACTTTCAAGTCGTGATGGAACAAAAAAGTTTTTAGTTGAGTTTGGCGATGGAAATATTGTTGAATGTGTGCTTATGAAATACAAATATGGCTACACCCTTTGCCTTTCCACTCAGGTAGGGTGTCGTATGGGGTGCAAGTTTTGTGCCTCAACGCTTGGCGGGCTGGTGCGAAACTTGTCTGCGGGAGAAATTTTGGGGCAGGTGCTTCTTATCAATCGTGTTCTTGGCGGAAATAATAAAGATAGAAAAATCACCCACATTGTGCTTATGGGCAGTGGAGAGCCACTTGATAACTTTGACAATGTTTGCAAATTTATTGACCTTGTTTCAGCAGGGAGGGGCATGAATATCAGTGAAAGAAACATCTCTCTTTCAACCTGCGGGCTGGTTGATAAAATTTATGAACTTGCCAAAAAGGACTTCAACATCACTTTGACAATATCTCTTCATGCGACACAAAACGCAAAAAGGGCGGAGGTTATGCCAATTGCAAATAGATATACAATTGAGGAGATTGTCAAAGCCTGCCGAGATTATTATGCACTCACAAAAAGAAGGATTTATTTTGAATATACCCTCATAAAAGGCGTCAATGACGATGGGGGAGATGTGACAAGGCTTGCAAAACTTTTGAAGGGCTTAAATTGCCATGTCAATATCATTCCTCTAAATTCTGTCAAAGAAAGAAACCTGATTGGCACAAGCAGGCTTGAAGCATACAAGTTTGCCGACGACCTGCAAAAAGCAG
>CAZVYB010000063.1:0-4821 GCA_964631405.1 uncultured Lachnospiraceae bacterium
AACTTTGGCTTATGAGCGTAGCAGAAGTATATACACTTCTTGGCGGAGGAACAATTGGTGCCGACGGCACAATTCCAAATGCATGGAGCGACGATGTAAAAGCAGGCTGTAATTGGGACGCAAGCAGTATAAAGGACTATTATTGGCTTCGCTCGCCTGCCCCTTACCATTCTCTCGATTTTGAACCTGCGTTCGTTGTCAGCAACTTTGGCGTTTGTGGCGACGACGATGTTAGCAATCCTTTCGCCGTTCGCCCCGCTTTCAATCTTGAATTTTAAGAAAAAATCTCGACAAATGCCGAGATTTTTTGCTTTTTATCATTCAATTTCTAATTTTATCATTCAATTTTTATATTTAAAACAATAACAAAATTTTACAAAGCCCAAGTTTTTTCAATTCTTATTTTTGCTCGTTCGGTTGCCTCTTTTGTCACCTTTTGAGGGGCGATGTATTGTACGGAGTTGTTTGGCAGGCTCATGCCTTCTTCGAGGGTAGAACTTCCCTCAACAATGATGCCATTTTGAGGCATATATTTGTCATGACGCACCTGTTTTTCCTTTATCACTTCGCCCTCTTTGATATATTGAATGTATCCCTTCGTTTCATATCCTTCTTGTGGGAATTTTAGGCGATAATATTCGCCTTTATAAAGCACTTTGTCCTCATATTGCCCTTCACTGTCGGAGATGATGTCGTCACCACCATGAGGGATAATTTTGACAAGTTCATTTCTTGTCGCAATCACAAGCCCCTCTTCTAGAGGTGCACCATAAATTTGGACATTGGCGGAAACTTCGTCGCAGAAAGTTTTGATAAAAATAGGGGTGTCAAGAGTATTTTTAAACTTCAAATCGGCATACCCTTCGCTGACCATTGCGTCGAATGAGAGGGGGACATAACTTGCGGGAAGGGAGTGGTGACAAACCTGCAAAATGTCGATATCGGCACGAAGGAGTGCGTTATAGAGGGTGGTTGACGCCTGACAAACGCCCCCGCCAACACCAGAAACATATTTTCCACCAACAATGATTTTTGCATTTTTATAGCCATTGATGGCAGAACGCTCGCCAGTCACCATATTGAATGAAACCTCTTGATTTGGCTCAACAATCATGCCATTAAATTGTGAGAGTGCAAGTTTGATGTTGCTTTTTCTATCACTTGATGATTTGGAATAATCGGTTGAAAAAGAGGAGCGAAGTGAAATTTGCTCAATAAAATCTTCAAGGGTGTTTTGTGGTGTGATTTCCTGCACGGGGATTTCAATCACGCTTGGCTCACCCGATTGAAGTGCAAGGTTGATTTGGTTGAAAAGTTGGTCACGATTTACAATATACCCTTTGTTTCCTTCATTCAAACGAAACATAACTTCTTCATTTGGGGAGAAGATAATTTCGCTCTTTTTGTGCTTGTTTTCGATGTCCGCTAGGATTGTGTCAATCTTGCTTTCAAACCCGCCATACATATCTTCAAGCGGTACATTGACAAAAAGCCCATTTTCTTTGATTTCATTTTCTTTTTTCTTTTTGGAGAAGATATTTCCATCTCTTCCATACTCAATCACTTCGTCAAGAGTGGGTTGAAAATTGCCAACAACGCTCAACTCTTCGCCACTAAGCACCCATTCTTTTTCGCCGTTTTTTAGCGTCAATTTGATGTCATCTTTTTTCTCAATCATTTGCAGGGAAAGGATATTTTTTGCCTCTTCCCTTGTCATTCCAGACACATTGACGCCGTTTATGTGTGTGTTTTGATAGTATGTGGTGTCTTGACTTATGCTGTCACCAAAATAAAACTGGCAAAAAAGCAAAAGCCCCACTGCAATAAATGCAACAACAATCAACCAAATAATTGATTTATACCTGCCTTCTGCCTTCACTTTTGCCTGCTTAGCACTATCTTTTTTTTTCATAACAAATCTCCTGAAAATATTGTTTGAAAAAGAGGGAAAAATATACCCAGCCTTTGCGAATAATACCGCAAAAACAAGAAAATACTACAATTGATGGAACTATCTCTTAAAAAGAAAATTTTAAGAATAATTTTTGTTGCCACGCTTGTTTTTCTTGTGCTTGGCATGACATATTTTGTTCTTCGCCTTACGGGATTGTGGGAAAGGGTAAATTCAGTTTCAAAACTTCAAAATCTTATTTTAGAACTTGGCTTTTGGGGGCGGAGTGCCTTTGTTTTTCTTCAATTTTTGCAGGTGACATTTTTGCCAATTCCGTCGCCAATTTTGGTTGTGGCAGGCACTCTGATTTATGGACCTTTTGAGGCGGGACTTTTGTCGCTTGCTGGCATACTTCTTGGCAGTGCTGTTGCCTTTTTTATAGGCAGGGTGTTTGGCAAAAAACTGGTGGTTTTTATGGTTGGTGCAAAAACTGAGGAGAAGTGGCGAAAGTTTCTTAGCGGTTGCAAATACACCTTTGTTCTTATGATGCTTCTTCCCCTTTTTCCAGACGATATTTTGTGCCTCGTTGCGGGCTTAACAGACATGAGCACAACATTTTTTATGGTCACGCAGTTTGTGACCCGCCCAATCGGGATATTTGTGCTGAGTTATTTTTCAAGTGGGCAGATAATCCCGTATCATGGTTGGGGAATAGTAGTTTGGATAATTATTGGCATTTTGTCGCTTGTTGCCATATATCTTACAAGCAAGTATAATAAAGAAATAGAAAGTTTTGTGAAAAATATCTTTAAAAAAAGAAAAAATACTTAGCGTCTTATAAACAAAATATGCCCTTCCTTTAAATTTTTAGGGGAAACGCTGTTATCAATCAGTATAGATATTGGGCTGACATGATATTTTTCTGCAATTTTATCAATAGTGTCACCCTTTTTTATGATGTAAAATTGGTTGTATTCCTTTTTCATGGACACTCCTATGTATTAAATTTTATTCACCCTCAATAAGATATATGAGGAGAGATAAAATGAAATCATTGTTTAAAACGGTGGCACTTATCACAATTTTTTCGGTGCTTACCCGAGTGCTTGGCTTTGTGTTTAGAATTTTTTTGTCAAGGGTTGTTGGTGCTGAGGCACTTGGCATATATCAAGTGGCATTTTCTGTGTTTATGGTGCTTCTTACAATGGTATCAAGCGGACTACCTCTCATCATATCTCGCATGAGTGCCTCGGCACTTGCTGGTAATGACAGGAAAAAAGAGGGCTCACTTGTCACAATCGCCACAATATATTCACTTGTTTTGTCAATTCTACTTTGCCTTATTGTGCTTGTTTTTAGGGGTGCTTTTTCCCGCCTCTTCACCGACGAAAGATGTATGCAAATTTTGATTGTTCTTCTGCCAAGTTTGATTTTTTCTTCGGTGTATAGTGCCGTTCGGGGTTCACTTTGGGGCAGGGGGAATTATTTTGCCCTCTGCGTTAGTGAACTTTATGAACAGGTGATAAGAATTGTCCTCAGCGTGCTAGTCATTGGCGGTGGACTTTCGGCATTTGAAAATGCCCTAAACATCGGCTGGACAATGTCAATCGCCTGCCTGTTTTCTATGATATTGGTGATACTCCTGTTTTTCTTGTATGGCGGGAAGTTTGAAAAACCAAGGAGGGGGATTTTAAAACCCCTTGTTGCCCAGTCAACCCCAATAACGCTCATGCGTGTGGCAGGCTCATTTGTTCAACCGTTGATTGCAATGATAATTCCTTCACGGCTTATGGCGGTAGGGTATACAAGTTCTCAAGCGATGAGTTTGTATGGCATTGCCGTGGGAATGACCATGCCACTACTGTTTATCCCGACAACACTGATAGGCTCTCTTTCCACCGCACTTGTGCCAGACATATCCACCGCACTTGCCCAGAATGATAAACAACATATAGATAATCGTGTCAACTCAGCAATAAACTTTGCCATTTTCATTTCAGCCCTGTTTGTGCCAATGTTTTTGGGCATGGGTGAACTTATGGGCGTATTTCTGTATGATAATATAATGAGCGGAACGCTTTTGCAATCGGCGTCCTTCATTTTGTTGCCAATGGGGCTGACGAATATCACATCTTCACTTTTAAATTCGCTTGGACTTGAGAAGAAATCTTTTGCAAGTTATCTTATAGGTTCTCTTTTCATGTTTGTCGCATTGTGGTTTTTGCCATCAATATTTGGCATAAACGCCCTTGTTTGGGGTATGGGGATAAACTATGTTGTCACCGCATTTTTAAATATCCGCCTTCTTAAAAGAAAGACAAAGGTGCAGTTGAAGATTTTTAAAAAGTTGGGAGGTTTTACACTTGCAATTTTTCCAGCGGGGGCACTCACGGCATTTGTTGTCAGCCTGTGTGAATATGTTTTCCCGCAGATTGTCACACTTTTGATAGGGGCATTTGTTAGTACAGGCAGTTTTCTTGCCCTTGCGGGTGCTATGAATTTGATAGATGTGAGGGCGTTTGTGACCTCAGTCCTAAAAAAGGTTGGTTTTTCCAAAAAGGCAAAGAAAAAGGGAAAAAGAGTATAAATGGGGGAATTTGCTTATAATAAAGCATGGTAACAATCATAATTCGGTCAATTTTGATATATCTAATCGTGCTTTTGGTGTTTAGACTTATGGGCAAAAGGCAGTTGGGGCAGATGCAACCATTTGAACTTGTCCTTACTCTCATTATTGCCGATCTTGCCACAATTCCTATGGCAGAGGTATCGGTGCCTGTTTTGCATGGCATTGTGCCCCTTCTTACACTTGTGCTTTTGCACTTTGTGCTGACTGTTGCTACACGGATTAGCCACATTTTCAGCAAAATCATAAGCGGGAAGCCTGTCATTATCATAAATCCCAAGGGTATTGATTATAAGGCGATGAG
>CAZVYB010000064.1:0-4687 GCA_964631405.1 uncultured Lachnospiraceae bacterium
CTTGGGTATACCTCCGCATAACAAAAACTTAAAACAAAAAGATGCAAAAAATTTTTTGCATCTTTTTTTTGTTTAAATAATATTTGCCCGCTCTTCTCCCTTGTTTTGCTTGATTTTATTGAGGCAATTATTGTATAATAAGATTATTCAATCTACATCAAGGAGAAATTATGGAAAAGACTTATTCGCCTCAAAGTTTTGAGCATGAAATCTATCAAAACTGGCTTGATAAAAACTATTTTAGGACAGACCCTGATAATAGAGAACATTATTCAATTGTTATGCCACCGCTGAATGTAACAGGAAAGGCACATATTGGTCACGCACTTGATAATACAATTCAAGATATTCTAATCAGAACAAAAAGAATGCAGGGGCTGAATGCTCTTTGGGTGCCGGGGACTGACCATGCTGCAATTGCAACAGAACAGGTACTTGTCAAGGCAATCAAGGCAGAAGGCTTGACAAAAGAGGGAATAGGCAGAGAGGAATTTTTAAAGAGAGGTTGGGATTGGTATAAAAAATATACCCATGTTATTTGCGACCAACTGAAGATGCTTGGCATTTCTTGTGATTGGACACGCCTTGCTTTTACGATGGACGATAACCTAAATCATGCCGTACGCCATGTTTTTTGTGAATATTATAATCAAGGACTTATTTATAAAGGCAAGAGAGTTGTAAACTATTGCCCAAGTTGCAAGACAACAATCTCTGATAATGAAAATGTCCATGTTGACCAAAACACATACCTTTGGTATATTCGATATCCATTTGCTGACGGAAGCGGAGAGGTTGTTGTTGCAACAACTCGTCCTGAGACATTGTTTGGTGATACTGCGGTTGCGGTAAATCCTGCTGACGAAAAATTTAAGGGGCAGATTGGAAAAGATTTAATTTTGCCTCTTGTGAATAAGACAATCAAACTTATTGGCGACGATTATTGTGAAATAGGCTTTGGAACAGGAGCGGTAAAAATCACTCCAGCCCATGACCCAAATGACTATGAAGTAGGCTTGCGACATAACTTGGAAGTGGTGAATTGTATTGATGATGACGGCAAATTGACGGCAATTGCCGGTGAATTTTGCGGAATGGATAGAATTGAAGCCCGACCACTTATTGAAAAGGCTCTGATAGAAGGCGGATACCTTGTTAAAAAGGAAAAATATAAAAATCAAGTTGGCACTTGTGAGCGTTGCGGTGCTTTCACGGAACCAAGAATTTCAACTCAATGGTTTGTAAAAATGAAAGAACTTGCTCAGCCTGCAATTGAGGCAGTAAAAACAGGGAAACTGAAATTTCACCCAAAACGATATGAAAAAACATATCTCAATTGGCTTGAAAATATACAAGACTGGTGCATTTCACGCCAAATTTGGCTTGGACATAGAATACCGGTGTTCACTTGTGAGCATGGACATACATTTGCAAGCGAACTTGATGCCCCAGTTTGCCCAGAGTGCGGAAGCAAGAATTTGACCCAAGATAATGATGTGCTTGATACATGGTTCTCGTCGGCACTCTGGCCATTTTCAACACTTGGCTATCCAAATAAGACGGAGGATTTGAAATACTACTATCCAACATCAACCCTTGTAACAGGATATGATATCATCACTTTCTGGGTTTCAAAAATGGTGTTCTCTGGACTTAAATTTATGGGGGAAGTTCCATTTAAAGATGTTGTTATCCATGGTCTTGTAAGAGATATTCACGGCGTTAAGATGTCAAAACACCTTGGTAATGGTATCGACCCAATTGATATGATTGAGAAATATGGTGCAGACGCCCTTCGCCTTAGCCTTATCAATGGCATGAGTGCTGGTACGGATATCAAATATGGAGAAGAGAAGGCAAAAGATGCAAAGGTGTTTATCAATAAACTTTATAATGCAAGCAAATTCGTCCTACAAAACCTTGAAGGAATGAAGAAAGCAAACCTTTCAAAACTTCAATTGAAGGAAAAAGATAGGTGGATTTTGAATGAACTTAATGGGCTTATAAAATCTGTTACAAAAAATATTGACAAGTACGCTCTTGGCGTTGCGACTTCAAACTTGATAGAGTTTACAGTTGCAAAGTTCTGCGATTGGTATATTGAACTTTGTAAGGTTGACCTTTATGGAAATGACGAGGAAAGAAAGAATACAACACAAAATGTACTGCTTTATGTGTTTGAGAATCTTCTTAAATTGTTCCACCCATTCATTCCGTTTGTAACAGAATATATTTATCAACAACTGCCAGAACATGAAGAAACAATTTTGAAATGCTCGTTCCCAAAGAAGGTTGCATTGACAGGCCTAACAAACAAGTTTGAGCAAGTGATAGAAATTGTGCGTGCAATAAGAAACGCGAGGGCAGAATACAATGTTCCTGATAATAAGAGAACATCACTTTATCTGTGCCTTGATAGTGAGTGCGAAGTGGTGCGTGAAAGCATCGAAGAAATTGCAAAACTTGCATTTGGCACAACTGCTGAAATTGTGGAAAAAGAGCCTGCCGATAAGTGCGTAAAACTGATTGTTGACAATGTCAAGGTGTATATCCCTGTTGGTCAATTGATTGATAGCGAGAAGGAAAGGGAGAGGAATGAAAAGGAAATTGAAAGCCTGAAATTTGAAATTGCCCGCTCAGAAAAAATGCTTTCAAACAAGGGATTTGTTGACAAGGCACCAGCATCTTTGGTTGAAGCGGAGAAACAAAAACTTGCACAAAACAAGGTGAAACTCGAAAAACTTATAAACGGCTAAAAACTTTATTTTGTATGATGTTTATTTTTACAACTCACAATATGTTGTAGTTTTATGCAAATTGATATATAAAAAACGCATGAAAATTTCATGCGTTTTTTTGATATCAAAAATTGATAAATTTGCAATTAAAGATAAACTGATTTTAAAATCTTTAAAATGCTTATTCATGCCTGAGAGATTCCACAGGGTCAAGTTTTGCTGCTTTTGCAGAAGGGTAAAATCCTGCAATTACGCTGATAACAACGCTGATTAGCATTGCCTCTGCAAAGTAGTACCAAAGCATATTGATAGGGGCAAATCCAAGAAGAGATGTAAACACAATTGAGAGTATCCCGCCGACAACCAAGGTTAATGCTATGCCAACAAGTCCACTCAATACACCGACAAGCAAACTTTCCATACTGAAAATAAGTTTGATGTCCTTCTTTCTTGCACCGATACTTTTAAGCACACCAATTTCCTTTGTTCTTTCAGAAACGCTCATATAAAGCACAACCAAAATCATGATAAGTGCAACAGCGAGAGAAATTCCTGCAATCACTGCAAGAGCGATAGAGAATGTATTAAGCAGTTCACTAAACATTTTTTCAAGTTGCTCTTCAATTGAACCAGTAAGGTCGCTTCTATTTTTTTCGATGTAATGATTGATAAGGTCGGTGGTATCCTTGTTGTCAGTTTGAATGTAAAGTTGGGTTGGGGCAATCCCTGTTGCTTCATAGCCGTTTGCCGTTTGAGCCTCTTTCACGCAGTTATTCAGGAAATCATAGTCGATATACATCACCATCATAGATTCAAAAAGAGAAATATCTACAATTGCCGAAATGGTGACTTCTTTTGACAGGCGAATATCTCCGAAATTGATATTAAGCGTAACTTCTTTGCCGACAACCTCTTCAAGTTGAGAGTTTTCAAGGCCAAGAAATTCCAAAACGGCTTTTGAGAGCATGATTTCATTGTCGCCACTGATGTGACCTGTTTCGGTTACAAGGTGAGATTGGTTATAATAAGGCGGTGTTGTATAGGTGTAGAATATTTGTTCGGTTTTTGCCTGAGGGGTTTCTTCGCCTGCAACAGCCTCTGGCTGATATACGACTGTTCCTGCCGAAAGGGTAGGGATACTGAAACCATATTCAAGATTTTTATTTTCGCCCGATGTTTCAATCCTAAACGGGTTGTTTTTAGATTCAAGATAAGCGTTTAATTCTGCTGTCACCGTTTCAATTTCGTGGTCTGTAAATTTGAGGGATTCTAAAGTAGAAGAGTCGAGGGGGTTTCCCGTGGCTTTCTTTGAAATAGATACAACCGTTGGGTTTGAATATTCATTTGCCGTCGAGGATATATATCCTGTTAGGCCTGAGCCAAAGGATAGCATCAAAATCATTGCCATAAGCGAAATGGAAACGCCTACTGCCATCAATATATTTTTAGTCTTGCTTGCCCACATATTGTGGAAGGAGAGTTTCAGTGCTGACCAAAGTGAAAGGTGACCTTCTTTTTTCTTGTTTTTCTTTTTGGCTATTTCATGAGGTGCTTCTTCGATGATTCTCTCTTCTTTTGGAGTTGCCTTGTAGCCTTCATTTTTTTCGTCGCGAATGATTTTGCCGTCGGCAATTTCAACAATACGAGATGAAATTTTTGCCACCTTTTCTGAGTGGGTGACCATAATCACCAATTTCCCGTCGTCGGCAATTTCCTTTAAAATTTCAAGAATTTGCTCTGTTGTTGAGCTGTCAAGAGCCCCGGTTGGTTCATCGGCAAGGATAATATCTGGGTCATTGATAAGAGCCCTTGCGATTGCAACCCTTTGTTTCTGCCCACCAGAAAGTTGGGTTGGCTTTTTCTTTATATGCGATTCAAGCCCAAGTTTCGCAAGCAATTTTGTTGCCTTCTCCACCTTTTCGCTTTCTTTGATGTTTGAAAGGGTGAGG
>CAZVYB010000065.1:0-4364 GCA_964631405.1 uncultured Lachnospiraceae bacterium
AATGTTGCTTAATTTGATTGTATAACAAAATCCATTAACTTAAAATAAAAATAATCTTGCATTGCACACCATACTGCAAAAGGGAAACATCAGTTTCCCACCGCAAGATTATTTTTTTTTGCCCTCTACATAAAAAACTCCCTCTTAAAAAACCTTCCCTTGGGGGAAGGCTTTGTTCTATTTCCGCAAGCCTTACGCTGGGTTTTGTCTTAAAACATACCTTATGTAAAGCCGTCCCTTAATTTTAAGGGAAGGTGCTTTGAACGATAGTGAAAAGCGGAAGGGATTATTTAGATTGACACCCACCGTCAGTGCAACAGCACTGCCACCTCCCGACGGCTAGAGCAGGAGGCTTGATTAGGTTGCGTTCTCCCCCAGTCAACCTATTCGGTTGACAGCCCCCTCCCAGAAGGGGCTTATTCAATAGGTCATTATAAAAAACCTCCCTCTGGGAGGGAGGTGGCACGCCAAATGGCGTGACGAAAGGAGAACGCAAAAATAAATTCCCCAAACCCCGCAATATCGTTTGACAATTTGTTTGCGAAAATTGTATAATGGGTTATAAAAAGGTGCAATCTATTTAAAGGGGGATTTGTATGCGAAGAAAAACAAGACTTATTACCTCAATAATCTGCATGGTGCTTGTCGCAATTTTGGTTGTGTTTGGCATTTGGGCAGTTGTGGGCGGTGACATAGGCATTGGTGGCGACATCTCTTTTGAAGCACCAGACCTTGAAGTGACAATTGCAGGGCATATGTACGGCCATGACAAAGACCATATGACAGAGGAAAACGCCGAAGAATTGCCAGGGGCAGAGTTTGGCAAAAATACCGCAAATGATGGAGTTGAAAATAACCTTGATTGGACGGGGCTTGACCTTCAATTTGCAGATAAAAACACAAATATTATCATTCAAGTTTACATCACAAACAATCACCAAGAAAAAGCCGTTTTGGTTGGCATTTCTGACAAAAGTGAAACAGAGGGCAAAAATTTCTCGGTGACAATTGAAAGCAGTGGCACTGCCACCAAAGATGTCATCAGTGTTGGTGAAACAATCAATTATACAATCACCCTAAAAATCATTGATAAAGGGCTTAAAGTAGATGGGAAATTGAATATTATTTTCAGCCTTACAAATCAAATGTAATTTACACAAATTTAAAGATAAAAGGAGTGGGTTATGGAGCAAAAACCAAGGACAAAATCGTCAAAAATCATAAACATTGTGTCCAACTGCATTTTCGTCCCAGTTATGATAATTCTTGCCGTATATTTCATATATTCGATGAGTATAATCACCAAAAACGGCGTGCCATCATTTTTTGGGCAATCTTATGTGAGGATACTTTCAAACTCAATGAAACCTAGTGGTTTCAACAAAGGCGATGTTGTAATTCTCGAAAAGAAGATGGTGTCTGAAATTGAAGTTGGTGATATCATTGCCTTCTATTATTGTGTTGATAGTATTCCAAACTATGACGGAACAGAAGAACTTGCACTTGAAAATGATTTTAGAACGGGTCAGGAAACATTTAGCACATCAATTTATTTCCATAAAGTATACAAAATTCGTTATGATAGTTATGGCGATACTTGGTTTTATACATATGGTACAAACAACCTCAAAAGTTCAACAAGCGACCCAGAAAGTGTGGATATTGAGGCAAACTATAATGTAGATAAAGCCACTCGAGGCGACCATGTTGTTGGCGTTTATAAAGAAAGTTGGCTTGCAGGCGTTATTCAATTTATTTCCAGCACACAAGGCATGATTATTTTGATTATTGTGCCAAGTGCAATCCTCTTATTCACCCTTCTTCTTAACATCATTGAAATTGCCGACCAAATGATAAGAGAAAAGAAACAAAAACAGGCACTTGCCGACGGAGAACTGCGTGAGCGAGAACTTGATGTGACCACAATCATTGAAGAACACGATGAGGACGACACATAACCCAAACAAAAAACAAAATCAAAGCCTTCCCTAAGGGGAGGCTTTTTTTATGAAAAACATATTTAAAACACCTCCCTCTGGGAGGGGGCTGTCAACCGAATAGGTTGACTGGGGGAGCACGCAACCTAATCAAGCCTCCCGCTCTAGCCGTCGGGAGGTGGCAGTGCGTATGCACTGACGGTGGGTGTCAATCTAAATAATCCCTTCCGCTTTTCACATTCGTTCAAAGCACCTTCCCTTAAAATTAAGGGACGGCTTTATATAAGGCTGGTCGCAAATCTACCCCTCAATCGAAAGTATCAATCTTTCGACATTTTTCGCAAGGCTTTCCGCCACTTTTTCGCTTTTATGCTCACACATCACTCGAATTTTGTTTTCTGTGCCACTTGCACGCACATTCAGTCTGCCGTCAAGACCAAGTTCTTGTTGAGTTTTCAAAATTTCAGCAGTCAAAAGGTCGCTGTTGAGGGTGCGATATTTGTCACGCACATTCACATTCAAAAGCACTTGAGGAAAGTGTTTCAGTGTGCATATTTTTGAGAGTGGTTTGCCTTCATTTTTGACAAGATTTGCAATTGTCAGTGCGGTCAAAACCCCGTCGCCAGTTGTTGAAAAGGCAAAGTTTATGATATGCCCAGAAGGCTCTCCGCCCAGTTTTGCCCCCTTGTTTTTCATAAGTTGTGACACATATTTGTCGCCCACATCAGCCCGAAGAAGTTTTTTGCCAAGTTTTTGCAAACTTTCTTCAAGCCCGCTGTTTGTCATGCTTGTGCCCACAACGATTTTTTCGTTTTTATACATTTTGGAAAGCAAAAACAAGATGTCGTCGCCGTCCAAGATTTTTCCTTTTTCGTCGCAGGCGAGTATGCGGTCGGCGTCGCCGTCAAAGGCAAAGCCCATATCTGCGTCAAATTCTTTTACCGCTTTTGCCACGATTTCTGGGTGCAACGCTCCGCAATTTTCATTGATTTTGATGCCGTCGTTTTGGCAGTTGAGGGCAACAACCTCGCACCCCAGTTTTTGAAAAAGTGTTTTTGCAATGCGATATGATGCTCCGTTTGCACAATCAATCACAACCCTCAGCCCTGAAAGTTCGCCAAAAGTTTGAAGTATATGTTTTTTATATTTCCCCACAAGGGCGGGGCGGTAGGTGATTTTTCCCAAGTTTTCAAAACCGCTTCTTGCGGGATAAAGCATTTTTCGCTCGATTTGGTTTTCTTCCTCCTCGCTGATTTTAAAGCCTTCATTGTTGAAGATTTTGATGCCGTTGCAGTTTGCGTCATTGTGACTTGCCGAAATCACCACGCCATAGTCATAGTCAAGCCTTTGCACCAAATATGCCACAACAGGTGTTGGTGCGATACCGATATCCACGACATCAACGCCTCCGCTTGTCACACCAACCGAGAAAGCCGAGGCAAGCAGGCTTCCGCTTGTGCGGGTATCTCTGCATATCAAAATTTTTTTATGTATTTTACAAAGCCTTGCAAGGCTGTTTCCCACATTGCTTGCAATTTCTGGCGAAATCACCTCGCCGTAAATGCCACGCAAGCCGTCTGTTCCAAAGTATATTCCCATATTTTTCTTCCTTTACCAATATTTTTTTGCTTTGCCTTCTTTGTTTTCTTGTTTTGCTCGCCCAATCACAAAGTCGCCTTTCTTGACATCTTTTGTCACCGTCGTGCCCGCACAAATGTAACTGTCTTTTTCGATTGTGACGGGTGCAATGATGTTGCAGTTGCTTCCTACAAAAACATGGTCGCCAAGCGTGGTTTTGTGCTTGTTTTTGCCGTCATAGTTTGCAAAAATCACGCCACAACCGATGTTGCAGTTCTCTCCCATTTGGGCGTCGCCCACATATGCAAGGTGACTTATTTTGCACCCCTTTCCGATTATGGAATTTTTGATTTCCACAAAGTTGCCGATTTTTGCACCTTCGCCAATTATAGAACTTGGGCGTATTCTCGCAAAAGGGCCAACGCTCGCCCCATTTTCAATCACCGCCCCTTCAATCATATTGAAAGGCAGAAGGGTGACATCGTCGCCGATTATCACATTGTCGCCAATATGGTTTCCTTCATAGATGGTGACATTTTCTCCGATTTTGACATTCTTGCCCACAAAGCAAGATTTTTCGTCTACAAATTTTGCCATAATATTTTTTATGACCTTGCTCAAAAATTGTTGCAAAAATTTTAAAGTTGTGATACAATTTCGTCATAAAACATATGATGAGTTGTGAAATCGACTTTCAAGTTTTCAATATGCAGGTATAATTTAGGGGTAAAATGTGTGCTTCCCAAGCACAATTCACGGGTTCGATTCCCGTTACCTGCTCCAAAGAAAAAGCACTTTCGTTTGAGAGTGCTTTTTTCAATGAATTTCACCCTTTGCGTGGGTGAAATT
>CAZVYB010000066.1:0-4198 GCA_964631405.1 uncultured Lachnospiraceae bacterium
TATTGTGTTTTCATTTCTTCTCTTGTCAAGTACCTTTCACGGCATAAAGTAGCCAAGAAAAAAGAGAACTAGATTTTTGATTTCTAATTCTCTAATTATTACACTAGTTTCAAAAGTGTTAGACTAATAAGCCTTTTTTTATCTACAATCAATAGTTTTTAGCCAAAATAATTTGCCCATTTTTATCCGCTTTTTACAAAACGCTTACTAAATTGTAAAAATTCTTTTCTTTTGCCCTTTTGCGACAGAAAAAAATATCAACCAAATTCCAAATGCCACATGTCCAAAATCCAAAAATAAGTTTTGCAATCGCCACGCCAGTATCGCCAAGATAAAACCTATCGCCAGAAACACCGCCCAAAAAAATTGAAAACAATGTGACAGTTGTCACATTATATGTTTTGACCATCATCAATTTTTCATAAGCTTCGTCATCTGCCCTTTCAAGTTTGCTTTTGAAAACTTCAAGTTTGTCATCTGGCACAAAATCTTTGTATTGAGCAATCAGTGAAATCACCTTCTCTTTTGTCATATCCCCCTCCTTCTAATAATTTTAGAACAAAATGTTCATCATTATTATATAGAACAAAATGTTCCAAGTCAAGAAAGTTTGAACATTTTGTTCTAAAATGCTGATATGAACAAATTTAGTGAAAGAATTAAAGAATTAAGGGTTGAAAAAGGTTTTTCTCGCAAGCAACTTGCCTGTCTTTTATTTGTCAGCGAAAGGCTGGTTTCTTATTGGGAAAACGGGCGACGGGAGTGCGATTTTGATATGCTTATCAAAATATCAAGTGTTTTTGATGTTAGCATTGATTTTCTTCTTGGCAAAAGCAATTTTTAAAGAAAAAAGCAGGTCGGTTGGCCTGCTTTTATGAGGAAAGTTTATTTCTTAAATTTTCTAAAATCTTATTTTCAAGTCTGGACACTTGCACTTGGGATATTTGCAATTCCTTCGCTATTTCGCTTTGAGTTTTATCAAAATAATATCTAAGCATAATAATTTTTTTATCACGCTCATCAAGGTTCTTGACGAGTTCTCCAAGAGTCATCTTTTCAATCATCTTACCGCCCAAATCTTCGTCGCTTTCAAGCCTATCAATCAAACTCAGATTGTCCGAACCATCTTCAATGGGAGAATAAAGCGATAGAGGCATTTTTGCCGAGTCCATAGCAAGGACTATCTCCTGTTCTTCCACATCAAAATGCCTTGCAATTTCCTCAATTGTTGGGCTTTTTTGATTTTCCTTCATAAAGGCATCAACAAATTTATTTATCTGTAAGTTTAAAGTTTTTAAAGCCCTTGAAACCTTGATTGATCCGTCATCTCGCATAAATCTTTTTATTTCACCAATCACCATAGGTACGACATATGTTGAAAATTTCACGCCAAAACCTGCGTCGAAATTTTTTATCGCCTTTAAAAAACCCATACAGCCTATTTGGTATAGGTCGTCATACTCAACTCCCTTGTTTTTAAAGCGTTTTATCACGCTTTTGATAAGTGGCGAATTTTCTTCGAGTAGCACCGATTTTGCCTGCTGATTGCCTTGTTGAGCATCTTCAACCAGTTGCAAAATTTGCTCGGTTTCAAGCATTCTCCACCTGTAAAAGCGATGTTGCTATGCGTTTGTGCATCACAACTTTCAGCCCGCCCTCTTCGTTTGGCTCAACCTCCACTTTATCCATAAAACTTTCCATAACAGCAAAACCCATACCGCTTCGTTCCTCGCTTGGTTTGGTTGTAAAAAACGGCTCTCTCGCCTTTTGGATATCTTTTATACCAACGCCCCTATCTTTTACGACAATCTTGACATCATTGCCTTCTAAAAAACACTGCACAGTTATCATACCTTCGCCCTTTGGATAGGCATGAACCACGCAGTTTGTCACCGCTTCCGAAACCGCTGTTTTTATATCGCCAAGTTCGTCAATTGAGGGATTTAGTTGCACGCAAAATCCAGCCACGCATACACGAGCAAACCCCTCGTTGATAGAAAGTGCTTTAAATGATACTTCCATATAGTTTGATTGTTTCATATCCTCTCCTTTTACACAATCTTGGGCATAATATTATAAAGCCCTGTCATTTTGAAAATGCGTTCCGCCTGTTTTGAAGGATTGCTGATAAATATCGGAATGTTTCGAGTGTGCATTTTCTTATACCTCCCAATCAAAACCCCTATCCCTGTGCTATCCATAAATTCCAGTTCGGATAGGTCTATGATAATTTGACCGAAACTCCCTCCCGAAAATATGTCATCAAGGGCAATTCTGGTATGTTCTGCTGAATATTCATCAAGTTCTCCGCACAAAAGAACATATAAAGTGTTGTTGTAAATTTTACTTTTGATTTGCATAGATTTCCTCCTGCTATGGTCAATGTAACACACTTTAATTTGCAAAAATTATACGCTTTTGCCGAAAAATAGGCTAAAAAAAAGAAAAGGCGTGAACAACCTTTTCTCCTCTTGTTTTCTTTAATTAAAATTTCAATACACCGCCAGACACAGTGAGAATTTCTCCTGTTATAAAAGACGATTCGTTGCCCGCTAAGAAAAACACCGCATTTGCAACATCTTGTGGCGTACCCAATCTTTTAAGTGGCGTTCTTTCGATACATTGCCTGTTTTCTTCATCGGTATACCCCTCCGTCATAGGAGTTTTGATATATCCCGGAGCAACAGCATTAACCCTTACCCCAAAAGCCCCACTCTCTTCCGCCATCGCTTTTGTTAGTGCAACAATGCCACCTTTGCTTGCTGAATACGCACTTTCGCAACTTCCTCCATACAAGCCGTAAATGGAAGTTACATTGACGATTGCTCCATATTTTTGGTTTATAAAATGTTTTTGTGCCTCTCTATTGCAGTAGATTGCACCCTTTAAATTGACATCTACGATTTTATCAATTTCTTGTGGAAAAAAGTCGCACAAAAGTTTTTCTCCAAGCGAAATTCCACTATTACAAACAACAGCGTCTATCCGCCCCATTGCCGAAAATGCCAAGTCAAAACCCTGTTCCACTGACCGAAAATCCGAAATATCCATCTTGATTGTAAGCAAATTTGAACCACAGTCTTTGCAAATTTTTTCAATGTTTTTGGTAGGGCTTGAATTATAAGTCGCAACAACATCATATCCATTTTGAGCGAATTTTTGAACAATCCCCCGTCCAATCCCTCCCGTTCCTCCAACAATCAAAACAACTTTTTTCAACTTTATTTTACCTCTATTATGTTATTCTTTTATAATCTTTTCAAGTTTGTTTTCAACTTCGTCATACGAAACATAGTCATATGTGTATTTTTCGCTTTCATCTTTAATGATTTGGTCACCCAGCATAAGCACTTGCACGCCAAGTTCCTTCGCCATAACGCCGTCCTCAATTTCACTGTTGCCAATATAAACAACTTCATTTGGTTTTAAACTAAATTTATCCATAACTCCCAGCAAAAAGTTTTTGTTTGGTTTACAGTAGCGAGAGTTTGAATAATCTGTCATAAAGTCAAAAACTTCCGGGTCTATCCCCGCAAACTTGACACGCCATTCCATCGCCTCTTTTGGGAATATCGGGTTTGAAGCGAGAATGACATATTGAAAATTTTTTCTGCAAAAATCAATCAACTCTTTTGCCTTTGGGTTGAACCCGCAAGACACCTTTGTTTGTTCAAATTCTTGCAGATAAAATTCATCAAAAATCTTTTTATCTTTCAGTTTATCCTCGCCAAAAATCTTTGCAAAGCACCCCCAAAAAACCTCTTCGTTTGTAGCACTGCCATCATTTTTTCTCATAAGGTATGTACCCTTCATGATTGCGTTGACAAATTCTTCTTTTTTATAACCAAATGGAACTGCTTTTTTATAAAGCAAGCCAAAATATACCTTTGTAAACTCTTCTTCATTCATAGGAAGAAGAGTCCCATCTAAATCAAATATTACCGCTTTTTTCATTATATTTCTCCTAACAATGATTGTAACATAAATTTTGTATTGTGGCAAATCATGTTGCTATTTTTCTGATTAAAATTTACAATTTATTTTTAATACATTTAAAATAAACCATAGCCGGGCAATGTTACAAAAAAACAGCAAGCATATTTTATGCTTGCTACTTTTGGTGGGCAGGGATGGATTCGAACCATCGAAGACGAAGTCGACGGATTTACAGTCCGTTGCATTTGGCCGCTCTGCAACC
>CAZVYB010000067.1:0-3850 GCA_964631405.1 uncultured Lachnospiraceae bacterium
TGTGAAGGGCCATAGGATTTGCAAGTGACCTAGTAGCGTGTGAGAAACGAAGATTGAAAAGTTCGCTATTAAGTTCTTTAAGTTTTGCATTGAGTTCTGCAACAGATAAATATTTAATATCACTAATTTTCATCGTTTACACCACCTTTTGCTATTTCTTCCTTTTTGATGAATTTGGTTTTGCATGGAAGTTTGTGCCCGCAAAGTCTAAGTGCTTCTCTTGCAACTTCTTCGCTTACGCCTTCAAGTTCAAAAAGAACTCTACCCGGCTTTACCACTGCAACCCAAAATTCAGGTGAACCTTTACCAGAACCCATACGAGTTTCGGCAGGTTTCTTTGTTACAGGCTTGTCAGGGAAGATTTTAATCCAAACTTTACCGTCACGCTTTGTGTATCTTGTAAGTGCGATACGAGCGGCTTCGATTTGGTTTGACTTAATCCAGCATGGCTCAGTTGCAATAATTCCATAAGAACCATATGCAAGAGTGTTGCCTTTTGTAGCCTTTCCTGTCATTCTGCCTCTAAAAACTTTTCTTCTTTTAACTCTTTTAGGCATTAACATCGCTCTTTTCCTCCTTTGTAATCACTGTTTTATTACCAAGGATTTCGCCTTTATAAATCCAGCACTTAACGCCGATTTTACCAATCATTGTGTAAGCAGAAGATTCACCATAGTCAATATCCGCTCTAAGAGTGTGAAGAGGAACGCTTCCTCTAAATTGTTTTTCAGTTTGTGCTTTTTCGTTCGCTTTTGTAAGAACGCCACTTACCTGAACTTTGCAACCCTTAGCACCAGCCTTCATAACTCTTTCAATTGCTTGTTTGAGTGCTCTCTTTGAAGAAACACGCTTTTCAAGTTGTTGTGCAATGCTGTCAGCAACAAGTTGAGCATCAAGGTCAGGTCTTTTGATTTCTTTTACATTGACAAGTAAAAGTTTAACAGGTCTTACGAGATTTGTGATTTCTTTCTTGATAACTTCGATACCAGCACCCTTTGTACCGATAATCATACCAGGTTTTGAGGTGAAGATATTTACAACAAGTTTGCCCTCAGTTCTTTCGATTGTAATCTTAGAAATTGAGCAAGCCTTATATTTTTTCATGAGGAAATTTTTAAGGTCTTGGTCTTCTTTGAGGTTTGCAGCAAAGGTTTTCTTGTCTGCGTACCAAGTAGAATTCCAATCTTTGTTAATTCCCACTCTAAGTCCAACTGGACTAACTTTTTGTCCCATCTTAGCCTCCTACCACTTCATCAAGCACAATTGTAATGTGTGCGGTCTTTTTAAGAATAACATTGCCTGAGCCTTTTGCTCTTGCAGACATTCTTTTGAATTGAGGTCCGCTTGTTGCGTAAGCCTCTTTTACAAACAAAGAATCTCTGTTTTTGCCCATGTTGTTTTCAGCATTTGCAATGGCACTGTTGAGAACTTTGAGGCTCTCGTAAGCACCTTTATCAGGCATATTTTCAAGGATAGCAACTGCTTGGTCTGCCTTCTTGCCACGAACAAGGTCAAGGATATATGTGATTTTTGATGGACTCATTCTCACATAATTTGCCTTAGCATAAGGATATTTCTTAGCACTTGCACGCTTTTCTGCTTTTTGTCTAATTCTTGTAGCCATTTTCTACTCCTTATCTCTTACCAGCAACTGCTGCCGACTTTTTAGTGTGTCCCTTGTATGTTCTTGTTGGGGCAAACTCACCGAGTTTATGTCCAACCATATCAGCAGTACAGTAAACTGGGACATGTTTTTTACCGTTGTGTACTGCAAATGTAAATCCTACGAAATCAGGATAGATTGTAGATGCTCTTGACCAAGTCTTGATTGGTCTTTTATTGCCAGATTCTTGCATTTGGGCAACTTTCTTCACAAGGCTTGGATGCACATAAGGCTTTTTCTTTAATGAACTCATATTACACTCTCCTAATTTACTCTCTTAACCATCAAGCGGTTAGAGCGATTTTTGCGTTTTCTTGTCTTGTAACCAAGAGCAGGTTTGTTCCATGGAGTAACAGGTGAAGCCATACCCACAGGACTCTTACCTTCACCACCACCATGTTTGTGGTCGTTAGGGTTCATTGCAACACCGCGAACAGATGGACGAACGCCCATGTGACGCTTTCTGCCAGCCTTACCAAGAGAAACAAGTTCATGGTCAATATTGCCTACTGTACCGATTGTAGCACGGCAGGTAAGAAGAACCTTTCTCATTTCACCACTTGGAAGTCTAAGAGTTGCATATTTGCCTTCCTTAGCCATAAGTTGAACTTCGCTACCAGCAGAACGGGCAAGTTGTGCACCTTTCTTAGGTTCAAGTTCAATATTGTGAATAAGTGAACCAACAGGGATTGAAGAAAGTGGAAGAGCATTTCCAACTTTGATTTCAACATCAGCACCACTCATAACTGTATCGCCATCTTTAAGTCCAACAGGTGCAATGATGTATCTCTTTTCACCGTCAGCATATTGAAGAAGTGCGATATAAGCAGTTCTGTTTGGGTCATATTCAATGCCAACAACCTTTGCAGGAATGTTGTCTTTGTTTCTTTTGAAGTCAATGATACGGTATTTTTGTCTGTTTCCACCGCCTTGGTGTCTAACAGTGATTTTACCCTGAGCGTTTCTTCCTGCGTTTTTATCTTTCTTTGCAAGAAGTGACTTCTCTGGCTCTTTCTTTGTGATTTCTTCATAGGAAGAGGTTGTGTAAAATCTTCTTCCAGCAGAAGTTGGTCTATGAATTTTGATTGCCATTTTTTACCCCTCCTATTATGATAAACTGTCGAAGAATGCAATTGTTTTTGACTCAGCGGTAAGGGTTACGATAGCCTTTTTATAGTCGCTTGTCTTTCCAACTGTTCTTCCAGCCTTGGTGTTTTGAACTTTCTTGTGACCTTTTACGATAACGGTGTTTACCTTTGCTACCTTAACGCCAAAGAGTTCTTCAACAGCCTTTTTGATTTCAACTTTTCCAGCATTTTTTGCAACAACGAAAGTGTAAACTTTGTTTGCAATGCCCGCATAACTTTTCTCAGTGAGAAGTGGTTTTACAATAATTTTGTTTGCTTCCATTATTCTGCGTATGCCTCCTCAATAGATTTGATGGCAGATTGAGTAAGAACAACATTTTTGTTTGAAATGATGTCGTAAACATTGATGTTTGCAACTGCCTTTGCACTAAGACATGGAAGGTTTCTAGTAGCAAGAAGTGTGTTTTTGTCGTTGATGTCGTTTACAACAAGCACGCTTCCATTGAACTTGAAGGCGTCAACGAATGCTTTTGCCTCTTTTGTCTTAGGGTTCTCAAAACCGAATTTGTCAAGAACAACAACTTCGTTTTGAGCGATTTTTGTGCTGATTGCACTAAGAAGTGCATATCTCTTCTTTTGCTTATTTACTTTCTTTGAGAAATCTCTTGGCTTTGGAGCGAATACTACGCCACCGCCAGTCCATTGTGGGCCTTTTGAAGAGCCTTGTCTTGCTCTGCCAGTTCCCTTTTGACGCCAAGGTTTCTTTGCGTGTCCTCTTACTTCGCTTCTAGTGAGGGCTGATTTTGTGCCCTGTCTTTGATTTGCGTTGTAAGCAACAACAACCTCATGAATGAGGGCTTCGTTATACTCAACTGCGAAAAGGTCGTCAGGGAGATTTACTGAGCCAACTTCATTTGCTTGCATATTAAATACTTTAACTTTTGCCATGTTTCTCTCCTTTATTGTCCTTTCACCGCTTCACGAAGTGTAACAACTGAGCCTTTTGGTCCAGGGATACAGCCCTTAACAAGAAGGACATTTCTTGAAGCGTCAACTTTTACGATTTCAAGGTTTTGAATTGTAACTCTTTCTACACCAT
>CAZVYB010000068.1:0-3777 GCA_964631405.1 uncultured Lachnospiraceae bacterium
CTGACGAGGTGGATATCACGGAACTCTACGGAGAGGTTGAGAGAGAAGCGAAAGTAAACTTCGCAATCAAACAATTGCAAGAGATTATTGACTATGTCAATTCTTGGGAAGAGAGTTTATCGCTCAACCGCTCAGATTATGACATTGTATGCCTAAAAGCATATGTACAAGCTAAAATTGATGTTTTGAAAAAAGAGAGGGATAAAATAAATGAAAATTAAGTATTCAGAAGTCAAGCCGGGACAATCTTTCAAGTATTGCGAACTTGAATTCACAAAATTAAACGGCACCATGTCTATCATTGACACAATTGATAAAGATATATCCTTTTGTGTGTTTGACAATTTTGATAACAACTACGAAAAAAGCCTTATCAGGCACTATGTAAACAATCGTTATTGCGAACTCATGCGTATTGATAAATCGGAACTTCAACCTATCAATGACCTTGGCGATAAATTGCGACTTTTAAGCCTTGAAGAATTCAAGAAATTTAAAGAGCACATTAAATTGATTGATTATTGCTATTGGCTTCGCTCGCCTTTCCCTTCCTATTCTAACTATGCGTTCTTTGTCGGCAGCAGTGGCTTTTGTTACTACGACTTTGTTGACTTCTATTACGCCGTTCGCCCCGCTTTAATCTTTCAATCCCAAATAATCGTTGAGGTGGAAGATGTCAGCAATTAAGAATTTGATTATGGAAAACGAAGTGCTCCGGGAGTAAAATAAACAACTCGCAATTAAGGTCAAGATGTTGAACCGAGAGTTGAAGGAACTTAAAAATTAAAAGCCTTTGGTGGTGGAACTCAAATTGAGTGAACTTATACACCGATTAAAAGACACAGGCAGAAAGCAGGTATTGTTATGTTATTTTTTGAACTTTTAAACATATGTATTCCTCATGCCGAATAGACACCTGCTATGTTCATGCTAAGGTGGAAGTCCTTAGCCCAAAGGCCAATATTACTTGAATAAAAGTCGCTTGTGCTTGCAGTGAAATGATAATAAAGGAAGATAAATGATGGCAAGAGCATATTCAAAGCCGAAAAAAAAGGCAACCAAAAGAAAGGCTAGTAAAACCAAAGAATTGACTACATTGGCATACAAACTTGGTCAAATTGAGAAAGGTAAGAAAAACTCAAATTCAAAAGTTTATGATAGTTATAACAAAGGTCTTGCTTACGATCCAACTCGTAAAAAGAAACCTCTTATTTAATATAAAAGTTTCGACATCGAAACAAATTTGATGTTGGTGTTTTAAAGCATGGCAAAAAACTAAAAATTTAATAAAAAAGTGTAAGCCGTGGCAAAGCGTCCACGCATATAGAACTGACTTAACAAGTTTATCAATCAAAAAAACAAAAACCTACACACAGCAATATTTAAATTCTATTAACACACAAAATCAAAAGAAAATCTAAACAAAAAATTCAATTAAAAGGTTAAAAAAGGTAAATTAAACATGGCAAATAGTATCGAAGTATATACAGAACAAGCAGGAATTGTAATATCAAAAGAATATAAAGAGGCAAAAGAAGAAAGAAAAGACATGAACGGAAGAATTTGGCCAGCCTCAGCCGAAAAATTTATAGTAAAAGTCGTAAGTTGTACGGAAAGGCTTTTTTCAGAAGAGATGGGCATGAATAAACCTATGATGCTTGACTATGAAATCGATAAGGATACTTTCCAAAAAATTGATTTCAATAATGGTTTTCCAAGGGCAAAAGTTGGTTTTAAAGTCCAAACTTATGGAAGCGATGTGCTTTGTAAGCCAGATTATTTCGCCCTTCTAAACAACAAGTAGTAATCAAATCAAATTAGGGAGTGAAACATGAGCAAACAGTTTAAAGGCTTTTTGTGGGGAATGTTTATTTTGATTGTTGCTTTCTTCATAACTGTATCAATCATGGGTGCAGTAAATAACAGAAACTTTGTTGAGGAAATTAAGTCATGGGGTGATAGCGAACAACAAGAAATTGTTGACGATACAACCAATGACAATACTTCTGACGAAGAAGGGTCAAGTGAAGAAACTGACGGAGAAGAACAGACACCAGAAAGCACTGAGGCCGTTTATGAAGGCTTTAAAGTGCTTATTGACGAGAACACAGCCGTTATTACTATTTAAAATTTGTAAAAAGGGGTTGGGGAACTTTCCCCTATTCCCCTTTTTTAATTGGTGAAAAACATGATAACTTTAAAAATTTTAAAATATATTTTAAAACTTGGCATCTTTGTATTTGCAATCATTGGCATATTGAAGGTTTGCCAAGTTTTTTAAAAGGACACATATGAAAACATTAAAAAATACGGGCATATTGCTCTTGGTCTTGCTCATACTCGGTTGCGTTGGCTCAATATTTTGGTGGGCATGGGTTCAAGAATATGCCCCAGATAAAACAATATTTAATACTTTTAATGTTGGCGAAATAGAAACAGCAGACGGCACAAATAAGACGAATGTCATTGAAGTTCGATATTACTCCAATGATAAAGGTGATGGCGTTGAAATGCTTGATGTTAAGTTTAATCAATTCTTTGACGAAGACAAAAAAGCAATCTATTCACAAGGGTTGCAATTTGTAGCAAATTCAGCAACCGACACATTGGCTGATTGGACTTTTTCGCTGACAGAAATCCCTTGGAATGGTCTAACAGGCTGGTCAAATGTTTGGACTAGTTATGATAGCCTGCCAAACGGGACAATCCATACATACGCTAGCGGAGACAACTTTGCAACCGCATTGGAAGATGCTGAGGCTCTTGGTCATAATGCCAATTTTAAAATAGCCCTTGGTGACGACCTTTACCTTATGGAAATGCAAGGAACGAATACGCCAAAAGATAAAGGCTTTGTCGTAGCCAATTATGACAAAGGTCTTGGAGGAATTAAGGTGCTTGCTTACAACGATGTATACCTCATGGCATACAAAATTTACAATCAAATTCAATCGCTCGCAAATGGAACTACACAAAGCATGGTCTTTGAGTTTGGCGACATGGTAAATTTTAAACATTTTGATAACAAGGCGTACCTCTCTGAGCAGGAACGAGAAACAAAGAAAATTGATATTCAAGTTAATGAGTACTATGTTATCAAAGTTGAAGTGTTCGAGAGTGGAGCAAAACAGGCAACTGACAGCCTCTTTAATGCCGTCAAAGGTTCTGCTTCCTTTAAAGTTTCAAATGAATGGATAAGCGATGACTACTTTGTTGGCAGAACTGAGATAACCCTCAATGAAAGTCATATTTCTCGAGAAGCAGAAACTGACGAAGGCTTGATTATCGTTCTCGATACTGCTCTTTGTGAGCAACTAAAACCACATCTTGACAAAATTGATATTGTCTTTGATTTTGATTTTGGCACATCTTTAACCTCTACAATTTTCAAGATTGTGGGACTTGGCGATAAAGTCAATGTCAAATCAATATCAATGTGGAGTGGACAAATAGTTGATGGCAAGGTTGTGTCAGTACAACAAATCTTGGAGGTGGAAGATGTCATTTTTATTTAATGGTCTATTTTGGGCAGGCTCTGGCGTAGTTACATTGGTAGTAGTATTAGCCATTGTCTGTATCAAATTTCCAAATTCACGCTTTTTGATATGCGGAATTGCTGGGGTTCTATTTTTCGGTTTTTCTGCTTATTGCATCAGCGATATAGCCTACTATTACACTGCCGAGGGAGGAACTTACGGAACGCTATCAGGGTTGTTTGATGTCAATATTGTTGAAGAAAGCGAAGACGAACTTTCATTTTCTTTGAAAAACATCGAA
>CAZVYB010000069.1:0-2483 GCA_964631405.1 uncultured Lachnospiraceae bacterium
ACGGCACACAAAAAATGAAATATGACGAAATCGACAAAGCCCCAGAAGAAAAGGCAAGAGGTATCACAATCAATACTTCTCATGTTGAATACGAAAGCGAAACTCGTCACTACGCACACGTAGACTGCCCAGGACACGCAGACTATGTTAAAAACATGATTACTGGTGCTGCTCAAATGGACGGAGCAATCCTCGTTTGTGCTGCAACTGATGGTCCAATGCCTCAAACAAGAGAGCACATTCTTCTTGCTCGTCAAGTTGGCGTTCCATACATTGTTGTATTTATGAACAAGATGGACCAAGTTGATGATGAAGAACTTGCTGACCTTGTTGAAATGGAAATCCGCGACCTCCTTACAGAGTATGGTTTCCCAGGAGATGACACTCCAATTATCAGAGGCTCTGCTTTCAAAGCACTCGAAGCTGCACAAGCTGGCAACACTTCTGACCCTGCTTGCGCTTGCATTAGCGAACTTATGGCTGCTCTTGACTCTTATATCCCAGAGCCAGAAAGAGATACTGACAAACCTTTCCTTATGCCTGTTGAAGATGTATTCACAATCACTGGTCGTGGTACAGTTGCAACTGGTAGAGTAGAGCGTGGTACAGTTAAAGTTGGCGATACTGTTGAAATCGTTGGTCTTGGCGAGTCTAAGTCAACTGTTGTAACAGGCGTTGAAATGTTCCACAAGTCACTCGATGCTGCTATCGCAGGTGACAATGCTGGTCTTCTTCTCCGCGGTATCCAAAGAACTGATATCGAAAGAGGTCAAGTGCTTTGCAAACCGGGTTCAATTCACCCACACACTAAGTTTACAGCAGAAGTGTATGTATTGAAGAAAGAAGAAGGTGGCCGTCATACTCCATTCTTCAATGGTTACAGACCACAATTCTATTTCAGAACTACTGACATCACCGGCGTTATTGAACTTGAGAAGGGCGTAGAAATGGTTATGCCTGGCGACCATGTTAAGATGACAATCTCTCTTATCAACCCAGTCGCTATCGAACAAGGACTTCGTTTCGCTATCCGTGAAGGTGGCAGAACAGTTGGTTCTGGTGTTGTTTCAACAATCATTGAATAATAACATCACTATAAACTTAAAATCAAAAGACACTCCAAGTGGAGTGTCTTTTTTTTGTGCCATGTCGCACCAAAAGCGACCGCTGACCGCTTTTGACGCTCCGCTTATAAGGTTGGAGTTTAAAAAAGGCATTACAATAAAACATGATAACAAAACCTCCCTCTGGGAGGGAGGTGTCCCGAAGGGACGAAGGGAGACCGCAACCGAATAAGCCTCCTGCGAACCCGCGGGAGGTGTCACGAATGTTAAGTGAGTGACGGTGGGTGTCAAAAATTTTATGGAACTAGACAAATTAGAAATTTAGACGAGGTGGACGATAGTCGGGCGGTTGGTCGCCCTTTCCTTGGGGGAAGGTGTCAAGGCTTGCATTGACGGAAGAGGGACATAAACAGATACCGCCAAGAGTTTAGATAAACGGGACGATAAAAATGGTGCATAACTGCACCCGCTCCGCACCAAAAGCGACCGCTGACCGCTTTTGACGCTCCGCTTATAAGGTTTTATTAAAAATAGAGATGGAGCAGAGAGATTAGCCTTACCCAAGACTGGGGAAGGTGTCACGAAGAGACGGAAGAGGGGCAAATTAAGGGGCAAATTACAAGAATTGTCAGGAATAAACAAAGTTTATATTTAGATAAAGCGGGCGATAATCGCCGAGCATTTGGCATTGACGGAAGGAGAAAACAACATAAAAAGCCCCTTCCTAAAAGGGGCTATCAATGCAAATGCCTTGATGGGGGTGATAATTTTTTTAACATAATGGGGTTAAAAGTAATTCGTCTATTGATATATCAAAAAAGTTTGCCACCTTTATTATATTAGTTGCAGTTGGTTCATAAATTTCATTTTCCCAAAAAGAAATCATGCCGTTGCTTACATTTAATGCTTTTGCTAATTGTGGTTGAGTCAAATTTTTTTCTTTTCTTAAAATTTTCAAATTATAGGCAAAATAATTCATTGGTCTTAGTTTACTAAATTTTTATTAAAATTCCTTGACTTCTTAGTATACTAAGAATATAATTTATTATAACTTATAATTGTTGAATAAAGAGGAGGAAATATGAAAATCAAAACAAAACTATTGACCTTGGTGTCACTTATGGCACTGACTGCGGTAATGCTTGTGGTGGGCGTATGGGCATTAAAAACTGTCAATTTCACCGTTGGTGGCAATTTGTCGTACATTGCACCGGGAATTGAAGCAACCATTTCAAAGGGGACAGTCACAAATGGGGTTTGGGTCAACGCAAGTGACGCAAGCACCAAAATGCCACTCACCCAAATCACAAGGACAGACACAGAGGAAACGCTCACCGAAAAGTTTTCATATTGGCAAAACCTCAACCTCAATTTCAACGAAGCGGGCGATGATGTGACAATCACATTTTCAATCACAAA
>CAZVYB010000069.1:2583-3749 GCA_964631405.1 uncultured Lachnospiraceae bacterium
TATAAATCGGCGGAATATTGGAGTGATTATAATATCGTCGACGGCGGGTTTTAGATAAAAAACAATAAATAATAAAAGCGGGCAGAATTTCAAATGCTCGCTTTTTTGTTTAAATTTTATTTAAAATATTGAGAATAAATTAAAAAATTGATTTTTTATCTATTTTTTGTGCTTTCATATATCCAAATTGTCCTCGTCGAAGAGGGGAGAGTTGAGAAATTCGCTGATTGTCATGTCAAAACCGCTCGCTATGAGTATCACGGTGGAAAGAAGGCTGTCTTTTATGCTCTCATGCATAATGTTTTTGAGGGTGGAGTGGGTGATCCCGCTGTTTAGTGCCAGTCGATACTGTGTGATATTTTTCTCCTTCAAAAGTTCCTTTATTCGCTGGGCGACGGCATGATTGACTGACTTTGGCATAAATTCTCCTATATCTTTTTAAATTATCTTTATTCTACAACGAAAAAGTTTATAAATATGGTTGCGTGTAGCCATATTTTATGTTATACTGAGTATGGTTATATATAACCATATTATTTTGTAGAAAATGAGGTGATTTATGGGAAAATTGTCAAAGATATTTTCTGTGCTGTCGTTTGTATGCTTGACACTGCTTTTTACACTTGTCGGCGTGTGGGCACTGACTGACCTTGACTTTGTTGTGGGTGGAAACATCACCTATACAGCACCGGCACCCGAGCCGACAACACCGGAAGAGGTGTCTTATCTTACTTTTGAGTATGATAGTACAACATTGACGGCAAAACTGACAGCCTGCTCAACTTCTGCACCAGAAACGGTTGAAATCCCATCACAAATCAAATACCAGAGCCAAACATATACCGTCACAAGCATAGCAGAGGGATATTGGGACGATGACGACGAAGAAGGAGAGGGAATATTTTATGGAACAAGCGTAAAAAATCTTTATATTCCTGACTCAGTGACAAGCATAGGAAATTATGCGTTTTTATGTTGTTCCTTTACCTCTCTTTCAATAGGGACAAGCGTACAACAAGATACAAGTTATAGTGGTGGTATTTTTAAGTGGGCTGGCATTGAAAATGTAATAATCAGAAATGGAGTTACAAGAATTGGGAATTATGTTTTTTATGAAGCAGGCGTTTCTAATATAGAATTGCCAAATACCCTTAAAGAAATCGGGG
>CAZVYB010000070.1:0-3746 GCA_964631405.1 uncultured Lachnospiraceae bacterium
AGTGAAGCGTCGGCGGTTTTGTCGGTCACGGCAAGAGTGATAACAAACTCTTGTGAAGCGTCTGGGTCAAGAGTGACAGAGGAATTATTGATTGCAATGGTGGCATTGTCTGCTGAGGTGTATGATGTTGTGACACTGATTGCAAGGCCATATTTTGTCATATCATTTGTGATGGAGAAGGTGATGGTGGTGTCGTCGCCTGCTTCGTTGAAGGCGAGGTTGAGGTCTTGCCAATATGAAAACTTTGTGGCAAGGGTTGAGGTTGTGTCCTGTCTTGTGATTTGTGTGAGTGGCATTTTGGTGTCTGCGTCGCTTGCGGTCACCCAAGTGCCGTTTGCGAGAGTGCCTTTGGAGATTGTTGCTTCAATGCCGGGTGCTATGTAAGACAAATTTCCGCCGACGGTGAAGTCCACAGTTTTGAGAGCC
Source organism: uncultured Lachnospiraceae bacterium (assembly GCA_964631405.1). GTDB lineage: Bacteria > Bacillota > Clostridia > Christensenellales > UBA1242 > Caccovivens. Next base: position 427 of record CAZVYB010000070.1, read on the forward strand.
CAAACGCCCACAATAAGGCTTGTGAGTGCCACAGCAAACATACATAAGCACGAAAGCATTTTTGTTTTGAGTTTCATAATTACACCACCTCTTTTGACACATTTTATCATATTATGTCGAATTATGCAAATTTTTATCGAAAGTTTTTGAAAAATTATTAAAATTTCTCAATTTCAATTATACCCCCCCCCAAGAAAAGTCAAGCGATTTGAGCAAGATTTTTGATTTTTTTAAAAATTATTGTTTTTCTTAATTTCTATCCCTTTTCCGCACAAAATGCTTTCCCGGGTTTCGGGGAAGGCTATTCTCAAAGTTGCCCGCTCTCCTAGCCCGCCTAATCGGTTGAAAGCCCCCTCCCGATGGGGCTTGTTTTTATGTTTTATTAAAACCCTTTTTCAAAATACCAACCTTATAAGCGGAGCGTCGCTTGCGGTCAGCGGTCGCAAGCGGTGCGAAGCGGGGTGCAATTATGCACTTTCGATCGTCCGTTTTTTAAAAGTAAAAATCTTGTCTGTTCCATTTGCCCCCCCAAAAAAAGAAGAAAGGCTTTTTATAGGTAAGGCGAAAAAAGTCCTCTAAAAAATGAGGACTTAGGGTATTTAGTTTTGGGAGGTTTCAAACACCGCTCTTACTCTTGCTGTAATGTCAATTTTGCCCACATAGTCGGCTGAGAGAGCCTCTCTATTTCGACAAAGGGCGTAAGGGGCAAAGGTGTGTTCTTCTGTGATTTTCACAAGCCTTACATCGTCGGTCGCAAGAAGTGCGGAGGCTTTTTGTTTTGCGTTTTCAAAAGCCTGAGAGAGGGCGTTTGAATATTCTTCTTCCATATTTGACACCTCATAAGATATGTCACAGATAGAAGTCACCCCGTTTTCTGTCATGATGTCAACAAAGTTTTGTACATTGTCGATGTTGTCGACATCAAGGCAGAAAGATGCTGTTGTGACATAGCCCACAAGATTTTTGCCATTTGAAAAGTCATAACTTGGTAGGCATCGGAAAAAGTCAAGGCAGATGTTGTCTTCCTCCGCACCGCCATTTTTGAGAGCAGAAAAGACATTGTCAATTTTTTGCATAACATCATTTTTGGAAGAGGCAAGGTCGCCCCCGATTGTTTCAATCATTGCACAGATTTTGGCTTTATCTGGGCTGACTGAGATTTTTGCTTTACCTTCCACGCAAATAAAGGTGCAGTTTTCGCACGCTTCTTGTGTCGAAGTTTGGTTTTCATATTCAATCACCTCTTCGGCAACGGCGAGTTTATCGGCGGTGATTGGTTTTTTGTCGTCACGCACTGGTGCGAAAGCGATTGCCCCAGTCCCTAAAACGCAGGCAAGGGAAAGGGCAAGCAAAGATTTTTTCATAATTTTATCCTCCTTGCATTATCCTTTGAAAAAGCGTGAAAAATATTTATCTATGACAAAAAAAGTCATAAAACCCTCAAAATTTACATAAAAAACCACAAAAAACGGATAAAAATCACGCAATTTTCACAAAAAATCAAATTTTATCCTTGCCCATCTTTGTTGACAGAAAAATATGCGGGTGATATAATAATGCCATGTTAGAAATCAAGAACATCACATATGCCGTCCCTTCTGGCGAAGGCGAAAAGCAAATTTTGAGAGGCATCAATTTCAATTTTGAAGAAGGCAAGACCTATGTCATAACAGGGCCAAACGGCAGTGGGAAATCCACTTTGGCAAAACTTGTTATGGGCATAAATTCCCTTCAAGGCGGTGAAATCTTTTTTGACGGGCAAAATGTAAGCGGGCTTCCCCTCACCGAGCGGGCAAGACTGGGAATTTGTTATGCCTTTCAAAAACCAGTTGTTTTCAAGGGTGTGAAGGTGAAAAAGCTCTTAGACCTTGCGAGCGGGAAGGAAAACAATGTTGGCACTCTTTGCGACTATCTTTCTGCGGTTGGACTTTGTGCAAAAGACTATATCGACCGCCCATTTGACGATAAACTTTCTGGCGGAGAGCAGAAGCGTATTGAACTTGCCCTCACCCTTGCCCGCCAAGGCAGAGTCAATATTTTTGACGAACCCGAGGCAGGTATTGACATTTGGAGTTTTGAAAAATTGACGCAGATTTTCAAAAAAATCAAGGGGGCGACAAACATCATTGTCAGTCACCAAGAGAGAATTTTTGAAATTGCCGACGAAATTATCCTTCTTGAAAACGGTGAAGTTGCAAAGTATGGCACATACAAGCAAATGAAAAAATATATCGCCGGCAAAAAATGTGGCAGGCTTGGAGGTGAGGCATGAACAATCTTGAAAAAGGCCTTCTAGAAAAACTGACCGACCTTCACAAAATCCCAAGCGGGGCGTTTAATCTTCGCAAGAATGGCGAAGGTGCGAAAATGCAATCCACCAAAGAGATTGAAATACGCAAAAAAACAGACAAAAGTGGCATAGACATCATAGTCGCCCCAAATGTCAAGGGCAAAAGTGTGCATATCCCTGTGATTATCACGGTTGGCGGTTTGACCGACCTTGTATACAACGATTTTTACATTGGAGAAAACGCCGATGTCTTGATTGTCGCGGGGTGCGGGATACACAATGCGACCTGCAAAAAAAGCGAGCATAACGGCGTGCATACATTTCACCTTAGCAAAAATAGCAAGGTTGAATATGTCGAAAGACACATCGGAGAAGGCGAGGGCGAAGGGGGCAAAGTGCTTAACCCTATCACCAAAATCATTCTCGACGAAAACTCTCAAATGACAATGGAAAGCACCCAACTTGGCGGAGTGACCTCAACCATTCGCAAAACGATTGCAAAGGTGGGCGAAAACGCAATACTAAACATCAAAGAAAACATCTTGACAACCAATAGTCAAAGGGCAACAACCGATTTTAAAGTGGAACTTCTTGGCAAAAACAGCCGTGCAGAAGTTGTCAGCCATAGCGTGGCGAGGGATAACTCAACACAAGAATTTAAGTCAAACATGATTGGCAAGGCGGAATGTTTCGCCCATGTGGAGTGCGACGGAATGTTGCTTGACCATGCCACAATAAAATCCGCACCAACAGTGTCTGCCCTTAGCCCAGAGGCATCACTTGTGCACGAGGCATCAATTGGCAAGATTTCAGGTGACGCCCTTACCAAACTCATGTCGCTAGGGCTAAGCGAAAAAGAGGCAGAAGAGGTCATCATCGAAGGCTTTTTACTGGGATAAAAATATCCCCCAAATATAAAATGCAAAACTATGTCCAAAAAGAAAATATTATTTTTTCAAAATCATATACACATGACAAACAAAAAGATGCAAAATTTTTTGCATCTTTTTGTTTTAAGTTTTTGTCATGC
>CAZVYB010000071.1:0-3586 GCA_964631405.1 uncultured Lachnospiraceae bacterium
ATTCACGCCCCAATCAACAACCTTCCCAAATGTCGCCATTGTTATTCGAGGGCCTCGACCTTCCCTAGAAAGCACCGTCGCACCAGCACCAGTCACAGTCCATTGCGAAGTTGGCGGACGCTGATTGCCTAGTTCCAAAGGAAAGCGAAATTGTCTTTCTGCCGTCGAAAAGTGAGAGCCTGTCGCACACACCACATTTTCAAAAAGTTTCGCCTCTATCATGCTCGCACCAATCGCAAGGCTTTCCGCCATCGTCGAGCAAGCACCAAAAAGCCCCAAAAAGGAAATATCAAAATTTCTAGCGGCGTATGAGGAAGATATGATTTGATTTAAAAGGTCGCCAGAAAGCAAAAGTCCAATATCGGCAGGTTTTAGTTTTGCGTCCTTCACCGCACCTTCAATCGCACTTTCTATCATCTTTTTCTCCGCCTTTTCATAAGACTTTTCACCATAGGCGTCATCTTCTATCACCCGGTCAAAATACGCACCAAAATTGCCCTTACCCTCTTTAGGGCCGACGATTGAAAAACTGCCCCTTATGACAGGTTTTGACCGAAACATCACCGTTTGTTTTTTGCTCATTTATCCCCCTATATAAACAAATAGATTATACCAACAACAATGCTAGCAACCACGCCCGAAACAATAACCGGCCCTGCGATTGTGAACATCTTGACACAAATGCCATAAATCACACCCTCATGTTTAAATTCTATTGCAGGCGAAGTGATTGAGTTTGAAAAACCAGTTATTGGCACAATTGAGCCACCTCCTGCAAATTTTCCTATCTTGTCATACACGCCAATTCCCGTTAAAAATGAGGCTATAAAAATAAGCACTATAAGCGTTAAAGCCCACGCCGATTGTTCTGCCATACTTGGAAACCACAGCAAAATTAGGTCATTTATCCCCTGCCCCAAGCAACAAATAAGACCACCCACCCAAAAGGAATTAAACAGACTTGGCCACGCCTTTGTTTTTGGCAGGCGTGCTTTGACATATCTATTGTAGGCTTCATTTCTTTTTTGAATTTCTTTCTTATCCATAAATTTCTCCCTATAATTTGTTGCCAATATCAATCTTTTTAAACATCAAGTGCATATTTTTCTACCTTTTGTCGCAAACTAAGCAAAAGGAGATTTTTATGAAAAAAATATTCTTATCCTGTCTTGGGCTTGCATCTATCTTGACACTGGGCGGTTGTTCTATGTCTAGCGATGCCGACGCAATCACTTCTTTAAACAACCAACTTTCAAGCGTCCAAAGTGTGGTTTCTTCAACAAGCGTGGAGGAAGTCTCCGATGTCAGCCCTTCTGTCACGCTTGCAAGCGACGAGCCATACAACTCAATTCAATCTTTAAGGGCTTTGTCAAATGAAAAAATGTTGCGTGAAGAGGAAATACGGCAAAAAATCCTCACCCTCAATTCAACGCTAAAATCTTGCACCAATCAAAAATACAAATTGGGCAAGAAGAAAACGAATGCACTGAAAGACATAAGTAACAATCTCAGCAAATATTCGAGCCACCTTAGCGAAACAAAAGCCAGAGTAAAAAACAGCGTAAAACAAATCAAAAGAAATTTAAAAGTCAGCAATATCAACATTGAAGAGGCAACAAGCGGATACATCACACTAAGCAACAGCATGAATGAAAGATACGCATATCTAAGCAACATTTACGACAATTTGGAGCAAGCATCAATTATTCTCGATTGCTACTGTACAAATTGTGAACATGAGGAATACTCTCAGCACGAACAAGAACCAGAAATCAATATCACACAAGGCACAATGCCAAGCAATCGCTTTAATGAAGACTATCTCATTCAAGAAAATAACAACGAAGAAAACTCTTCTAGCAAGTTTACAAAAAATATTGATAGTTATCGAGCAAGCAACGAGCAATCCTCAACCGCCGACACCGTTTATCCTCAAACACCAGAGCAAGTCAATCCTCAGCCCGTCCCTCGCCCATATCCAGCAGGAGGAGCATATCAAACACCGCCTTACAACAATGGATATTACAGCAACGGATATGGATATTATGGAAATGGAAGAATAAACCCCAATCGCAATACTGACACTTTTTATTCATTCAATCGCAACATAGACACATATAGATACAATCCCAATTATTATAATAATTATGGATATTAAAAAAAGGGCTTGAAGGACTATCCCTTTTGAAACTAGTGAAAAGTTTAAAAGACACTATCAAAGTTTTATGATAGTGTCTTTTTGTTAACTGTACTTAAGTTTTTATTTTTAACAATCAATTTATTATCAACAACTTTATATTTTATTTTTTTGATTATAATAGCAGAAACAAACATTGCAATACTTTCAAAAAGTTGTGCAAATTGCGTGCAGTATGGGGATAAAATAACAAGAGAAAGAATTGTTCTAATGCCATTCATACTTAAAGTTAAAATGGACGTCAATACTGATGAATATTCTAGTTGAGTGTATGTAAATAATATCATTTCGATAGGACATAGAAGCATAGTGATTACTTCAAAAGATAAATATGCAAGTGCAATTTTTATTGTTATCGAATTAAAATGAGATAATATTAAAGTCATTATTATCGAACTTAATATTAAAACAAAAGTATAAATATAAGCATTTTTTATTTGCTTTTTATATTCAAATCTACCTTTTGCAATATCTACTTTTGCAACAGTGTCAATAGCATTTGTCATATCCCATTGAGTATCAGTGCAAAGCGCAACGATATTGAGAGCATTGACATATTCAAGCCCAGCTGAAAACGCGTTTTTATACCCAAATGAATAAATTACTAAAAAAAACAATGCTTGAAATATATTACTCGCTTCATACTTGAAGTTTTTAAAGAAAGTAAAATCAACCTTAAACTTTTCAAATTGCCAAACATACAAGCAAATTATGTAAATAAGCAACACGCCAAGAGTTAAAAGTAATGCAATTAAAGTATTTGGTATGATTAAACTAGACAAGATTAAAACTGAAAACGTTGTTAGGTTAAAAGCAAACAAGTGAATATTGGCTGTTTTTTCTTTATCTTCAAAATACAACTTTTCAATTATAAATGAGAATAATGTTTGTAAGAATAGTAGTGCGATTCCATAAATCACATAATTTCTATAAAATTCCACATCTTGCCCAAAGAAAGCTATGTATTTATCTACAAAGATTAGTGGTATAGCAAAGATTAAGGCAGAGAATATTGTTCCCCAGAATATACCATTCCACACAGAATTTGGGTTATTTTCTTTTTCTTTTCGAATATTTGCACCAGAGCCAAACAAGTATTTTAAGATTGACCATATAAATTGTATTGCATAAGTAATTGAGAAAACATTTGAAATACGATTATCTCCAAGAACATAGGAAAGAACTATCCACGATAAAATCGGGATAATTGAATATATAAATAATCCGCTTCCTATTCTAAATAATCTTTTCATTTATTCTCCAATAACTTAATTATAACATATATTTTGATATTATGTTACAGATAAATAATAAATTAAAAAAAATTTTGGCATTTAGGCGTGTGCTTGTCATATACAAGTGTTCTCGCTTCGCTCGAACAGACAAGCA
>CAZVYB010000072.1:0-3495 GCA_964631405.1 uncultured Lachnospiraceae bacterium
TCGCATATGAGAGATAAATAAGTTGTAAAGTTAGCACAAGAGAAAGTTTTAACAAATCAATCCTTCACCGCATATGTTTGGTGCAAGGGGTTGATATTCCGCCACACTCGCATATGAGAGATAAATAAGTTGTAAAGTTAGCACAAGAGAAAGTTTTAACAAATCAATCCTTCACCTCTTATGTTTGGTGCAAGGGCAAGATATTCCATCATAATCAAAGCGGATAGGGCACTATCTAATAAAAATACCCCCATAAATTATAATAGCGACCTCCTATCGGTCGCTTAATTCAATGGAGGTACCACCCGGATTTGAACCGGGGAATAAAGGTTTTGCAGACCTTTGCCTTACCGCTTGGCGATGGTACCATTATGGAGCGGAAGACGGGATTCGAACCCGCGACATTTACCTTGGCAAGGTAACGCTCTACCACTGAGCCACTCCCGCGAAATATCGCCCTTTCATTACTTATTTTATGCAGTAATTAAGGTTTACTCCAATATAATATCAAATAAAATAGAAAAAAGCAACTGTTTTTGCAAACTTTTTTGAAATATTTTAAATTTCTTTTTTGAAACCAGATATACGAGATAAGATAGGCGGAAAATCTTAAAACAGAATAAGAAAAATGTCATATATAATAATTGACAAAAGAGTTTTTTTATGATACATTTCATATAAAGGGAGGCTTAAACATTGGAATATATGTTTTGGGTTTGGCTGGCGGTCATTGTTGTTTCGGTGATTGTTGAAGTTGTCACACTTGACCTTGTAGCCGTTTGGTTTGCGATAGGAGGGGTCGTGCCGTTTATACTTTCAGCGATTGGAGGCGTGCCACTGGAAATAGAACTTGCGATATTTCTTGTCGTGTCCGCACTGCTGATTGTTTTTGTAAGAAAGTATGCACAGAAACTGCTTTTTAAAAATATGGATACTAAAACCAATGTTCAGGCACAGGAAGGGAAACGATATCGACTGCTTGAAGATGCTGATTTTGAGAAAAACGGTTCTATAAAGATAAACGATGTTGTTTGGACGGCTGTAAGCGAGAATGGCGAAAGGATTTTAAAGGGAACACTTGTTGAAATCATAAGAACAGAAGGAAATAAAATGGTTGTGAAGCGGATTGAGGAAGAGGAATCGCAACAACCAGAACTTATAAAAGAGGATAAGGAGGAAGAAAAATGAGTGCACTTGCTATTGTTTTAATAGTTTTAGGAGTTGTAACACTGCTTGTGCTTTGTCTTTCAATAAGAATAGTAAGACAGGCAACAGCAGTTGTCGTTGAAAGACTAGGGAAGTACAGAAAGACTTTGGAAACGGGGATACATATCATATTGCCGTTCTTTGATAGAACCAGCAAGCCGATTTCACTTAAAGAGATTGTCGCAGACTTCAAACCACAACCAGTGATTACAAAGGATAATGTCACAATGCAGATTGACACTGTGGTATATTTCCAAATCACAGACGCAAAACTTTTCTCATATGGCGTTGATGAACCAATCAAAGCAATTGAAAATTTGACTGCAACAACACTACGAAACATTGTGGGAGAACTTGAACTTGACGAAACCCTCACATCAAGAGAGATTGTGAATACCAAAATGAGGGTTATTCTTGACGAAGCGACTGACCCATGGGGTATCAAAATAAACCGAGTGGAACTGAAAAACATTTTGCCACCAAAAGATATACAAGAGGCGATGGAAAAGCAGATGCGTGCCGAGCGTGAACGCAGAGAGCAAATCCTGCGTGCCGAAGGCGAGAAAAAATCAAGCATTTTGGTTGCCGAAGGTGAAAAACAAGCACAAATTTTAAGGGCAGAAGCCGATAAACAGGCAACAATTATGGAAGCCGAGGCAAAAAAAGCGGCACTTATTGCACTTGCAGAAGGAGAAAGCCAAGCAATTAACATGATAAACTCGGCAAGACCAGATTCTGCATATATAACATTGCAGGGCTTTGAAGCCTTAAAAACCCTTGCAGACGGTCAGGCAACAAAACTTATCATTCCAAGCGAAATTCAAAATGTTATGGGGTTGTTTTCTAGCATAAGCGAAACAATGAAAAAAGATAACGCAATCATTGCGGAAAATGTGAAAACAATCGAAAAAGAAAAGCAAAAATCAAAATAGGGGGTAATTTATGAAAAATATGAAGGGTATTTTGACAAATTTAATTGCCGTTTTGGTAGGAATTTTGACATTTATATTTATGTCACAACCATACTTTAATGTGGTTGTTGATTCAATTTTGGGCAGTAGTTCGGCAGAAGGCATAAGTGGATATGCAATAATTGGTGATTATTTTAAAAGCGAAGAGGCAAAAGATGTGATTTTGGCTCTTTCAATCTTGCTCGTTGCTATTTTGGCAGGACTTCTTATCCTGTTGGGACTTTTTAATATGGCAACAAGTGCGGGTGCGGTAAAGGTTAAAAATGCAAAAATCACAAATATTTCAAATGTTTTGGTGTCGATTTTGATGGTTGTGCTTAACTTGGTTGCTGTTTGCATTATTGCAAGCAATAAATCAGGAAATGAATACATTTCAGGCTCGCTTGAAGTTGCTTGGGCGTTGATTGTCAACTTTATTTTATCTTTTGTTGCCTTTGGCTCGACACTGATTGCAAGTCTTGGCAAACAAAAATCTTCAAGAAAAAAGAAATAATATAAAAATGGCAGAATTTTTCTGCTTTTTTTGTTGTTTATTATAATATTTTTTTGACATTTCAATAAAAGTTGGTTATACTAATAAAAAATAGACAAATTTCGCAAAGTACGGTTGGGGGATTTATGTTGAAACTTCTTTCAAAACACAAAATTTTTATCATTTTGCTTTTTGCGCTGGTCATTCTTGCACTGGGCTCATTTTTTATGTTTGGCGACGGCAATAAACAAACAATAAATGACAGTTCTGCAAAAACATATACTTTCACTATATCCTATCAAGCAATTTGGAAAAATGATGCAGGCACGGCAAAAACTGATGGAAGTAATTATGTAAGCGGAGATGGAAATACATACAGTGGAAGTATTGGAAAGGTTACTTGTACAAAGTCAAATACAAACGGCTCTTTCTCAGGTGGAGGCACAAACTATACAACAACAAGTGGCTCAACTCAATTAAAGTATACAGTGTCTGATGATTCTTGGTTTGATTCTTTGTCGTGGTCTTTTAATATAACATTATGGGCTACTGCGACATCTGGCTTTAGCATAGACTCTGGTTATTCACAAGGTTATTATGTCAACGGCGAAGGTTCAATAAACAATTGGGATGGAGGTGGTTCCGATTCCCAAGCGCGGTGGTGGCATTTTGTTCCTAATCAATATACCATCACATACAATGCAAATGGCGGCACTCATTCTGCAACTACAACTACTAAGAAAGTGTACTTCTATAACAACTACCAACTAATTTCAAACCCTACCCGTACAGGCTATACATTTGCAGGTTGGTACACTGCTGCAAGCGGGGGGACGCAGAAAACAA
>CAZVYB010000073.1:0-3401 GCA_964631405.1 uncultured Lachnospiraceae bacterium
GTCTTGTAGGACTTGACGGAGAGAAATTCACAGGCTCAACTGCTCCAACCTCAGGAACAGGCACATTTATTCTTGAGACATTGATAGACTATAATGCATTAAATAAAACATTTGACGCAACAAATTATGAAAATGATTATTCAAATAGCGATATACGAACTTATCTTACAAATGAAGGTACAGGTGGATATATCTACGACATATTAGGTATCACAGCCCCTGCGACAGATGCAATCTATTCAGCAATTGCCCCACGCTCAATAACAGACCTTCACACAGATATAGGCTGGGCATTGGGAAATATCGGCGGTGGAGAACAATATGCACCACCAGAAGGAACAACCCAATATGCAACATATGACACAACCCCAAGTAATACAACAGGAGCAGACAAACTCTGGCTTATGAGCGTAGCAGAAGTGTACACGCTTCTTGGAGGCGGAACAATTGGAACTGACAAAGTAATCTCAACTACTTGGAGCGACGATGTAAAAGCAGGCTGTAACTGGGACGCAAGCAGTACAAAGGACTATTATTGGCTTCGCTCGCCTTACCCTAACAGTTCTCTCCGTGCGTTCCTTGTCGGCTACGATGGCGATTGGGGCTTCAACCATGTTGACAGCACTAACGCCGTTCGCCCCGCTTTCAATCTAAATTTCTAACATATTAACAATATAAAAAGTCCATGCGGGGCGGGTCGAATGACCTTGGACGCATGGGCTTTTGTTTTTTGAAAAGAATTTGGCTTTATGATTGAAAAGAGTTGAATTGCAAAATAAATTTGCGTTTTTTAAAGAAAATATAAATAATTGAAGGTTTTTGACAATATTTTAATGTTTTTCTTTTGTTTATTTGGCTTTTTGGGTGTTATTCCCAATTATTTGCAGTTGTTTCCGCAAGAGCCACAAAGAAGCAAGAGTACGATCAAGGTACAGCAGTCGATACCGCACCCGCCGTTGCCGTTGCCACAAAGGCATTGCAAAAGCAGAAGCCATACAATCAAACTGCAACAATCGCACCCGCCGTTGCAAGAGCCGAAGCCACCATTGCAGGTGTTGTTAAAAAAGTTCATTAGTTCCTCCTAAGACTTATGTAATTATGAAAGTTTTGCTTTCACATTAACATACTATTTTGGATACCTTTAAAATGTGCAACAAAAAGTGAAAAAATTTTAAACAATTGTGAATTTGAAATTGAAGGGGAGGGCAAAAAAATTCATTCGACAAAACAAGTGATTTCTCGACAGCATAAAAGACGGGGGCTTCCACAAAATATTTTTGTTTTTATATAGCGATTTTTGTTGACTTAAAAAAGAAAATGGTTTACAATAAGTTGTTGATAAATACATGATGTAATTTATAGGAGAATTTTTATGGCAAACACTAAAACAAAATTCAAAGGTGCACTTAAAGCAACCGCTCTTGGTTTCGCTTTGGTACTTAGCAGTGCATTTTTCCCTGCAAACGCTATTGCAAAGGCGGTTGACTATAAGGACGCTGAAGGGGCAAGGGTCAACACAAGCAGAATTGCTGTTGATGGCGACAACCAATCTTTCTCAGTAAAAAGAGGTGCAAGCGTTTCTATTCCAGAGGGTGAATATCTTTATAAAAAGGCAGACGGCTCACAAGGCACTCATGTGATCGGAGGGGAACTTTCTGACTATATCACAGAAAGTAGCGTAACCGTGACATATAAGGCGACAGGCGACAAGGTTGCAGTTTCTGCTGAGGGAACATTTGTTGCAAGCAAAGTGGGCACTTATGTTATCACTTACAGAGTTCTTGATAATAAGATTGAATACACTTATGAACAACTTGTAAAGGTTGAGGCAAGCGAGGCATCTTTTGAGTTTGAAGCAAACGACAAAAATGTGATTCCAAGCGTTTATGATGTTGCACTTGCTGATGGCAAAGACATCGTACTTCCACTTCCAACAGTGACTGACGAAAATGGGGACACAATTCTTTCTGCTGAGGACGGGGAATATTATGTTCTTGGTAAAGACACAACTGGCATCACTGGTGACAAGGGTGTTTATGTAAACATCAGCCTTGTAAACGGCGGAGAGGCAGTTGCCCTTCAATCACGCACAAATGACGACGGCGAGAAAGAATACTATATTTCTGGTGCTGACCTTTCAGAACTTGACGAAAACGACAAGGCGGTTCTTGATGGACAAGACATCAAAATTTATTATTCATTCTATCAAACAGGCAAAAATGGCGATGTGTTTATCGCTTCAACAAGCAAAACTTTCTCTATTAAACAAAATTATTATTATACTGATTCTGACAAAGATGAAATTGGCTACAGCCTTGTAACTTCATTCTCAGGCACAAAGCCAGACAGTGCAATTGTTGGCGTTGAAAAGGCTCTTCCAACAGTGACCGCAACAACAACAGAAAAAAATACTCCTGCAAGCGAGAGCGTTGAGGTTTATTATGACCTTGTTGTTTATAAAGCAAACGCCGACGGAAACTATAACGACAACAACGATGTTACAGAAGATGTCATCACTGAGGACGGAAAGTTTAAAGCGGTTGAAGAAGGCTCTTATAAATTTGTATATAAAGTCAAAGACTTCTACGGCAACAGCGGAAATGAGTCAAGCACAACTTTCACAATCAAAAATGTGAAAGACACTATTTCTGCAACTGCTTATATCTATGATGCAAGCCAAAAGGCATACCTTGACGAAAATGACCAACCAACATCATATGATAAAGAAAATAATAAATATGATAGTGCACAAAATCTTTTGAAAACTCAAACAGTAAACCGCAACATTATTATGTACGCTATTGGCGGAACTGACAACATGGTTGCCCAAGAGGACATCTCTCTTAGAAGAGTAATCAAGGATAACAGCGGTATTGAAAGATTTGTGATTGACCAAGAAGAATACCACGCATACAACCTTATTTTCTCACCAGCACTTTATACAGGTGCGGGCAGTGGCTCAATCCTTCAACAAATTGTTGCTGACAACTATCAAATTCAAAAAGCAATGACAATGAAAAACCTTGCAACTGACGACGACGAAGTTATTGCAACATACCTTAAAGATAATGGCTACTTGATTGTTACAACCGAGTTCAACAAAGCACTTGATGGAAGCGAAATTGTAGCAGGCCTTTCACAGGACGACGAAACTGCACTTGTTCAAATGAGAGATGCAGGCTACGCTTATATCGCACCTAAAACTGTTGGATATGAGTTTAAGGAACAAACATACACATTCTACTACTATGCAAACGACAATCAAAACAGCAATAAAGAGGCTTCACTCTATCAAACAGTGAAACTCACTGATGGGTTTACTGATACCACCGTGCCTACATTGACATTCTCAACCGACCTTCAATCAGCATATCTTCCAAGCGAAAGTTTTGAATTTAATG
>CAZVYB010000074.1:0-3285 GCA_964631405.1 uncultured Lachnospiraceae bacterium
TTTCGAGGCACCTCCCGCGGTTTCGCAGGAGGCTTCATAAGGTTGCATTCTCCTTCCGTCACGCCATTTGGCGTGCCACCTCCCTCCCAGAGGGAGGTTTTGTAAAGTTAAGTTTTGAAATAAACCCCTATGACTTCTTCACTCTTCACTTTTATCTTTTCACTTAAAATTTTACCCCCCCCCATTGCCATTTTGTCAAGCGATTTGCAATAAATTTTTGAAAAACTTTTATTTTTAACAAATTGGCGTCAAAGTGTTGCAATTGAAGATATTTTTCAATATAACGAAACGAGATATTTGCGTGTAGACCAAAAAAAAACAAGTCTAAGTGACTTGTTTTTTACGATTTTTTTTGATAATTTCTTGCATTTTTAAGCAATTTCATTTAATGTTCTATAATTCTTGTTCACTTTGTGCCATATCTTCATTGTCGGAGCAAGCCACCAAATTTTCTGGCGTACTCATATATTTTGGTTGGCGAGAGCCGTTCAGCCTGCCAGTGATTTCTTGTGAAGACTCTCTTTCCATATATTTCAAATTGACAAGGCGAAGTTTGCTGACAAGTTCTGCAACATTTTTGCGTTTATAAATCAAATGCCCCGAAATTGAAGTGCCAAGCCCAAGAGCAAACAAACTGGCACATTTAATTATCCCACCAGTAAGTGGTGAGGCAAGCATCATTCCCGCCCCTGCGAATATCATGCCTTTTGCGAACTTTTTTTCGTTATGTTTTGCTCGGCGTTGCTCCTGACAATCTTCAACAGCCTTCGTAGCCTTTTGATAAAAATCGGTCAAATCTTCATAAGTCATTTCGCTTAACATATCTTGCAAATGCTCATACCTTTTGCCATTATAAGTATAATGTATTTTCAATTTTCCTACCTGCATAATTCCCTCATTTCCTAAATTATAAATGACAATTGACGGAAAATCAAGGGGGTATTTCCAATTATATAAAATAACATCACAACTTTATCAATAAAAAACGACATCTTTAAGGAGGGGCAAAGGTTGTGAGAATTTGTTTATTAAATCCCCCTTTTTCAGCATATCCCCAAACACAAAAAAGACCATAGTTTTTCCCATGGTCTTTTATCTTGAAATTAAAAGGTTATTTTAGTCCTTTTTCTTGTCTTTGCCTGCGTTTTTGTATGCTTTTTCCTTTTTGTCAAGTTTAACTTTGCTTACTACAAAGTATCCAACTACGCCAACAAGAAGAGCAACAGAAATTCCGATAAGCACCCCGCCCATAACCTCTTTTGCGTTGATTGGGTCGCTAGTTGAAGTTGAAACCTCAAAGTTTACAGTCACCTGTTCTGAGATATTGCCTGCTTCGTCCCTAACTGTGAAGGTAATAACATAGTCGCCTGCGGTTTCAAGTTCATCACTTTCGTAAACATAACCTCCCTCTTCGGTTGCCTTGTTTTCAAGTTCAACTGCTGATTCATTGAGAGTTGTGTTTTTGATTGTGACAGTAAGTTTGCTAAGCAGAGTGTCACGGTCTGTTGTGGCATTGTCTGTCACAGTAAGACCAGCCATATTGATGACAACTTTGTCGCCAATATTGTATTTTTCTTTCACGATAGTCTTATTGTCTACTTCAATTGTAGGTTTTGTAGTATCGCCACTTGCAATAGTATATTCATGAACAGAAGGGTCACCAACATTTTGTCCACCAGCCATTGCTTGGATTGAATATTTAATCTTGTATTCACCGTGGTCTTTAAGGATAAGGTAAATATCGCCAGTTGCTTCGTCGGTGCGGAAGTTGCTTGTGTTTGTCTTGACAGCCTCTTCCCACTTCTCAAATGAGATTGTTGCAATTGTGGTTGTTGTTCCGCCAGAAGTTCTTGTGATTGTAACAACAGAATCTTCTTTGTTCATTTCAGCGTTGTTACCCTTGAAATCAACATCAGGTTTTACAATCTTAACTTCGTTGTTGAGGTCTGCATATTTATTTTGAGCATATGCGTCGTCGTCAATTGAAACTTCAATAAACACTTCGCTAACCTTAATGATTTGAACATCGCTTTGAATAGCGAAACTGTCAACAATGTCAGCAACAGTTGTCATATCAAGTTCTGCCCCGCTTTCAGCAAGACCTTTAAGAGTGTTGTTATCTTCTCTATCAATATAGATAAGATAGTCAACGCCTGCGTTATCACGATAGTAAAGTTTGCTGTTTGCAAAGTGAAGTTTGCCGTTTGTAGCAGTTTGGGCAAGAGCATCTTTATCATATTGGATAAGGAATGCGGTGTATTGAATTTGATATGTGCCTTCGCTGTTTCCAATGAAATATGATTCGTCAAGTTCATAATCACTGCTTGTTGCAGAAACTGCGGTCACATTATAGTATGTTGAAGTGTATGCATCGTCTTGTTCTTCAACGCCAACATATCCATATTTGCTGTTTTCAACCATAGTGAATGTTGGTGGAACAAGGTAGTGAGCCTCACCTGGGAGAAGTTCGATTGGGTCAGATGTGATATTGTCAATCTTTGGTTCTTCTGTGCTTTCCCCTTCGACAACGGTATATGAGAAGTACGAAGTCACGCTATGATTTCCGCTATCAACAACTGTCACCGCAACTTGGTAGTCGCCTTCAACAGATGCCTTGAAAACGCCTGCGTCAACCTTGAAATATCCAACATAAGTGTCATAACTTGTTTTCATTCCTGAGTTTTGAACAAGAGTTTTGCCTGTTACAACGCCATCAGCGTTTTTGATAAGTTTATACACATTTACTTGTGCGTGCATATAGTTTGCATTATCATCGTTGAAGTAAAGTGTTGGAAGAGCAATTTCGCTTGGAGCGGTATATTCTGTTGCCTCTGGTGCATTGATAACTTTGTAAAGTTCTGGTGCTTTTGCGTCAGTTGCTTCGGCAATTCTTATCACCTTGTTGAAGAATCCAACATTGCCATAGTCGTCAATAGCGTAAGCCAAAATTTCAACATAATTTGCCCCGTCTGGTCTGTCAGTAAGGTCAACAGTATAAGTTGATGCTTCGCTGTCAACAAACCAACCATCACTGGTGATAAGTCCCTCTTTTGCGTACCACTTGTTTGTGTCGCTCATAAGGGTTGTATTTGCATTTTTAAGCACATATGAAATTGTTGAAGTTGTGCCAGCCTTTTCGCTTGCAGGAAGTGCAAGTTTGTCTGAACCGAGATATCTATAAGCGGTCACCGTTTCAAGGCGAGAGTCGATTGTGTCGGTTGCGGTTGCAACATTAAATTCAAAACTTTCGCTTGGAAGATATGCTGATTGAAGGTCGGTTGAGAA
>CAZVYB010000075.1:0-3252 GCA_964631405.1 uncultured Lachnospiraceae bacterium
AGAGCGTGCAAACGGGTCAACGCTCCGTTTGCGTGCGGGTGCAATTATGCACCTTTTTTTTATCGTGCATCTTATCTTTTATAAAACTTTATTTGTTCTGCCAGTCTTTTTTATATATCCTTATTGACCCGGGTGCGGGGAGTTGCCTTTTCTTTTCTTATTTGATATACTGCCCTCATGGAAAGATGTTTTGATTGCCCCCGAAATTGTGGCATTGACCGCAGTCAATCGGTTGGCTATTGCCGAGAGGGGGCAAAAATTCGCGTTGCGAAAATCATTGAAAATTTCATGTGGGAAGAGCCTTGTATCAGCGGTGATAAAGGTGCACTTGCCATATTCTTTTCGGGTTGCAACCTAAAATGCTCATTCTGCCAAAACAGAGAGATTTCTCATGTTGGCAAGGGCGACTTGTTCACCCCGCAAGAATTTCGCAAACTCCTCCTGTCTTTTGACCTATCAAAATTTTCTTCAATTGACCTTATCACCCCAACGCACTTTTCTTCGGCACTGATTGAGGCTCTTTCTGGCTTATCCCTTCCCGTCCCTGTTGTTTGGAACAGCAGTGGATATGAAAAGGTTGAAACGCTTGAAAAATTGGCGGGGGTTGTTGATGTGTTTTTGCCCGACTTTAAATATGCTGACAATTCTCTTGCCCTCACCCTTTCAAAGGCGGGCGATTATTTTGAGGTGGCAAGCCGAGCGATAATAAAAATGAGGGAATTAAAACCCAAAAATATTATAAAAAATGGAGTTATGCAAGAGGGCGTGCTTATCCGCCACCTTGTCCTGCCTTCTCACACCGCAGACAGCAAAAAAATCCTTGATTTTATCAAGGCAAACATATCTTCGCCTGCTGTCAGCATTATGAGCCAGTTTATCCCACTCAGCGGTGACTTTGAAAGGCGACTTTATCCCCTTGAATACAAAGCCGTCCTATCCCACGCTTCCAAGTTGGGTCTAAACGAAGGATATACCCAAGATTTCGCCAGTGCAGACGAGGTTTTTATCCCCGAATTTTGACACAACTCCCCTTTCGACCTCTCACGCTCATATCCCCTTTAATTTTTCATGAAAGGTGGCAAATCAATTTGACTTTGGGCAGAAAATTGACTACACTTATTTTAAGGTTACAAAAATTTTCAAAAAAGCCTGCAAAAACAGGCAAAAAACTATAAAAAATTGTGTTTTTCGGCAAAAATGTCGGCAAAACAAAAAAGAGGTATCAAAAATGGCTTCAAATTCCCCTTACAAAACTTATGGTGCATTCTTGCGTCGCAAAATGATTTTCGCACGCATTATGGGCATTTTGGCAAGTGCGATTGCCATTGCCAGCATTTTTTTGATGTACTACAATTTGCTTTGCGAGTGGCTTTGCGTTATCATGATTGGATACGGCATGGCAACCGCTTTTTCTAGCAACAGTTTTCTTCAAGACATCAAAATTGGCAATCCATGGCAAAGGATAAACATGGTGTGTGCCGTCTTTTTCTACTTCGTGGTTTTCTTCCTTATCATCTACGGCTTCGTCACCGGCAACCTCTCCACACAGTTCTAGATTTCCGCGGAATTTACACACCATCAAACGAAACCAATTTGGTTTACACATTACAAAAGGAGAGTTTTTATGGAACATTATCAACTAAGAGAGGACGAAGTTGTTTTATACAAGGGGACTGTCAACTTAAAATCCAAAATTGTCGGCGGACTTTCTCAACTTGTTCTCACAAATCACAATTTGGTTTTTATCACCAAGCAAGAAAATATTGATGGAGAAAATATAAGCGTCACAACCTATCCAATCAACGAAATCAAGGTTTTTAGAGATGTTTATCAAATCAAAAAGAAAGGAAACATTGTTGAGATGTATTTCCTTCACGACGAAGTGGAATTTGAATTTTTTGCCAAAGGAGACACTAACAAATTTGTGCACGAAACAATAAACTTATTGACAGAAAAATCGTCTTTCGAGAGAGGTTGCCAAAATACTAAAAAGGCAATCAACACCATTGACAATACCTTCGGCATTGATAGCGTCGGCATTGTTTCAAATATTCTAACCAATAAACTCGGTGGCAAATTTCTGGGACTTGGCAAAAACAAAAAATAGGGGCACTCCCTATTTTCTTTTTTCTAAGCCAATCTTTTGATTGTATAAAATACAAAAAACGCCCGCTTTTTACAACAAACATGAAAAAATATCACATCTTTCCCCAAAAAAGATTGACAAGGTGCGAGTGAATGTGATATTCTAATGGAGCGAGCGGAAATGGGGAGATACTCAAGAGGTCGAAGAGGCGGCCCTGCTAAGGCTGTAGGTCGGGCAACCGGCGCGAGGGTTCAAATCCCTCTCTTCCCGCCATCTAATCCCATTAAGACGGACTGCGTCATTAGTGGGATTTTTTCATTAAAATTTAAAGGATTGTCACTTTGACAATCCTTTTTTTGTTTTAATTTTTCAATTATTTGTTTTTCAAATGCTTCGTTGTTATCAATAGACACTTCACTTGCAGGATTAAAATTTCCATTGTAAATAATAATCATTTTGTCGTTGAACATAATGACCTTTTTGATAAATCTGCAAAAGAATTCATTTCTTTCATAAATGTCGCTGTAATCTTTTTTAGTAAACATTGTTATAAACTTTTTCACTTCTTCAAATTCAAGAGGCTGTGCTTGTCTGCCCTTTTCTTCTGAAATCTTAACCTCAATGTTTGCCCTGTCATTTTCAAGTTTATAAAGTATCTCTTTAACAGAACTATTCACTATTCCATTTTGAATATTAGAGAGTATTGAATTAATTGAAGCATTTACTTGTGCCAACTCTCTATTTAAGCATTTAAGAACAATATTGTTTTCAAGTTCTTCATTAAATTTATCTACAACCATTTGCGCAAGTTCATCAATTTTACCCGGAGCAAGAATATGATTTTTTGTCTTCTCAATAATCAAATCTTCCAAAAACCACTTTCTAAAATTTTCAAGTTCGCATCTTTGTTTTTTAACTTTCTTGCTTCTGCATTTATAGTATTTATACCTATGCCCGTTGTGAGCACTAGAACCCGCTTCTGATATTAATTTTTCGCCACAATACCCGCAATAAAGTTTTCCAGATAGGAAGTATGGGTCATACTTATTTCTCTTGTAATTTCGCCTGTAATTGGCTATCATTCCGCCCACAATCTTGAATACTCTCTCATCTACGATAGGTGGGATTATATCGGTGTAAACCTCGTTATTCCAGCGCTCAATGCC
>CAZVYB010000076.1:0-3205 GCA_964631405.1 uncultured Lachnospiraceae bacterium
AGTTTTGAAATAAATCCCTATGACTTCTTCACTATAACTTTTTACCTTTTCACTTAAAATTTTACCCCCCCCATTGCCATTTTGTCAAGTGATTTGAGAAAGTTTTTCAAAAATTTTAATTTTACTTTTTAGAGAATTTATTTAGATTATCAAAACTCACAGCCCCACAACGGAAAAATATTGCAAGTTTGCCCTACGCAAATTAAGAAAAAAATCAAATTTATTTTTCAATCGCCCAACATTTTTGCAAAAAACTCTTTACATTTAGGCATTTTTGTTTTAAAATGTAAGTAAGTTATTTTGGAGGACAGCCATGAAGTTTGATAAAGATTGCGAAGTTATTTGGAAGGACAGAAAAAGACATTTCGGATTGCCAATTTCTTTTTATCGCTACTACATAGTGAAAAAAGATGGCGAATGGGTAAAGTTTTTCCGTCATAAAGGCTTTCTCACCGCAATCATTGACGAAATCAATGTATATAGATGCTATGATGTGTCATTGACAATTTCTCTTTTTGATAAAATTTTCAAGACAGGCACAATTGAAGTTGCAAGCAATGATGCGTCAGCACCAAAATTTCACCTTCGCCACATAGCAAACCCATATAAGGTGAGAGATTTGATTTCAAGTTTGATTGAAATTGAGAGAAAGAAAAAGCATATTGGCATCACAGAATTTCAAATGCCAGATTAAAAATGACAAACAAAAATTCTCGACACAAGAAGTCGAGATTTTTTATTATTAAAATTTTATTATTTCAGTTTTTATTGATGTATAAACCAAATGTCAATATTCAAGTTTTTTGAGTTTTTGAAGATATTGTTCAAAATGCTTTGGCAGTCCAATTTCAAATGACATTTCCTCTCCACTGCGAGGGTGAGAAAATTTTATGCTGTAAGAATGAAGCAACTGTCCCTCCAAGCCTTTTACGCCATGACCATAAATGTCGTCGCCCACAACTGGGTGATTTTTCATTTTGCAATGCACTCGAATTTGGTGAGTCCGCCCCGTTTGCAAAGAAAATTCCACAAGGTCATAGCCTTCAAAACTTTCAAGCACTTGATAGTCACTTATGGCAAGTTTTCCCGTTTGAGAAACCGCCATTTTTTTGCGGTCTTTTTTGTCACGGTCGATATATGTTTCAATTCGCCCCGCCCTTTCTTGAAAATGACCTTCCACCAACGCCAAATATTTTCTTTTGCAGACCTTATCCTTTATTTGCTGGGCAAGGGAAGTATGTGCCATATCGTTTTTTGCGACAAGCATAAGCCCCGAGGTGTTTTTATCCAGCCTATGCACAATGCCGGGACGAAGAACTCCGTTTATCCCGCTTAAATCTTTGACCTTAAACAAAAGCCCATTGACAAGCGTCCCATCTTTAGTTGAGGTGCATGGGTGAACAACCAGCCCCTGCGGTTTGTTTATAACAAGCAAGTCATCGTCCTCATATACAATTTCAAAATCAATTTCTTGCGGAGTTGCATCAAGAGGCATCGCCTCGCAAATGTCATAACTCACCACCTGCCCAGCCTTGACCTTTTCGCCCGCCTTTACGACTTTGCCATTCAATAAAATACTGCCCCCGTCAATAAGTTGTTTTATTCGAGAGCGGGTAAGGTCTGCAAGCACACTTTGCACAACATTGTCAAATCGCTCCCCCGCCTTTTCAATGACAAACTCACCCTTCATTCTCCCCTCCATTTTCAGACTTTTCATCACCATCTTCCTCTTTATCTTGGAAAGGTTTTTCAGGAGGCAGGACATTTGAAAGGTTGACATTTTCCTGAGATTGACTGTTTGCCTCGTTTAAAATTTTCTCTTCTTTTGAGAAGAAGAAAAGGAAATACACAAGCATAATTATAGTTCCAACAGTCAACGCAACATCAGCAAAATTAAAAACTGGGAAATTGATAAATTGAAAATTGATAAAATCACGCACATATCCAAGAAAAATTCGGTCAATCATGTTGCCCAAGCACCCGCCAACAATCAGCCCAACACTGATTCCAAAAAGAGTTGAACATTTGCCACCCAATTTTTTTATTCTCAGAATATAATAACAAAGCAAAAGCCCAAGCACGAGCAAAGAAATGACAATCAAAAAGATGGGGCGTCCAGCAAGCATACCCCACGCAGCACCAGTGTTTTTGACATATACAAAATTGATAAACTTGGGGATAACATCAACAGCATCACCGACATTTGGGATAAGCCCCTTGATAATAAACTCTTTGGTGAGAAGGTCAAGAAGCAAAATTGCCACACAGATTGCCCCCGCCAAAATTGGTGATAAAAATTTTTTATTCTTCAACTTCCATACCCTCTGGCAAAATAAGATACAACTTTTCATCGTTTAAATCAATAAATTTTGCATTTGCACCAAAAACAAAGCCCTGCAAATATGTTGTGATTTTTTCGGTATCCTCTTTGGCTAAACTTTCACAGGAAATAATCACAGCCTTTCCCTCTTTGACAAAAGAAATAAAGTCTTTCACTTGGTGGGTGTTTTCGGGATAATAAACAGGCACGCCGTCAATTTGGTCAACACGCGATTTCTTTGTGCCTTTCAAACTGAAAGAGGCTTTTGCTTTTTTCTTTTTGACAGTTTTTGGTTTTGTATCACTTTCAAAGCCAAGAGCCTTGAAAAGTCCGCCCATAAGTCCCATAATTTCCCCCTTTTTGACTAAATGATAACACAAAGAAGGACAAATTGCAAATATAATTCTCTCAAATATTTCAAAAAAGGACGCCTCTATGCGTCCAAAACCTCAAATTCAATTTCCTCGCTTGCACGCATGGCAGAATTTATCATATCAAAAATATATTTTTCTCTTTCATTTCCGTCTAAGGCAAAATATTTATCGGCGTCAAAAATTTTATTAAAATATTTTTTCTGCGATATTTTTTTACTATTTATTTTTAATATTTTTTTATTTTTAATTGATGTGTTTTTATTGAAAAAACCTTTAAACGACATACTATTTTTCGCCCTCTATTTAAGATAATTTTATTATAAAATAATCACATTTTCTCGCAAAATAAAAATATCCAATAAATTGCAAAATCAAGTCGATTATTGTTGGATTTTTAAAACAAAAAAGCGAGCCATTCAAAACCCGCTTTTCTTTCAATTAAAACCTTTTGCCATATTCAAGCACTCATACTATTCCTTAAAAATCCCCCGCTTGAATTTTGCTTGAATAA
>CAZVYB010000077.1:0-2994 GCA_964631405.1 uncultured Lachnospiraceae bacterium
AAAAATACACAATAAATTCAAAAAGTCGCTTAAAACAAGCGACTTTTTTGCTTAAGTTGTTTCACATGAAACATTGTACGATATACAACAAAGTAATGACATCGAAAATGTTTCATGTGAAACAATTGCGATTTAAAATGCGAAGGATATAAGAAAAATGTTTCATGTGAAACAATTGGGGTATTGGACAGGTGAATGTTTCATGTGAAACATTTTATGTTGTGATGAGAAATTGAAATACCGTATTGTGTCAAATTGAGTTTTGATAGGGTTTTGCTGTAACGCACGGCAAAAAACAGACGCTAAAAATGGTGGTTTTCAAACGACTATTTCCTCGTTGGAAGAAAACTTTAAAATTGTGTTAGTGCATAGAAATGAGGGGAAGCATGGGAATTTTGATTGAATTAAAAAAATCAAAACCTTGTTTTTAGCAGATGTTTGGTTCTTGAAGGGTGTGGTCAAGAGCAACGAGAGAAAAATTGAAAAGATGGGGGTTGTGGATTAAGAAAATATTTAAGAAGGGGATTTGAGAGAAATACGCAATCCCCAAAATTGTGTTTGGAGGAAAAAATAAAACACCAGGTTGGGGCAACTTATCCAAGTTGCGGGACTGGTGTTTTTGGCTTAAGTTTATTGTGGGTGTCTTTTGTTATAATTGCGAAGGTCTCCCAAGGTTATTTCTTTTTTCTTCAAAAGTTCGATAAGGTCTGAGAGTCTATCCAAATCATCTCTTGAATAGTAGTCAATATAAATTCTTCCCTTATTGTCATTTCCTATTGCAGAAACTTTTGTTGCAAAGACTCGTTGCATTTCGTTTATAAGTTCTTTTAGTTCAATAGATTGCTCTGCACCCTTTGATTTTGGGGCTTTTTCTGGGTTTAGATAGTTTTTTACAGCCTTTTCAAGTTCTCGCACCGACATTTTTCCGTCAGCCGCTTGTTTTGCAAGTTTGATTTGTTGAGTTGTATCGTCTACGACAACAAGGCTTCTTGCGTGTCCGCTTGATAGTTTGCCGTCCTCAATCATTTTGATAACTTCTGGGTAGAGGCTTAATAGTCGCAATGTGTTTGCCACGCTTGAACGGCTTTTGCCAATTCTGTCTGAAACAACTTCTTGGGTGAGGTTGTATTCTTCCATAAGTTGTTTGATTGCTCTTGCCGCTTCAATTGGGTTTAAGTCCTCTCTTTGCAGGTTTTCAATGATAGAAATCTCTCGCACCTGTTTTTCTGTATAGTTTTTGATGACAACTGGCACTTTTTCAAGTCCTGCAAGGTTTGACGCCCTCCAACGGCGTTCACCGGCGATAATCATATAGTTGTCACTATCGGTTTTGTTGACAACTAGCGGTTGAATGACGCCGTGAAGTTTGATTGAACTTGCAAGTTCGGCAAGAGCCTCTTCGTCAAAGTATTTTCTTGGTTGGTTTGGGTTTGGGTAAATCTTTTTGATGTCAAGTTCTGTCACATTTTCTTCGCTGGCTTTTTTAGGTTTTTCCGTTGGTTTGGTTGGAGTTTCTTGCTCCTCGTAAAATCCAAACAGGCTTTCAAGCCCTCTGCCTAATCCCTTTTTCTTATCCATTTTTTACCTCTCTTAATTTTATTTTTGTATCCTTTGTGATTGGGGTGTATTTGACTTTGTTTCTATCTAAAAATTCCTCAGCAAGTGACAAATATGCCTCCGCACCCTTTGAGTTTGGCTCATAAAGCAAAATTGGCACGCCATGGCTTGGTGCTTCTGCAAGGCGTATGTTTCTTGGTATGTATGTGAAGAAAACCTTTTTGCCAAAGAATTTGAGTATCTCGTCGCTGACCTGTGTGGTAAGGTTGGAACGCTTGTCCTTCATCGTCATAACCACGCCTTCAACATCAATGTTTGGGTTGAGGTGAAATTTGATAAGCCTTATGGTGTTCATAAGTTGAGTTATGCCCATAAGTGGATAGTATTCACACTGCATTGGAATTATCACGCTGTTTGATGCCGTCAATGCGTTTACTGTGATAAGTCCAAGAGACGGAGGGCAGTCAATCATTATGAAATCATAACTATTATTCACGCTGTCCAGTATCCCTTTGATTATCTTTTCACGCTGAGGCATTTGCACCATTTCAATTTCCGCACCAGCAAGGTCAACAGTTGATGGTATGATGTCAAGCCCTTCAACAATTGTTGGCAAAATCACTTCTTCAACAGTTGAGTCGCCAGAGATAAGGTCATAAATGGTTTTCAGTTCATTGTCTTTGTCAACGCCCAGTCCGCTTGTTGCATTTCCTTGTGGGTCAAGGTCAAGCACAAGAACCTTTTTGCCCATAGCACATACATAAGCGGCGAGGT
Source organism: uncultured Lachnospiraceae bacterium (assembly GCA_964631405.1). Classification (GTDB taxonomy): domain Bacteria; phylum Bacillota; class Clostridia; order Christensenellales; family UBA1242; genus Caccovivens. The sequence goes on from CAZVYB010000077.1 coordinate 2,332, forward strand.
TTATGCAGGTTGTGGTTTTCCCTACGCCTCCTTTTTGATTTGCGAATGAAATAATTTTTGCCATAAATCTTCCCCTTTATTGTCGTTATCTTTACTATAACATAAAATATCGCAAAATTTAAGTATTTTTTATAAAAAACTTGAAAAAATGGGCAAAAAAGTGAAAATATTTAAACTTTTAATAATATAAAAATTCAAATTATCAAACTAACAAAAATTAAGAACGGGAAGTTGCTTGCGTTGCACACATAGAAAAGAAGAAGGGGTGAGAAATTTTTAGGGCATATTGAAAAATAAAACAGAAAGAGAGGAGGGTGTCACTGATAAGGAAGGGTTGGGTGGGCAGAAAGCCGAACGATTGCGAAAGGTTTACGATTTGGGGAGCGAAGGCTTTTTGTCAAGTTTAAAATTTTTTAAGAAATTTCTTAAATTCACTTGACAAAATGGCAATGGGGGGGGGTAAAATCTTGGTAATGAGTAAGAGGGAATAGTGAATAGGTAAAAAGAAGAAAGAGAAAACGCCCCGCTTCGCTTATAAGGAAAAACTGATGGAACAAAGCAATCATAGAATTTAGATGTAGTGGACGATAGGAAGTGCATAACTGCACCCCGCTCCGCACCAAAAGCGACCGCTGTCCGCTTTTGACGCTCCGCTAATAAAGT
>CAZVYB010000078.1:0-2892 GCA_964631405.1 uncultured Lachnospiraceae bacterium
CTTTTCGCTGATAAAAAATCTTTTTTGTTTTTTCTTCATTTTCAAGGCTTTGATGTTTGCATGGCGTGAATATTTTACATGGTTTTTAAGATTTCTTTCTGCCTTTCTTACCTTATTTTTAAACTGGGACATCTCCTTCATAAAGTTGCCGTCGCCCATAGTTTCTGTCACTGGAGCAGAGAACACAAACGCCTCTTCGTCCACGCTATGTACAATTTTTTTCATTTCTCGGGCGTTTTCGTTTGGCACAAGGCACAAAAGCACCGCCTTATTTTTCTTTGAGAACATTCCCACTGCTTCAAGTCTTGTTACGCCTCGGTGAAAGCGTTGCAAAATCGCATCGGCGACCTCTTCGTCCTTATCGCAAATGATGTAAAAGGACATCACCCGCTTTGAGCCGTCAAGCACCATATTTGTTGCCACCGAATTGACAACCGACACAACCAGTGCGTAAAGACCTGTTGAAAGTCCGCCGACAATCACGCTTAGGGTAAGCACAATCGCATTGATGATAAGAAGGCAGTATCCCGTTTTTATTTTTGGAAAATATCTGTTTATTATCACCGCCATGATGTCACTCCCGCCAGTTGAACCGCCAAACTTGATTGCCACTCCAATCGTCAGCCCAGTCACAGACGCACCAACAAAACAACTAAGAAGTTTATCTGCCGACGCAGCCTCAATCAAAGCAGGAATGGCAAGAAATTGCATGGCGAGGGTATAAAAACCAATCCCCACGCCCGTCAAAAGAAGGAAACGCCAGCCCATAATTCGAAATGCAAAGGCAAGCAAGATGAGGTTCATAATCAAATATACGACAGCGGTTGGTATATTAAGACCAATCATTGCAAGAAGTTTGCATATCACCATTGCAAAGCCAGACAGTCCAGTTGGAATAATTCCGCTTTCCTCGAAAAAGTTGCGGAAAGCCATACCCCCAATCAGTGCGACGGTGGCAACGACGAATATCTGCAATAAAAGTTTTTTTATATCTTTCTTTTGTTTATTTTCAAGAGTTTTAAGTTTCATATTGTTAGAATAACACAAATTGATAAAAAAACAAAATATTTTGTCATTTTATATATTTTTTTATGAAAAATTTGAAATTTTGTTATAAAAGTTGTATCATATTGTTATGGAAAAATGTTTGTTTATCTATAATCCCCTGTCTGGCAGAGGCAAAATTGTCAAAAATGAGGGGTACATCAAAAAAGAACTGGAAAAAAAATATGAGGTTGAGGTTGTGCGTTCTGCCTACGCTGGCAATATCGGCGACACAATTCTCTCTCGTGGAGAAAATTTTGATGTCGTGGTGGTCGCAGGAGGCGACGGCACACTGAACGAAACAATCAACGCCGTGGCAAGGCTGACAAAAAAGCCTATCATCGGATATATCCCCGCAGGCACGGTCAATGATGTGGCTCATTCCCTCTTTATTCCTCGCAAAATCAAAAGAGCGGTCAAAAACATTTTGAATGGCTCAACTTTCCCCCACGATATAATTCGAGTGAACGACAAATATGGCATTTATGTTTGCTGTTCTGGGCTTTTCACAACTTCAAGTTACGACACCAACCAATCCACCAAAAAGAAAATGGGCAAACTCGCATATTTCTTTGATGGGGCGAAAAAGATTTTCTCCACAAAGGCTGTGAAAATCAAACTCTCTTATGAAGGCGGTGAAATTGATGGCAAATTCGCAATCATGCTCATACTCAATTCTCGCTATGTAGGCGGATTTCGGGCAAACAAAAATGCCCGCCTTGATGACGGGGTTGTGGATATAGTTTTGGCAAAAAGCAAAAAAGATGTTGTTGGCTTTGGCTCTATTTTGCGGGTTGCAACAATGTTTTTGCGGGGTATTAAAGACAAGTCCAACAAGAATGTATCTCGCCTCACTCTTTCAAAATTTTCAATCACAACAACCTCTCAAACAATCATAAACCTTGACGGTGAAAAAATCGGAGCCGGCAGTTTTGACTGCGAAGTTGTCAAACAAGCCGTACAAATCATAGTCCCAAGCCCTCAAAAATTGACACATGGTCAACTTTGAATAAACACCAAAACCTCTCCACACTTTCATACAATACATACACCATTCCATTTATCAAACATACCACCAAAAACTAAACGGCTTGTCAGCCGTTTTTTTCTTTCCTCACAAAATATGATAAAAAATTTCTCACATTTCGACAGCAAGCACCAAAATCTTTAACAATTTTGTAAAAAAATTTGTTAATTTGAAAAAAAACAAAAGGCACACCTCTTCTATGAAGTGAACTCCAAAAGTTAGACAACTTTAATGAGGTTCACTTTTGCTTTATGCCTTTTGAAACTAGCGAAAAAACTTTTATATTAGAATTCTTCTTTCTTGTTATTTTTTAAAGAACGGAACAATTTTCCCAAATATTGAAACTGAAATCATTCAGTACAAGTTGCTGAAGGCGAAAACTATTCAGTTATTATTGTCCCAAATGAAGGTTATAAAATTGTAGGCTTGGTAATTGATTCAGTTACTATCATCAATTCAACTACAAACCAATATTATAAAAATATAATATCAATAGAACTTGTATTTTCAGCAAATATTGTGTGGAATATTTGAGTTTATTATAAAAAATTTATCTTTTAAATATACTTTGCACTTAGAAGTGTGATTGCCATATACAAGTGGGTGTTGTGTCGAAAACATCTTGTCACACCGTATCATAACCTTCAAACCATTCTTGCTTTTGATGGAGGCTATTAAAAAACATAACTTTCAAACTAATGGACATACGAGATTTTAACAACATAAAACTACTCTTAATAACATAACTCTCAAACCTTAAGGGAATTGATAAAGGCAACTGCTCTGTTTTAGACTTATCTAGAATAACATAACTCTCAAAC
>CAZVYB010000079.1:0-2879 GCA_964631405.1 uncultured Lachnospiraceae bacterium
TGAAATGCACAGAATGGCTGAGGCAAACAAGGCATTTGCTCACTTCAAGTGGTAAGCAAACTTAGTTTGCATCACTTTTGGGTGAACAAAACAAACCCAATTGCTGATAGTCGCCGAGCGTAAGGCTCGCAATCTCCCTCCGCTCATAAGGAACCGCCTTTGCGGATAGGGGAAGGGCTTAGTTTGCATCACTTTTGGGTGAACAAAACAAACCCAATTGCTGACAGCCGCCGAGCGTAAGGCTCGCAACTATATAATATATGGCAGATTAGCCCTGCCGAAAAATGGCTAAAATATAAATAGGAGAAATAAAATGGCAAACAATCTTGAAATGACAAGAAATGTTGGTATCATGGCTCACATCGACGCTGGTAAAACAACCACAACAGAAAGAATCCTTTTCTATACTGGTAAAAGCCACAAAATCGGTGAAGTTCACGATGGTGCTGCTACCATGGACTGGATGGCACAAGAGCAAGAGCGTGGTATCACAATCACTTCTGCCTGCACAACCTGCAGTTGGAGAGACCATAAAATCAACATCATTGATACTCCTGGACACGTTGACTTCACAATTGAAGTAGAGCGTTCTCTTAAAGTTCTTGACGGAACAGTTCTCGTTCTTTCTGCTCGTGACACTGTTCAACCTCAAACAGAAACTGTTTGGCGTCAAGCAACAAAGTATCATGTTCCTGCAATCATTTATGTAAACAAGATGGATAGAGATGCAGCAAACTTCTTTGCCTGCCTCAAATCTATTGAGTCAAAACTTAAAACAAATCCATTGCCAATTCAACTTCCAATCGGTGCTGCTGATACATTCACAGGAATTATCGACCTTCTTACAATGAAAGCCGAAATTTACAAAGACGATATGGGTATGCAGATTGAAATCACTGATATTCCAGAAGAATATAAAGCACAGGCTGAGGAATATCACAATGCTCTTATCGAGAAGGTTGTTGAAACTGACGATGCTCTCCTTGAAAGATACTTTGAAGGAGAAGAAATTTCTATTGAAGAACTTAAAGTTGCAATCAGAAAGGCAACAATTACAAAAACTCTTACACCAGTTCTTTGCGGTTCTTCATATAAAAACAAGGGCGTTCAAATGCTCCTTAATGCGATGGTTGACTATCTTCCATCTCCTCTTGACATTCCAGCAATCAAGGGCGTAAACCCTGACACTGAACAGGAAGAGGAAAGACCTGCTGACGAAAGTGCACCTTTCTCAGGTCTTGCATTCAAAATCATGACTGACCCATTTGTGGGCGGACTTACATTCTTCCGTGTATATTCAGGAAAACTTGTTGCAGGCTCTTATGTTTACAACTCAATCACTGGAAAAACCGAAAGAGTAGGTCGTCTTATCCGTATGCACTCAAACCAACGCCAAGAAATCACAGAGGTTGGTGCGGGTGATATCGCGGCAATCGTTGGTCTTAAAGACACAACAACAGGTCACACTCTTTGTGACGAAAAACACCCAATCCAACTTGAAAGTATGGATTTCCCAGAACCAGTTATCCAACTTGCTATTGAACCTAAAACAAAAGATATGCAAGAGAAAATGGCTCTCGCTCTTAATAAACTTATGAGAGAGGACCCATCTTTCAGAGCATCAACAAACCAAGAAACAGGTCAAACTTTGATTGCTGGTATGGGAGAACTTCACCTTGAAATCATTGTTGATAGACTTCTTCGTGAATTTAAGGTTGAAGCAACTGTTGGTAAACCACAAGTTTCTTACAGAGAATATATGAAAAAACCTATCAAGGCTGAGGGTAAGTTCATTCGCCAAAGCGGTGGTAAAGGTCAATATGGTCACTGCGTTGTTGAAATTGAACCTCTTGAACCGGGTGCAGGTTATGAATTTGTTGACAAAACAGTTGGTGGCTCAGTTCCAAAAGAATTTATCCAACCAATCAACAATGGTATCCAAGAAGCACGCCTCAACGGTGTTCTTGCTGGATATGAAACCGTTGACTTCCGAGTAACCCTCGTTGATGGTTCTTACCACGAAGTTGACTCTTCTGAAATGGCGTTCAAAATCGCAGGCTCAATGGCGTTCCAAGACGCTGCAAAGCGTGCTGATACCGTTTTGCTTGAACCTATCATGCAAGTCACCGTTGAAGTTCCAGACGACTATCTTGGTACAGTTATGGGCAACCTCACTTCTCGTCGTGGTATGCTCACTGGCACTGAGGCTCGTGATGGTGCTCAGGTGATTTCAGCCGAAGTTCCACTTGCTGAAATGTTTGGATATGCAACCGACCTTCGTTCTCAAACACAAGGCAGAGGCGCATATGTTATGCAACCACTCCGCTACCAAGAAGTTCCAAAGAATATCGCTTCTGGAATTATTGGCGAAAGAGCAAAACAAAACTAATTTCAAAAAATCTTGTTGTGCATAAGGCGGGGCAACTCGCCTGTGCATGATAAAAATTATTCTTGACTTTATTTAATAGGAAGGAGGGAAAGATTTTTATATCAAATTTTTCATTCAAACTGCCTCAAACATACCGTCAATGCTTTGGCTATTGAATTTAAGAATAATACAAAAACCACTTTTTCTTCAAAACCAATTTATAAAAAGGTCATAAAGTGTCTCGAAGGGGGCGTGGTGGCCCTAAAAAACCAAAAAAATCTTGCAAAATCATTTTGCATTTAAAAAAAAGTATGCTAAAATACCATTAGAATTTAAAAAGGAGATTATAAATTATGGCAGAAGCTTATGTTAGATCTAAGCCACACGTAAATGTTGGTACAATCGGTCACGTTGACCATGGTAAGACAACTCTTACAGCCGCAATCACTATGCTTTACGGCACACAAAAAATGAAATATGACGAAATCGACAAAGCCCCAGAAGAAAAGGC
>CAZVYB010000080.1:0-2744 GCA_964631405.1 uncultured Lachnospiraceae bacterium
TTAAGCAAAAAAGTCGCTTGTTTTAAGCGACTTTTTGAATTTATTGTGTATTTTTATTATGCACCTATTAAATTTTTGTAAAAGGGTGTCAAAATTTCTGTATTTCTTTTAAAATTCTTCGTTGTGGATTTCAAAATATGCTTGTGGGTGTGCACATACTGGACATACTGTTGGAGCAGATTCTCCTACATGAATATGTCCGCAGTTTCTGCAAATCCAAACCTTTTTGTCTGTTTTGTTGAATACTGTCCCGTTCTTCACAAGTTCAAGAAGTTTGTTGTATCTTTCTTCGTGTCTTTTTTCAATTTCTGCCACGCCTTCAAATTGTTTTGCAAGTTCGTCAAAACCTTCTTCCTTTGCCTCTTTTGCCATACGAGCATACATATCTGTCCACTCTCCATGTTCACCAGCGGCAGCGTCAATCAAATTTTCGACAGTTGAAGGGACAGCACCTCCATGCAAAGCCTTAAACCAAAGTTTTGCGTGCTCTTTTTCGTTGTTTGCCGTTTCTTCAAATATTGACGCAATTTGCTCATATCCATCTTTCTTTGCTTTTGAAGCATAGTAGTTATATTTATTTCTTGCTTGGCTTTCACCAGCAAATGCTTCCATTAAATTTTGTTCTGTTTTTGTACCTTTAAGTTCTTTCATAGTTTTACCTCCACACATATTATATCATAATTCTTTTGTTTATAGCAAACATTTCTTTTTATTTTAAATTTCATTTTCTATACCGCTTTTTAACACAAAACTTTTTTCAATCAGAAATATTATCGTTGACGAAGAACTTTTATAAGCATCAGCGATATATAAAATATAAAGGTTTTATTATGTAGTTTTAAAATTTCCTGCTTTACAAAAAATTACATATTTCGACGCAATTACCGAAAATATACCTTGGCGATTTCTCTGATATATCCTATACTAGCATTGTTTTGAAAAAGAGAACAAAATAAAAAGGAGTAAATTATGAAAAGTGACGCTTTGAAAGCATTGGCATTAAGGGCTAAAAATAGATTGTTGAACAAAGGACTGAGAGATACATACTCAAATGCAAACATAAAAGTCATCAACAATAGAGATGAAGAATTTGTTGAAAAAGTTAGAGATGTTCTTGACCGAGAAGATGCCATGACAAACCCTCTCAAATATCTTATGGACGAAAGCAGGCTTCTTAAACTTGACCCAAAAGCAAGAGAAAGATATTTGTTGGAAACTATCGAAAGATACCAAAACGCAAAAAGGGAAATCGAAAAACAAAACGCTTTAAGTATTTAAAATAAAGCAGTTTGTTATAAAATAATAACTTGTCAACTTCCAAAAAAAATTCAATTTTATATAATCTTTATAAAAATAAATATGTATCTGCCAGATTTAGACAGGGTTGTAGTCGCATATTTATAGTATAAAATATTTGTTTTCAAATCTAAAATTGGGTTTGCTTTTGGGGAAATAGTCGTGTATAATATAATCATGAAAAATATTATTTGTGCAATTTCAACCCCTATGGGGAAAGGGGCTATTTCTATCGTAAGAATGAGCGGAAAAGATTGTTTGGAAATTTTAAAAAAGGTTTTCAAATCTTCTTCTATGCCAGAAGAGCCTATATCTAACTATCTATATCTTGGGAAATTTAAGGTGGACGAAAATATCTTTGAAAGATGTTTTGCCGTATACTTCAAATCGCCAAAAACTTACACCGGAGAAGATATGGTCGAATTTCAAATTCACGGCGGTACGATTCTTGCCCAAAAGGTACTTGAAAGGCTTATTGACTGCGGGGCTAGACTTGCAGACGGGGGCGAATTTACCAAAAGAGCCTTTGAGAACGGAAAAGTAAGCCTTGATATGGCAGAAAGCATTATCGGCGAAATCAATGCAGAAAGCGAGAGCGAACTGAAAGCCTCTTTGAGTGTTGCAGAAGGCAAATTGTTTCAAAAAATAACATCTCTTCAAAATAACTTGACCGAATGTCTTGCAAAAATCGAGGCAACGCTTGACTATCCAGAAGAGGATATTGAGGAAACCACTCGCAGTGAGGTTTTTGGCATTGTTTCAAACGCCAAAAAAGAAATTGAAAATTTGATTGTTTTGGCAAAAAACTCTCAATATATTTCAAACGGCATCAACATTGCAATTGTCGGGTCGCCAAATGTGGGCAAATCTTCCCTTCTTAACGCCCTGATTGGAGAGGATAGGGCAATTGTGACAAATATTGAAGGCACAACCCGTGACACTCTTGTCGAAAGCACAAGTTACAAAGGGGTGAAATTTAATTTTATTGACACCGCCGGGATAAGAGAAAGCAATGATACCGTTGAACAAATCGGTGTTGACAGAGCCAAAAAAGCACTGTCCTCTGCCGATGTTATTTTGTATGTTTTAGACGGAAGCCGGCCTATGCAAGAGCAAGAAAACGGCATAGGTGAATTGTTATTAAATAATAACAATGTGATAACATTGGTAAACAAGTGTGACCTTGATAGAAAACTTGAAAAACAGCCAATCGAAATTGAAATTTCTGCCTTAAAAGAGCAAAATATCGAAAAAATCAAAGAAAAAATCTATTTTTTAGTGTTAAAAGAGGAAATTATCTTTGATAGAACACTTTTATTGAACGCCCGTCAATCTCAAATTTTAAAAGAGGCAAGGGAGATTGTTTGTCAAATAGAGAACAGCAAAACATCGACTATGGACATAACTGCAATGCTTATCAAAAACCTTTGGAACACCCTTGGCAAAAT
>CAZVYB010000081.1:0-2729 GCA_964631405.1 uncultured Lachnospiraceae bacterium
GGGCTTTTTCTGTTTAAAAATTTGACAAATAGGTGCGGGCGACATTATAATATAAGTATGTTTGGTTTTTATGATAAACATTTCACCATTTTTGGCTTAGATATTGCATATTATGGGCTGATTATCGCCGTGGGCATGGCTCTTGGCGTTTTTGTTGCCTTCAAAAATGCAAAACTAAGGGGATTAAAAGGCGACGATATAATTTTGCTTGCCTGCTATGTCCTTCCACTTTCAATCATTGGTGCAAGAATATATTATGTGCTGTTCAGCCTTGACAAATTCACCTCTTTTTGGCAGGTGTTTGAAATCTGGAAGGGGGGCATGGCGATTTACGGCGGTATAATCGGAGGTGCAATAGGCATTATGATATACTGCCTTATCCATAAAAAAAACTTTTTGGATATCGCAGATGTTGTTGTGCCTGCATTGATTTTGGGGCAGGCTATTGGCAGATGGGGAAACTTTATCAATCAAGAGGCTTACGGGTATTTCATTGAAAACCAGTCCATGAAGTTCTTTCCATTTGGCGTATATATTGACGACTGCAATCAAGCGGGTTGTACTTGCGACGGAGCAGGCTGGCACTACGCAACATTTTTTTATGAGAGCCTTTGGAACTTGGTTACATTTGCCTTTTTAATGGTTATGCTACGGAAGGACAAACTCCGCTATCGAGGCTCTGCAATGGCACTATACTTAATAATATATGGTGTAGGCAGGGCATGGATAGAAGGACTGAGGACGGATAGCCTTTATATTGGCAGTTTGCGTGTTTCTCAATTTTTGTCGATACTTTTGATTTTGTTTGGGATAGGCTTTATCCTTACAAGCTATCTTTTGCATAAAAAGGGCAAAATCAAGTCAATCTCAGAATTAAAACCATATTATCAACAAAAATTGCAACAGGGGAAAGGCGAGATAAAAATTGAAATCCCCCAAGAAACGCCTCCAAAAGAGGACGACAAAGGACAAAAAGAAGAAATAAAGAAGGACGACGGATAAAAGTCGCCTTTTTTGATTAAATAAAACAACATTTGGCATAATAAATGTATGAGAGGAAGAGTATTTAAAATCAAGAAAAGCATATGGCTTGCCCTGTCTGTTGTTGTAGTCAGTTTGGTATTTGTAGGGCTATCCATTTTGTCAATTTTAACAGGAAGATATAATGATGTTTTTTATATTTTTTGCATCACAACAGGATTTCATTTGTTTGTAAAAAGCCTGCTTTTCAAATTTGATTCTTCATGCTATTTTGGGCTCTGCCTGCTTTGGGTTGGTGGGTTCTATTTCTTGTGCCGACAACTTCAAATAGAAAATTTATATCCCGCCTTTATTCTTCTTGCATTTGCAATCTCTTCCCTTGTGACTGGGATTTTTTATAAAGAGCCTTTCCAAATATTTCTTTCTTTATCGCTATTTTTCGTGACTTTGGGACTTTTATTGTTTCTACTAAAAATCATATTCATGTGGATTTTTGTTGCATTTTTGGCTTTCGGTGTGCTAATATTGATAATAAGATTTTTCACACTGTAAGAGGAGAGTGCTAAATGTTTTCAACCGATTTCAATGGCTATAACAAAAAAGAGGTGGACCAGTTTATCACCCAATTGAAGGCTGATTATGAAAAGGCTTTGATGGAAGAGCGTTTAAAGGTTTTAGATGGAGAGCGAAAGGTGCTTGAAATGAAAAGAAAGAGCCAAGAGGTTGAATCGAAGGAGAAGAATATTGTGTCAATGCTTGAATCTTTCAAGAGATATCAAGCAGAAGGCAACAGAAATATTGAGGCTCTTCGTGGAGAACAATTGCGAATGGTCTATGAACAAATGGTTAATTTTCTTGAAAAACTGAATGAGCGTGACCCGGGGCTTCTTGTCAATAGCGGTTATAAAAAGTTGCTTGCAGAGATTCGAGTGATTATTGATAGCAATGAATCAAAACAGGAAGAGAGCGTAGAGACTGGCACAGAAAACGACCCTATGAGGGTGCTTCTCAGCAAAATGCAGGGAAGGAGGGTGCAGGAGAACCCACGAGAGGTAAGGATAGAAAGGGTGGATAGAGGAAGTTTGATAAAACCTGTAACCCAAATGAAACTTGACGAAGATGACGAGTATGATAACCTTGTTGACAAGTTTTTGGACACAAAACCCCCAGAGGAACAGCCAAAAGCAATGAAAATACAGTCATCGGGCTTTGATTTGAAAGAGGCAATCAATCCAAAAGACGATTTAAGCGAAATCATGAAGGCGTTTGACTTTTATGGTGGAGAGGAGGATTAAAAGAGAAAATAAAAAACTTCTTAAAATCGTTTGACAAAAGGGTACAAAAAATAATAAAATAATAAATGTGATGACAAATCACCAAAAAACTTCAAAATTTTTCAAAAATCTTTGAAATTTTCTTGACATGGATAAAAGAATATAGTAAAATATCCTCGTAAACTTGTTCGACGGGGTGTGGCTCAGTTGGTAGAGCGCGTGGTTTGGGACCATGAGGTCGGGAGTTCGAGACTCTCCACCCCGACCACTCAAATGAGTTAAATAAGTTTGCTACGGGCCCTTAGCTCAGTTGGTTAGAGCGACCGGCTCATAACCGGTTGGTCCGGGGTTCGAGTCCCTGAGGGCCCACCACTTCTTATTGACACAGAAGTTGGTATATTACACATAAGAAAATTATGTGGCTCGGTAGTTCAGTTGGTTAGAACGCCAGCCTGTCACGCTGGAGGTCGTGGG
>CAZVYB010000082.1:0-2417 GCA_964631405.1 uncultured Lachnospiraceae bacterium
TGTTTGATAGATTTGCTCGTAATCGTAGAGATAGCATTATGTATAAAGAAATGCTAAAAGAAAAATATGGAATAAGAGTTTTGTCAGCACTTGAACCTATTGCAGAAGATGAAGGTGGCGAATTTTATGAAATGTTTTTGGACTGGAACGCTGAAAAATATAGTAAGCGACTTTCAAAACGTGTTAAAGATGGGCTTGATACAAGTGTTGCAAACGGAACTTATTGTGGCGGAACTCTTATTTATGGATATAAACTTGACCTTGAACCTATTGCTGGCAAAGTTGGAAAATATATAAAAAGAGTTGCAATAGATGAAGAACAAGCAAATATTGTTAAATATGCTTTTGAACAATATGCAAAAGGACTTACTAAAAAGCAAATTGCTTATGACCTTAACACTGCTGGACATAGAATTAAAGATAAGCCCTTTACAGGTAAATCTTTTGACAAATGGTTTGTTAACAAAAAATACACTGGTGATTTTGAGTTTGGTGGAAGAAGATGTACAAATATGTTCCCACCAATTATTGATAAAGAAACTTTTGAAAAAGTGCAAAACCGACTTGCTGAAAATAGATACTTTTTAGGTGGAACTGCAACTGCTCGTGAACCTTATCTTTTGACTGGCAAATTATTTTGTGGAAAATGTAATGGCGAAATGGTTGCAGATGGTGGAACAAGTAAAACAGGAACTCAATTTCACTACTACTCTTGCAAAACTAGAAGAAAGAAAACTTGTGATAAGAAAAGAGAAAACAAAGACCATTTAGAAAAAGCAGTAACAATGGCTGTTGTTGATTTTTTAAGTGATGAGAAATGTATGGATAAAGCAATAGAAGATGTTTTGAAATATTATGATACAAGAACTGATGAGAAAAATTTAAAATCAATTCAAAAAAGAATATCTGATGTTGAAAAAGAAATTGATGAACAAGCTTCAGCTTTTGTAAAAGCAAAAAGTCAAATACTACAAAATGCTATTGAAAAGAAAATGAATGAGTTTGAAATTTTGCTTAATGATTTGAAATATCAAGAGGCACAGCTTGAATTAGAACGTGGTTATAGATTAACAAAAAAAGACCTGCAAGAATTTATGTTAGATTTTCTTGTAGGTGATGTCAATGATAAAGAATATCAGAAGAAAGTTATTGATTATTTAGTATGGCAAGTATTAGTAACTGATGATAATTACGTGGCATTCTTTAATATAAAACCGACCAATAAAGAACTTGAATTAGTTGAAGTTGAGGATATAAAAGATTCTCTATCTTCAGCTAAAAGAGTTCAAACGCAATTACTGACTTCCCGCCAAGTGATAACAATCCGAACACTTTTGTTCGGGTTGTTCTTTTTTTGCTAAAAATTCAGTTTCTTGCTCAAAATCTGGTTGTTCACTTAATTTTAATTGTGTTCCTTTATCATCACTAATATTAAAGTAAATAAAGCACTCATTATCAAATAGCAATACACGATTTACAAACATATCAATCAACCTTTGTTTTGCATTGTTTAGTGAATAATCTAAATCTTTGAAAGAACATATTTGTAAAGAATTTGCAATAGTTGTAGATTGTTCCAAGTTTACCTTACAAGATTTATACAATCGTTATGATAGATAATTGACTGTTGCCGTTGAAACTTTAAAAAATAACGAAAGAGAACTTTAATGTCATTTTATATTAATAATGACCGCAAAAATTTAGACGCAACTATTGTTTTTGTGATAAACAAAAATATGTCACTCAAACTTGAAATTCAAGCACTCTGCATATTAAAATCTTAAAAAGGTTGAAGAATCATATTCTTTGACCTTTTTGATTTTAAAAGGAGTGATTTATGAAAATAGAAAAATTATGGGAAGGATATCAATTCCCCAAATGTGAAAATTGCAAAAAGGATTGTGCTGGGCATTTGGATTATAATAATTTATGTTCGAACCTAAATTACTTGAAAGAATATGCTCAACGAAATTATGATAAAAATTATGAAAGTTTTATTGAACTTAAAAAGATTGTAGGAAATAAAAATCTAACAATCTTTTCTTTTGGCTGTGGAATTGGTCTTGATTATATTGGTGCTACTGAAGTATTTGGGAATAATGTTAAATATTATGGCATTGATAATTGCGACTGGGCAATAAAGAAAACTAATAATTACAAGAATTTTCAGCCAAAACTTCCTAAAACTATTGAATTTGATGTGGGAATTTTTGTATTAAATGGACGAGTTGAAAATCCTGTGCTTTGTTTCTTCAATTCATTGTTTACCATATCAAATAACACTAATTTAGAAAAAGATTTGATTGATTCCCTTAAAAATAAAGATAATTTTTATCTTGTATGCGATTACACAATCAACAGTAATTATCATATGCCAAAAGAAGAGCAAGATTTTATTGATAAATTGCTTAAAAAAG
>CAZVYB010000083.1:0-2377 GCA_964631405.1 uncultured Lachnospiraceae bacterium
GTCATAGATTTCAAATTTTTCCATGATTATCCTCCATGTGACAAGATAAGTTATGCCACAAAAAAGGCATTTATGCAAAAACAACTTGAAAACAGAAATTTCTCCTTTCCCAAACAACTTACTGCCGTTTTTAAAGGTTTAAAAAAGTTTGTCAAACAAAAAAGCAAACTCAAAAGTTTGCTTTTTTGAAAATCTATCAGGTTATATAATCTCCCCAGTCACTCGCCTTGTAAGCATCAACACTTTCACTCGGGATTGTGAGGGTAAAGGAACAGCCAGAGAATACATGAGCACCCAAAGTTGGAGGAGTTGTTGCATTGCAGGTCATTTGGTTAAGCCCTGTGCAATCAGAGAAGGCATATTGACCTATACTTGTCACGCCACTGCCAATTGTCACGCTTGTAAGTCCTGTGCAACCATTGAAGGCATTATTTCCTATACTTGTCACACTATCTGGGATTGTGATGGAGGTAAGTCCTGTGCAACTATTGAAGGCAGAATATTTTATACTTGTCACAGTCGAAGGAATGACTGTGTTTTTACAGCCTGAAATAAGAGTGTTTGTTGAAGTTTCTATAATAGCGTTACAATTGTTATTGCTATTATATGCTGTATTTCCACTTTCTACTATTATTGATTCAAGTCCACTGCAACCAGAGAAGGCATATTGACCTATACTTGTCACTTTTTCGGGGATTGTGATTGAGGTAAGTCCTGTGCAACTATTGAAGGCGTAATTCCCTATACTTGTCACGCCACTGCCAATTGTCACGCTTGTAAGTCCGGTGCAATTTCGGAAGGCATAAGTACCTATACTTGTCACGCTATCCGGGATTGTGATTGAAGTTAGTCCTGTGCAATCAGAGAAGGCATAAGAGCCTATACTTGTCACAGTGGAAGGAATGATTGCGTTTTTGCAACCTGTGATAAGAGTGTTTGTTGATGTTTCTATAATTGCATTGCAATTGTTATTGCTATTATATGCTGTATTTCCACTTTCTACTATTATTGTTTCAAGTCCACTGCAACCAGAGAACGGGTTTTGTCCTATTGATGTTACGCTTGCGGGGATTGTGATTGTGGTAAGTCCTTTGCAATTAGAGAAGGCAGAATCGCCTATACTTGTTACTTTATCTGGAATAGTAATACTGGTAATACCAGAGTTGAGAAAAAGACAAGCACCTATACTTGTTATTTCATCAGGGATTGTGATTGAAGTAAGAGAGGAGCAATAAGCGAAAGCATGCCAACCAATAGAGGTGACCCCTTCACCAATAACTACCTTTGTGAGAGAAGTGCAATTATAGAACGCCCCAAGACCTATATTTGTCATAGTATCTGGAATAATCACGCTTGTTAGTGAAGTGCAATTATAAAAAACACCATTTGTTGGAAACACTGCGTGAGAATACATTGAAGTCACCGTATATTCTTTTTCATTATATAAAATTCTTGCAGGAATTTTTACTGAGGTGACTGATGTATCGCATCTTTTTAATTGTGCTTCCATTGTTGTATCGTCATATGTGAATGTGAGATATGATACATCTTCGGCTTTTGTTATTGTCGCCCCCATCTCCATATGAAAGATAACTGCAAAATCAGAGAGGGTTGCATTTGCTGTTTTGTCGGCTACTGCGAGAGTGATAATAAATTCTTGTGAGGCATTGGGAACAAGACTTACCGAAGATGTATTAATCGAGATTGTTGCATTATCAGCAGAAGCGTAAGATGTTGTGACACTGATTGAAAGATATTTATCCTCCATATCATTTGTGATTGAAAAGGTGATTGTCACATCGTCGCCCGCTTCATTGAAATTGAGGTTGAGGTCTTGCCAATATGAAAACTTTTCTTCTAGGCTTTCTTCTGTGTCTGTTGTTGTGATTTGAGTGAGTGGCATTTTGGTAGAGGCATCACTTGCGTTGACCCAAACCCCATTTGACATTGTGCCTTTGGAGATTGTTGCTTCAATCCCCGGTGCGATGTATGACAAATTGCCACCAACTGTGAAATTGACGGTTTTTAATGCCCATACGCCCACCACCAGCATAACGGCTGTCAGTGCCATAAGCGAAATTAAGGTCAAAATTTTGTTTTTTATACTCATACTATCCCCCCCCCGCAATTTTTATACCATATTATGTCGAAAATTGTTTTTATTTTCTTATTTTCTCTTCTTCACTTTTCGCTCTTACTTATTACTTTAATTTTACCCCCCCCCAGAAAAAGTCAAGCGATTTGAATGAAATTTTTTAAATTTTTTATTATTTTTTGTTGATAAAGAGTATTTGACACAAAAAAAGCCCCAAAATGAGGCTTCTTAAAAATTTTATTCTTTATTTTGGTTTTCATGGTCGTCAATAACGATTTCTTG
>CAZVYB010000084.1:0-2266 GCA_964631405.1 uncultured Lachnospiraceae bacterium
CTTTGTCGAATATTGTCGTTAGAAATTTAGATTGAAAGCGGGGCGAACGGCGTAACCGCTGCCAACACCGTCGTAGTCCCAATCGCCACCGTCGTCGACACGGAACGCATAGTCAGAACCGTAAGGGTAAGGCGAGCGAAGCCAATAATAGTAATCCCATGCAGTATTCTCCATCACAGAACTCCAATCGGTAGGAATCGTATTGTTGATAACTCTGCCACCGCCAAGAAGGGTGTATACTTCTTTTACAGACATAAGCCAAAGTTTATCGGTTTTTGAAGTGCTTGAAGTTGTTGGTGTAGTATCGTAAATTGCATTGGTTGCATATGCTGAATCATTACCATAATAGTTCCAGCCAATATCGTCGTGAAGGTCGTTGATTGAGCGGGCTTGAATTTTGTTCCAAACCGTTCCGCTCATTGAATAGTTTGCATACATTGTGCCTGTCCCTGTTGATTTGATATATGCACGAATTTCGCTATCACAATAATTGTTTGTTGTATAATCTGAGTCATGACACATTGAAAGGCTTGAAATATATGTTTGAAGCAGGAAAACTGCGTTTGTGTATGCCCCATCGCTATTAAGTTGGGTATACATTGTTGGTGGGGTTGCCGATGTTGGAGTATATGGATTTACCCCGTCAAATGAAACCAATCTCCAAACAAGAGAAGAACTATTGTATGTACCCATGTTTACATAATAATAGTTTCCAGTGCTGTTATAAGAAAGTTGAACTGTTGATTCTGTTGGTGAAGTTGTCATTCTTTCCATTTCGAAATCTACCTTGAAGCCTGATATGCTTGCGTCTGCGGTTTTATCATTAAGGTAGAAAGAAATTGTGTATGTTGCACTTGCACCTGAGGCGAGGTAGATTTTGTTTCCGCCGTTTGTGTTAGTCACTTGGATATCTGCGTTTTCAATGCTATCGTGAGAAATTGACACCTCAACACTCATAAATGGATAGTCCTCGGTTTCTGGTTTTGTGTTTGTGATTGTGAAAGTCAATGTTGCGGTTGTTTCGCTGAATTGAAGGGCAAGTCCCTGCCATGTTTCATAATCACTTGCAAGGTTTTCCTCTGTTGTGTTGTCTGTGATTGTGATGTCTTTGCATCTTGTCGCACTGCCCACCGTTGTATTGTCGGTTGTTGTTGCACCGGTCAAAGTTGCATCGGTGATTGTGGCTTGGATACCCTTTGTTTTAAAGGTGATGTTTCCGCCCACGGTGAAGTTTGTGGTTTTCAATGCCCAAACACCAACAACAAGCACGCTAATAATCATCATAAAGGCAATTATGCAACTTGTCAATTTTGTTTTCAAACTCATAATTTTCGCTCCTTATATAAATAAGTTGGTTTTTTTGAAGGTCGTTTTGGGCGGTTTTGAAAAATTTTCAAAATCGCTACAACCCCCGAAATTCCGCTTATTTTTCACTATCAATTTTACCCCCCCCTGTATTTTGTCAAGCGTTTTGAGGGTGCTTTTTCTCGTTCGACAAAAGAAGTCAAAATTCGCGGGTGTTACACCCGTTTCTTATCGTACGCCCTGTCTAAATCCCCAACTTTATCTGTTCCACAAGCCTTACGCTTGGCGACTATCGTTAAGTGGGCAGAAAAGTCATGCTTTACAGTGTTCCGCCACAAGCCTAACGCTTGGCGACTATCGTTAAGTGGGCAGAAAAGTCATGCTTTACAGTGTTCCGCCAAACCAAATGTTTGACGATTATCGTACGCCTCGTCTAAACCCCCGACCTAATCTGTTCCGCCAATGGTGCAGTTATGCACCACTTCTTGAAATGCTTTCCCCGAAACCGGGGAAAGTGGCAAGGGCTTGCCCCTTGTCGATAGAGGCTCATTGGGTGGTTATGCCCTTTCTATTCCTTCTTTCTATTTCCCTCTTCCGCTTCTACGAAGCACCTTCCCCCAAGGGAAGGCTTGATTTGTTTGATTGAAATATTTTTCAAATTCTCAACCTTATAAGCGGAGCGTCGCTTGCGGTCAGCGGTCGCAAGCGGTGCGGAGCGGGGTGAGGAGCGGGGTGAGGAGCGGGGTGAGGAGCGGGGTGAGGAGCGGGGTGAGGAGCGTGCAAACGGGTCAACGCTCCGTTTGCGTGCGGGTTTTCAATATGGAGCGTATGAGGCGGGCATCGCTCGCCGAATGTGCGACTTCCTATTGAAGCGTCGCTTGCGGTCAGCGGTCGCAAGCGGTGCGAAGATTATAAAAAAAATCAGTTGGCTAAAATTTGAGCCGACTGATTTTATAATTTT
>CAZVYB010000085.1:0-2227 GCA_964631405.1 uncultured Lachnospiraceae bacterium
TACTTCTTCCCTCTTCACTTTTATCTATTCACTTAAATATTACCCCCCCCCATTGTCATTTTGTCAAGCGTTTTTGAATAGTTTTTTGAAAATCTTTATTTTTTGAGCCTCTTCCGCCAGCCTTACGCTGGGCGGGTGCAGTTATGCACCTCTTTTATCGTTAAGTTAGTTCAAAATTCCGACGGAGTCTGTTCCATGCCCCTCTTCTGTCACTGGCCTTACGCTGGGCGTCTATCGTTCAATTTGTCTAAAAGTCCAAACATCGTCTGTTCCAGTTGCCACCGTCCCCAGTCTTGGGGAATGCATTTTCTATTTGAAGAAATAAACAAAAAAAATGGTTGCAAAAAAGACTTGGAAATCTCCAAGCCTTTTTTGTGTATAGTTTTCTTTTGGTTACTTTTCTTTTAAAGAAAAGAAACATATCTTCTTATTAAATTAACAATTCATCAACCGAAAATGTCAAAAGTGCTGTGTTTAAGCCATTTGGGATAAGCCAATTGCCGTTTTCGTCAGTCAATTTATCGCCGTTACTATTGTATACTACATTCGCACAAAGGATATTAGGTGAGTCTGCGAGAATAAGTGCATTTGACACACCTGTTTCATAATTTGTGTCAATTGAATACACCGTCCCTGTTGTTGCAAGGTTTGAAATTGATGAAAGTTCAATTGTGCAAAGCAGATTTGAATAAACCTTATTTTCTCCATAAATGACATAAACCGAAAGAGTTTTGTTGTTGCCATTTTTAAGTGTCAATCTAAATGCAGTATTCACATCAAATTGACTTTGTGTGACTGAGTAGTTTGCTCCGTCCGTGCCGTCTACATAGCAACTTAAAATTGGGGCATCAGCCTCATAACTTTCCATTTCTACATTTGCCACCGCAACATCGCCCTCTATCAAGCCGTTTTCCGAGTTAAGTTCTGTATAAAATTTTCTTATCCCCGTCTTGTCAGCCCATAGACCTGTAAATGTAAAGTTTCCCAAAACTGGTTTTGGTGTGATTGCTGAATTTGATGTAAAAGAATAGTTTTCCTTTCCCTCGCCAGTTATGGTTGTTTCAGTCACATTTGCACCAACATTTTTGCTATCAAAAGTCACGCTCAGCGAAAGGGTTTCATTTGTGGCAAGCCCTTCTGCTTGCGTCAGTGTTTTTGTAAAAATTGTTTTTCCATTATACTCAAAATTGGTATTAAGCGTCACCTGCTTTGGAGATATGGTAAATTCTTTTTGTATTTCTGCACCTGAATTATTTATCCCCGCTGGGATATTTACCTTTACAACATATTCGCCGGCATCTTTTGGACTCGCACCTTCCATGTTTTTGTTGTAAAAAGATATTTGAGGTTGAAAACCATTTGAAAAAATAATTTTATTTTCAACATCTTGTGCAGTCATTTCTTCTCCGTCATACTCTTTTGAAAAATCTGCCTCTTCTTGAAATGAAAGATATGGAATTGCTTGGTATCCAGAAAGATACTCACATTCTTGGCATTTTTGGTGGGCAACATACCCAACTTCAACAGGTGTTGCTTCTTTCGCTTCAACAGACTCCAAAGAATGTTCGGTAAAGTCAAAGATATTTTCACAATCACCACACTCATGCCAATGACCAGATTCGTCGTATGACCACACCTGTGCCACATCATGCTTAGGTTCACAACCAACCATAAGCCCCGCACCGAGAGCCATAACGCCCAACGAAATAAAAACAAATACCTTTTTCATTTTTTTCTCCTGAATTAAATTTATTTTATATTATCATAAAACAACAAACACACAAAATGTTTTGACGCATATTCTCAAAAATATAAAAATTTATATTGCGAAAGCCACACAAAACACCCCAAAAATATACTCTCCTACCTAAAAACAGCAAATTTTTTGCCTTT
This sequence comes from uncultured Lachnospiraceae bacterium, assembly GCA_964631405.1. Lineage (GTDB taxonomy): Bacteria > Bacillota > Clostridia > Christensenellales > UBA1242 > Caccovivens. The sequence goes on from CAZVYB010000085.1 coordinate 1,894, forward strand.
CACAAATGGCATCATACTATAACAACAAAAAAAACAATTCCCTTATAAATAAAAGTCCTAAATGAATTAACATTTAGGACTAAAAAATTTTATAAAAAATATATTGGTGCCCCCAAAGGGAATCGAACCCCGAACTAGCCCTTAGGAACAATAGAAAATCATTAAAATATGCTTTCTAACACCAATTTTATTAATTATCATCAAAATTATATTCATTTTCAAGCATAATCTCAATCAAATTGACTATCTATTCTAACTTTTAATCAAACCTACCCAAAATCGCGGTGACGATTTGGTTCACTTTTGCCTAGTTTTCGGTTTGGGTGCACTTTGA
>CAZVYB010000086.1:0-2123 GCA_964631405.1 uncultured Lachnospiraceae bacterium
CCGTTTTCTCTTTCGCTTGCATTTAAAAATTCTTCAACGCCGTCAGTGAGTGACATTTTATGGTCGCCCTTTTCGGCAAGTTTTCTTTGAAGAGCAATCACCTCTTCAAGGGAAAATGTCACCTCTTTTGTGTCTATATCAAGCCAAGCGACATCTATCTTTTGTGAAAGAGGTTTGATTGCTTCTGAAATGCCCACATCTCCAAGCCCACAAGGATAGGACATAACCGCCATTTTTCGCCCGCTAGTGACATGAACAAAATCGTCGCCCTCTTTGACAAAGAAATTGTTTTTTCCGTTGTCAAGGACTTTCCCGCCGATAAATGGGCGGTTTCCGTTACGCTCCATATGCACATAAATAAAGTCTTCGACTTTGATTATGTCAGCAAGATAAAGTTCTTCAAAAGTATATCTTCTTTCTTCCATTATTCACCTTTTATTCCTGTTCTTTTGGGAAAACGATGACATATCTATTTGGTTCACTGCCCTTAGAAAGAGTTGTCACACGGTCGTCATTTTGAAGGGTTGTGTGAATGATGCGTCTGTCGCTTGGGTTCATTGGGTCAAGGCGTACATATCTGCCAGACTTAGCCACACGGTCAGCCGTTCTTTTTGCGAGAGATGCAAGACTTTCAATGCGTTTTTCGCGATAAGAGCCGATGTCGAGCAAAATTCTTTTTTCGGTTTTTCCAACAACGGCAGTCAAAAGTTTGTTGAGTGCATAGAAACTTTCTCCACGATGACCGATAAGGTCGCCGAGGTCATCGCCTTGAATTGAGTATGTGAGATATTTTTCGTCCTCACTGACCTCGATTGTGCAGTTTTCTTTGCCTGCAACTGCAAGGAAGCCTTCCAAAAACTCTTTTGCGTCCATAGACACATCAAGTTTTGCCTCTTTTCTTTCTTGGTTTTCTGCTTTTGCCCCTTCCTTTTGACGAGGCTTCTCTATTTTTGGTGTTTTCTCCTCTTTTGGGAGGTCTTGTTTCTTTTCTTCGTCAACAACGACGCTTGCTTTTTCTTCTGCCCTCTTTTCTACTCTTTTGACATATTTGTCTTTTGCATCTTCTGAAATTGACACCAAAACTTTTGCCTTTTTGAAAAGTCCGCCTTCGCTGAGAATTTTGATGTCAACATCTTCACGAGGGGCTTTAAGTTCAAACAGCGCATTTTCAATTGCCTGTTCTAAATTTTTACCGATACCTTCTGCTTGTAACATAGTTTTTTCTCCCTTTTATCTTTTCTTTCACGGCAGATAAAGTGCCGTGATTTTATTTGTTTTTTATTATCAAGTTTACCGTTTTTTAAAAATTTTATTAGAATTTTCTTGAATAGTCAACGGTGACCTTTTTCTCTTCCTCTTTCTTTGACTTTTTATCCATGATTTTGTCAACAATGAAAAGTTGAAGTGGGAGGATAAAGGTGGAAACAACTTGTCCAGTCAACATATAAATTGCAAATACACTGTTGTAGAAAAGTGCAAACACGCCAAGCAGGCATGGAATGATAATCTTTGTCCACTTTGCGTTTGCTTTGACTTCTGGAAGTCCCTTCTTGGCGTTTTTGCGTTTGTTGTATGCCGTTGTGATAACTGTTGAAAGCATAGCAAACACAATGCAAAGAAGTGGCAAAATAAGATAGCCGTTTGTGGTGTTTCTCTCTGTTTTAAGGTCGGTCATGAAGGCGTTGTAAATGGTTTCTTCGCCTTCTTCAATGTTCTTTTTGCCAATTTGGTTTGCGACTGCATCATAACTTAAAATAGATTTTTCAAGTGGAGAGTCGGCAATCCAAATATTTTCAATCCAAAGGAAGGATTCTTTTGTGTCGTCATAAACTGAGACAACATTTTTTATAGCCACATTTTGAATTGCGGTTGAAAGATAAAGGTTTTGCACCTCGTCACCATCTTCTCCCTGAACAATTTGGGTTTTGATGATGATTTCCTTGCTTCCCTCTTCTTCGCCCTCTTCATAAACAGGGATATATTTTTGAATAAGTGCGATTATGTTTGCGTTGGTGACATCTTTTTCTGTCGCCTCTTCGCCCTCATTCTCCGCAGGGACAGTCACCTTGGTTGTGAATGCCTCTTTGTCTTTATAGTCGCTTGTATACAAAACAATTGGGTCT
>CAZVYB010000087.1:0-1709 GCA_964631405.1 uncultured Lachnospiraceae bacterium
TCTTTAAGATAATTAAAAACTCGCCATCAACGCCCTCCTTTTATTTTTAGTAACGGAAGGAATAAGCAACCTTATGAATACGCCTTCCCCAAGACTGGGGAAGGTGTCACGCAGTGACGGAAGAGGCTCATAAAAAAACATTACAAGCCTTCCCTTGGGGGAAGGTCCCCGCAGGGGGAAAGAGGGACACAAAATCCAAAATGAACCTCTATCGACAAGGCATACACCTTGCCACTTTCCCACGGCCAGAGGGGAAAGCATTTCAAAAAGAGGCTCACCATCAAAAAAGCCCATGCGGACATGGTCATTCGACCCGCCCCTGCATGGACTTTTTTAAAATAAACTTTAAAAACTCCCCGCTTGAATTTTGCTTGAATAAGTGCTCCAATTTGTTGCCGATTGGTATGCACTCACACTTGCACTTGGCACATAGATTTTAAGTGATGAGGAGCAATTATAGAACATACTACTTCCCCCAGTTGGCACTGTTGTTGCTTTCACTTCAACTGTCGCAAGTGATGTGCAACCCTCGAAGGCAAAATTTCCTATACTTGTCACGCCACTACCAATTATCACGCTTGCAAGCCCTGTGCAACCATAGAAGGCAGAATAGCCTATACTTGTCACGCTATCTGGGATTGTGATTGAAGTAAGTGCCGTGCAATTAGAGAAGGTAGTAGCACCGATACTTGTCACGCCACTGCCGATTGCCACGCTTTCAAGTCCTGTGCAATTATAGAAGGCTTGATAACCTATACTTGTCACACTATCTGGAATTGTGATTGAGGTAAGTGATGTGCAATAAGAGAAGGCATAAGAGCCTATACTTGTCACGCTATCTGGGATTGTGATTGAGGTAAGTGATGTGCAATAAGAGAAGGTAGTATTTTCAATAGTTGTCACGCCGTCTGGGATTGTGATTGAAGTTAGTCCTGCGCAACCAGAGAAGGCGAGCATTGCAATCATTTTACATAAAGGGTTTATTTCAAGCGATGTCACACCTGTATCAGAAACCTCCATTAGTGCGATATAAGGGTTACTACTATTCCCCAAATATTTTGCATTACCATATACATTGTATTCTATATTGTTGCTATTATAAAATGTTCCTGTATTCGATGAATTTAACTTTGAATTTACAACACTTTTTAAATTTTCAGAGATATATACCTTTTTTAAGTTTGAACAATTGGCAAAAACTTTATCATTTAAATTTTCAACACCTTTTCCAATTGTGACTTCTTCAAGACTTGTACACCCCATAAAAGAAGAAACTGCTATATTGGTTATTGTGTCAGGAATATTGAGAGAAGTAAGCCCTGTGCAACCAGAGAAGGCATAATTTGTTGTAACAGTAGGTTCTTCAATTTTCATTTCTGGCAATTGAATTTCTTTGTCAAAATTTTGAGATGTTGATTGAAGCAATGTTCCACTTGAAACATATTCAATTGATGTAACAGTATATTCCACACCGCCCGAAAGCGCTTTTGCAGGTATATCAAGTTCACCCGTAGGAAGATTACTTCTATTTGCTTGGACTGACACCGTTTTTGCGGTTGAGTCTATTACATAAAATTGCAAAGTTGGATACTCGCTGACATCTTTGGCAGACACTTCTATCATTTCCATATTAAATATGACAGAGAAGCCAGAGAGTGAAGCGTCGGCGGTTTTGTCGGTCACGGCAAGAGTGATAACAAACTCTTGTG
>CAZVYB010000088.1:0-1704 GCA_964631405.1 uncultured Lachnospiraceae bacterium
GGTCGGTGGTTCGAGTCCACTCATCTCTACCATAGTACAGCCTAAAACGGGCTGTTTTTTTATTTTATCTTTCCCCACCTTGTGTTGCGAAGCAACACGCAAAGTTGAAAACTTTGCATCAGGGTGTTACTGAACGCCAACGAAGTGCGTATGAGCGTAAGCGAATTAAGAAAACGCTGTGATGATGTGTGGGGGGCGGAGTCGGAGCAAAGCTCGGCCATTCGCCTTTGGCTCATAACGAGTCCACTCATCTCTACCAAAAATCAAAATCGCTATAAGCCTTATCAATAAAGGTTTGTAGCGATTTTTTGTTTTTTGCAATTTCACCCTAAAAAACAAAAAATGCCCCATAATTGGGGCAAAGTGTGACAAAATGTGTGATGTGTAAATTATATTTGGTTTTAAACCATTGTTTGTTGTTAGAAATGTTTATTTTGGGATATTTTTGTTTCATTTATGCATTGCTTGCTTTTTTTAATTATACAAATCTTTACAATAAAGATTTACAAAGGTTTTCTATTTTATAGTTTATAATAAAAATTTTCTTCAGACCCGCGTTATTTTAATCTTCATTCAAGAGTGTTTGAATTTTTTCTCTAAAATTTGCCATGAAATGTTCGTTAAATTCTATTTTGCCATAATTTAGGTGCTCATTTTTTTCTATTGAATTTTCGCAAACAAAAACACATTTTTGCTTGTCAATATAAGACTCTCCAATTTCCAAATAAAATAGCCTTATTTCAAGTCCCTCTTGCGGATTTCCTTTCATGGCAATTGCGACGCTTATTGAATCCAGATTTTTTCCCACAAAATCGTGTGGAAATTTTGCAAAAATAGTTATCCATTTTTTGTTGTCAGACAAATCATGAAAAAACTCAATAGGGTTATATTTCCATGTTTTGTCTTCCTCTGTGATTTCGGCATCTTTTTCTGACGCTGTTGATTTAAAGAAATCTTCTTTTACCCAGCCATAAAGTTCTTTTTCGAAAAATATTTTCAAATTTGCAGTATTGCTTCCTATGACATTATAAAAAAATTCTTTGTTTTTTGGGTTTTTAAAATATCCAAGCAACAATTTTTGTGCAAGATAATAATTTTCAGTCATTTTTACCCCCTTCTTATATGTTTAAAGTATACCATTGCAACTACGAGCTGTCAAGCGAAGGGATTGTTTTTCACATTAAAGACAATCTTCTTTTTTCGTAGGGCATAGTTGTATGCAAGGGAAGTTCCGCTTTTGGGTTGATAATATGCAATTGCTCGTTTCGAGTATTTTCTCATTTCGGGCTGATAGTTTTCGTCATAATAGAAAATGCAAAAATCACTATCATTTATCATTGCTTGATTTCGTTCTACATAACTTGCCCTGCCTGCTGTGTATTTGGTTTTGTACTCATATTCTTCTTCAACTCCAAGAAGGCGAACTTCTCTTTTTTCACATCGAGAATAAATTGCTTCCCATTTTTCTCTTTCGCTTTCCAGCGTGCAAGTTTCATGTTTACAAGTGTAGGCAATTCTTTTTATGCTAGGGTATTTTGTTTTTAGTTCTGTGACAACTGCGTGGCAGAGAAAATTAAAGTCGCTTCGACTGCCAAATAAGAATGTCAAAACACCATGTTTTACAATCAACACTTCAATAATATTTTTTACTTTCTTTTCAAGTTCTTCGGTGAATGATATTTTTCTATGACCGAAGAAAGAGCA
>CAZVYB010000089.1:0-1650 GCA_964631405.1 uncultured Lachnospiraceae bacterium
TCACCGCCCACACGCCCACCATAAGCAGTGCCACCACCAAAAAGAACATACTCACACTTGTAATCAATTTTGTTTTTAATGTCATATTCTATAACCTCCTCATTGACACATCTCGGCACTCCGTGCCACTCCCCAACGACCAGAGAGGGAAGCGTATTCGGTTGCGTTCTCCCTTCGTCCCTTCGGGACACCTCCCTCCCAGAGGGAGGTTTACCTCTTCACTATTACTTTTTACCTTTTCACTTAAAATATTACCCCCCCCCATTGCCATTTTGTCAAGTGATTTTGAATAGTTTTTTGAAAATCTTTATTTTTTGAGCCTCTTCCGCCAGCCTTACGCTGAGCGACTATCGTCCACTTTATCTAAACTCTTGGCTGTATCTGTTCCGCCAGCCTTACGCTGGGCGGGTGCGGTTATGCCAGTTCTAACAACTCTCAACTTTTTGAAAATAAAAAAAGCCAGTCCTTTATAATTAAACTTTAAATGCATTAAAAGAAAAGATGTGGAAAAAATATCCACATCTTTTTTGTTTAGTTTTCAATTAATTTGAAAGCGATATTTGGCTTAAAACTCGCTTTGCGTCAGCACTCTGACCTTTAGATTTTGTTTACATCGTTTTGCATTAAGAAATATGCAATTGTTCCAAAACCTATAAGAGTAAGAATCATATACATAATTCCATTGTCTTTCCCGCCGAGAACTTGAATTCTTCCGCCCACTTTGTAACTCCAAACAATGCTGTAGATTCCGAAAGAAAATATTGTTGCCATTAAGTGCCCAAAGCCACCAAAACCAAGCCCTGTTTCTTTCTTGAGTTGATTTTGGAATGAGCAATACCAATATAAGGCATAAAAAGGAACAAAGAGTGACATAAGTACAACAAAAACAATACTTCTCTTCTTCATATTTTTTCCTCCTTTTGTTGATTGATATCATCATTATACCCTAAAAGTACATCTTTGTCAACAAATATAGACATAAAAGTCTATATCTCATATATTTATTTGTTCATTTTGAGTTTCGTTATCCTGTTATACAAGTTAAAAAATTGTTTAGAATATATCTAACAAAGGAAGAACTATAATGGAACTTATTGAGATTATAAACAGAATAAGCCAATTAAGAACAAGAGCAGGACTTTCTGCACGGGAACTTAGCATAAGGATTGGCAAGAATGAGGCATATATAAATAGACTTGAATATCGAAAAAATTTTGAGCCTTCGATATCCGTTATAAACGATATCGCTGAGGCTTGTGGCTCTTCGCTTCAGGAGTTCTTTTATTATGATATATTGCAATACAAAGAAGATAAGAAAATCCTTGAACTTCTCAAACATACAAATGACAAGAAAAAACAGGCAATTATAGATTTGTTGACAAACTAAGGGCGAAATTTCCTCGCCTTATTTTTTATGTTTATTTTCTTCTGGTTTTATTGATGAAAGTCATAAAAAAATGAAAGTGGAATGAACCCTATTTTTGTTACCGCTACAATGAGGTTCGCCTCACTGGTTTCTACTAGGATAAACCCTTTGACTGCCCTTTATTATTAATTAAGGGGTGTTACACCTTTTTATTGTTATTTGTTTCTAAATCTATGTTTTTTATCCAAAAGATTTGAAAACTAAAAAAGACCAGGGTAATTCCT
>CAZVYB010000090.1:0-1624 GCA_964631405.1 uncultured Lachnospiraceae bacterium
CAATCCTCAAAGACACCGATTGGTTTAAATCTCGCTGGCCAAACGGCGTGTAAAAAAGAAAACAAAAGTCCTTTCAAAAAGAAGGGACTTTTTCTTTTTATGTTATTTTTCTTGCAAGAAAAGCAACCAAAAGAAAACTAATCGCAAAAAAGACTTGGAATTTTCCAAGTCTTTTTTGCAACCATTTTTTTATTTATATCTTTCAAGCATACAAAATTGCCTTCCCTTGGGGGAAGGAGACACGAACATTAGGTGAGTGTCGGAAGAGGGACAAGTTAAAAATTTTTAAAAAACTTTGTGATATTGCTTGACAAATAAGCAATGGGGGGGGGGTAAAATTAGGTAATAAGTAAGAGTGAATAGTGAATAAGTCATAAGGAGTAATTTCAAAATTCAACTTCATAAAAAGCCCCTTCTGGGAGGGGGCAAATCAATCGCACGTAGGTGCGTCCTTATGAACGGATAACGGGCTCCCGAAACAACTTGTTGTTTTGGGTAAAAGGAGAAAACGAGCGACAATAGAAATTTGCAAAAGCAAATTTCGCTTAGCGTAGTTTTATCCGTAGGGACGGGGAACCGAACGAGTAGCGGTTAGGCATGGGTTTATCCCTGCCGTGTCCGCGTATTACGAGTTGGGTGCCTCCCCAGGTGGACTGGGGGAGAACGCAACATTTCAAGCGGAACAAATAAAGTTTGAATTTAGATTAAGCGGACGACATCTGGTCGCAAAAGGAGAATAAAAATGACCACAAAATTTAAGATTTTATCAAGTGTAGCATTTATCGCACTTGCAGTCGTGCTGACCTTTGTTGGTGTTTGGGCTTTGACCGACCTTGACTTCTCTGTGGGCGGAAACATCACATACACCGCACCTAAACCCCAAATTGATTTAAAACAAGACGCAAATGGCTTTTATGTGACAATGGGGACATACAACAACGCTGATGTTGTTTGGCGACTTGTAGGACTTAATGGTAACAAATTCACTGGTTCAACCGCACCAACCTCAGGCACGGGGACATTTATTTTGGAAACATATATCAACATTGTTGACTCTTATGACAATGACGGTGATAGGTGTGACTATGCTACAAGTGATATGACAGAATTTTTAAGAGGAGAATATTTAACAGAACTTAATCTTGAAAATGATGTAGTTTATTCGTCAATAACGCCAAGAGATATGCAAAACCTATATGCAAATATAGGTTGGAATAGTGCAGATGGAACAATTTATAGCATAAATACTACAAGCACACTGTGCGATAAACTTTGGCTTATGTCAGTAGCAGAAATTTACACAATGGTAGGAGGAGGGATAATGACTGATAATATTGTCCCTAGCACTTGGGATACAACGATACAAACCAATGTTGCATGGGGAAGTCGCTATTGGCTTCGTTCAACAAATACATGGATGCCGAATTACATTACAGGAAGCGGCGAGTTTGATCGCGAAACAAGCGATTGCACGTTTTCGCTCCGTCCTGCCTTCAATCTTGAATTTTAAAGAAAAAATCTCGATTTTGATGTCGAGATTTTTTTGTTTTTTAATTCAATTTTTCTGTGATAAGTTTTTCGGCGGTGGTTGGGTTGGCTTTGCCTCGGCTTGCCTTCATAACCT